>NZ_JAAKZW010000199.1 GCF_011044995.1 Streptomyces mesophilus | reverse complement strand
CCCCGGACCCCCCACGCGGCGGAGCCGCACAATGTCACAGCCGAACTTCGTTCGGATCTGCTCAAACGCCGCAGGGGCTGAATGCCTCAGGCGCCGGAAGGGCTGGATTTGCCGCGGCCAGCTGCGTGGTCGCGTTGGGCCAGGGTGCGTAGTTTTTGGGTGTGGCGGTGGGTGAGGCCTCTGGTGCGGGCCTCGGTGAGTTCGGCGCGGGTGCGTTTGGTGGTGGCGATCCGGTGGCGGGCCGCCTCGATGCGTTGCTGTACGAGGTCGTTGACGTTCATGAGTGGGGCCTCCGGTGTGCGGGCGTCAGTCGGACAGCTGGAAGGCGTGCCAGTGCACGCCGTCGCTCGATATCCGGTACGCCCCCTGGCCGGTGCCGCTCTCCCACAGCCAGCCGATCGGGGTCTTCCACGCGGAGCCCGCGATGCCGGTGGAGCCCTCCCCCTGATGGAAGGTGCGGCCTCCCGTGTCGCTGGTCCAGACGCCGTGTTCGCCGTAGATCGTGAGGGAGTTGTCGTCCGCGGCGATCGCGCCCAGGACCGAGCGCGGCTCGACGCCGGGGCGGAAGGACCAGACCCGGGTCCAGGTCCGGTCCGAGGCGTTCTGCTTGTGGATGGTCAGCAGACCGTTCTTCACGCCCTCCCCCTCCGGCAGTCCGCCGCGCTGCAACGCGAAGATCCCCGCACGGCCCGAGACCAGCGTGAACGTCCCGTGCTGCGAGGTCGCCGCCCCGGTCAGCGGGGACTCCTTCCAGGTGCGGCCCCGGTCGGGGCTGACCGCCAGCGTGGGCCGGCCCGAACCGGGAGCCTTGCCCTGGACGTACAGGTCTCCGGCCGCCTCACCGGCAGGGTCCACCACCCCGCCCAGCGGCGGCTGTTGGGCCAGGGCCCGGTGCTCGCCGGAGTCCGGCATGATCACAGCGAGGCGGGCGCGCCCGCAGCCGTTGCCCTCGGCGTCCTCCGCGCTGCAGACCGAGACCAGCCGACCGTGCGCGGGCACGGAGGGCACGGTGCCTTGGACGGCCGCCGTGCCCTTGCGCCAGGTCCGGCCGCTGTCCGCCGTGTACCAAGTCCGGTCGCCGATCATGCTCGTGCCCTCACGGATCAGCGCCCGGCCCGGCCCCAGGACCAGCACATCCGCGGTCACACCCCAGTCCGGAGCCGTGTTCGCCAGGGGCGAGGCCTTCGCCACCCGCCACTGGCGCGCGCCCTTGTCGAGGACCGCGACCCGCTGCACACAGCCGTCGCCCGTGCCCTCTTCCTCCCCCTCCGGGCACTGCGCGAGCAGCGCGAAGCCCGAGCCGTCCGCTGCGAACCCCAGGGAGTGCGCCCAGCCGGGCAGCCCGTCGGCGGACGGTATCCGCGGCGGATCCGCCCCTTCCCCGGCTCCCCTTGAGGCCGCTCCGGCCGCCTTCGACTGCGCCGCCCGCTCATCGCCCGGCTCCCCGCCACGCCTGCCGCCCGCCTCGCCGCATCCCGCAAGCAGCAGGGCGAGCGCGCCGATCAGCGCGGCCAACACCCGCCGTACATATACCCCGTTCATGGCACCCCCGGCCCGCGGTGCCGACCGCATCGGGCGGTCGGCAGGTACTTCTGATACACCGCAGGCCGGTTCGAGGTTCCATGTCCGAGGACGAATTATTTTGGTCCGAGGACGGATTACTTTGCCGATTCCCGTCCCCGCGCTCCATTTGCCGATGTCCGTCCCCGCGCTCGGGACGGATTGCGCACGAACTGCCAGCAGCCTGCCGGCAGACTCCTCGCGGGCCGCCCGCCGGCTACCTGCTGAGCCGCCCGAACCTCCGTACCGCCAGCGGGAAGAACACCGCCACCAGCACCACCGGCCACACCACCGCGAGCAGCGCGGCGTGCTCGGAGGCCCAGGAAGCCGAGGAGACACCGCCCTCGTTGCCGAACAGGTCGCGTACCGCCGTGGCCGTGGCCGACATCGGGTTCCACTCGACCGTCGCGCCCAGCCAGCCCGGCATGGACTCCGGGGTCGCGAACGCGTTGGAGAGGAAGCTGACCGGCCAGACCAGGATCTGTACGGCCATCACCAGCTCCGGCTTGCCTGCCACCATCGCGAGGTGGATGCCCATCCACAGCATCGCGAAGCGCAGCAGCAACAGCAGCCCCATCGCCGCGAGCACCGCTCCCAACGAGCCGTGCCAGCGCCAGCCCACCGCGAGCCCCACCGCCATCAGGATCACGAGCGAGAGCAGCGACTGGAGCATGTCCGCGGCCGAACGGCCCACCAGGACCGCCCCGTTGGTCATCGGCATGGAGCGGAAGCGGTCCACCACGCCCTTGTTGAGGTCCTGGGTGACGGCGACCATCGTGGCGTCCAGGCCGAACGCCATGGTCAGCGCGAACATGCCCGGCACCAGATACTCGCGGTAGTCACCCTCGATGCCGGTGCCGCCGCCCATCAGGTAGCCGAACATCAGGAGCAGCATCACGGGGAAAACCAGGCCCACCACGACCTGTACGGGCTGACGCGCCCAGTGCAGCAGTTCGCGCCGCGTCATGGTCCAGGAGTCGGCGAGCGCCCAGCCGAGCCGCGTACCCCCGGCGGCTGCGGAGCCGATCCCCGTATCCCTGGCGCCGATCGTCGTCGACGTACTCATGCGTCCTCCTTCTCACCCTGCGACCGACCCGCACCCTGCGACCGACTCTCGCCCCGCGGCTCCCCGCCACGCGTCTCCCCGCCCCGCGACCGACCCGCGCCTTCCAGCTCCTCGCCCCGCGGCCGCCCGGTCAGATCCAGGAACACCTCGTCCAGCGTCGGCCGCCGCAGCGCGATGTCCTCCGCCTCGATACCGGCCTCCTCCAGCGCCCGTACGACCTGTGTGAGCGCCGCCATCCGGTCCGCGACCGGGGCGCTGACCAGGCGCAGGTCCTCGTCGACCGAGGCCTCGCCGGGCAACAGGGCGGCGGCGCGGGCCAGTTGGGCCGGGTCGTGCAGCACCACGTCGATCCGGTCGCCGCCGGTCTTCGCCTTGAGCTCGTCGGAGGTGCCGTCCGCGATGACGCGGCCGTGGTCGATCACGGAGATACGGTTCGCCAGCTGGTCCGCCTCCTCCAGGTACTGGGTCGTGAGCAGCACGGTCGTGCCGCCGCCGACCAGCGAGCGCACGGCGCTCCACACCTCGCCCCGCCCCCGGGGATCGAGACCGGTGGTCGGCTCGTCGAGGAACAGCACCTCGGGATCCGTGATCAGCGAGGCCGCGAGGTCGAGGCGGCGTCGCATACCCCCGCTGTACTGCTTGACCGCCTTGCGCCCGGTGTCCTCGAGCCCGAACCGTTCGAGCAGTTCGCCGGCCCGCGTCCGCGCCCGCCGCGCGCCCAGGTGGTAGAGGCGGCCGAACATCTCCAGGTTCTGCCGCCCGCTCAGGTCCTCGTCGACCGCGGCGTGCTGCCCGAGCAGACCGATCCGCCGGCGCACCTCGTCCGGATGCGTCCGTACGTCGAACCCGGCGACCCGCACCTGCCCCTCGTCGTGCCGCAGCAGCGTCGCCATGATGCGCACCGCGGTGGTCTTGCCCGCACCGTTCGGGCCGAGCACGCCGTGCACCGTGCCCCGGGCGACGGTCAGGTCCAGGCCGTCCAGGGCCTTCTTCGCCCCGTACGCCTTGTGCACGCCCTCGGCGATGATCGCGTCGGTCATGAGCCTCCTTCGTTTCGTAGTCAAACTTGACTACTACTCCTGGAACGTACTCCCCGCTCTCGCGTTAGTCAAACTTGATTACCAGCTCTCTTGTGGCCGGTCCGGACAACGGCGCAGGCCCGCCCGGTCAACGCCGCAGGCCCGTCCGGTCAACGCCGCAGGTCGGCGCACCGGCCTGCGCGGGCGGCGCGCATGGAATCCCCCTGTCACGTTGTCCGTGACATGCCTTAGTCTTCGATCTCCGCGCCCGGCTTCCCGGGCGCGCGCCGGTGCCCGTATCTCGGGCCGGCCGGTTCTTTGATTCCGTGGGGGGATCTCTCATCGTGCGTAAGCGCATGCTTTCGACCGCGACGGCGTTCGCGGTTCTGTTCAGTTCTGCGGCTCTGGTCGCGGGTTCGACGGGGTCGGCCGCAGCCGACACCGCGAAGGTGCTGCCGGTGCAGTCCGCCGGCGACATGGTGGTGGACGGGGTCCACCAGCAGGTCTTCATCAGCGACCCGTACAGCGGCAAGATCGTGGCGACCGACTACACCGGAACGGTGGTCGCCACCGTGGACGGGCTCCCGGGCGTACAAGGGCTGGCGCTCTCCGCCGACTCGGGACTGCTCTACGCCGCGGTGCCCGGCGATGACTCGATCGTCTCGATCGAGACGCAGACGGTTACCCGCACGGGCCGGTACGCGACCGGGGACGGTACGGACCCCGCGCATCTGGCGCTCGCCGGGGGCAAGATCTGGTTCGGTTACGGCAACGCGGACCTCGGCGACATCGGCTCCCTCGACCTGTCCGGCACCGAACCGGTGGTGGAACTGGGGCAGGACACCGATAACAAGTGGACCGGCGCCCCGAGGCTGGCCGTCTCGCCCGCCGACCCGAACACCCTGGCCGCCGCGTCCCCGGAGGTCTACTGGTTCGGACTCAGCGTGTTCGACGTGTCCTCCGGCAAGGCCGCCCGCACGGCGCGCGTCGGCGACGGTGGGGCGTCCGCAGGGTCCGGGATGACCAATGACCTCGCGTTCACTCCGGACGGCACCCGAATCATCACGGCCAACCCCGGCGACCATCACCGGGTGTGGAGAACCACGGACCTCGTGGAAGTCGGGTCATACCCCAGCGAACACCACCCCACGGCTGTCGCCATTGCACCCGACGGCACCGTCGCGGCCGGCACGGACTCGCCGTACGACCCGGACGTCCACGTCTTCACGCCCGGCGCCACCACCTCGGTACGCACCTACGACTTCCCTTCGACGGGAAGCAGCAGCGGCGGAGACAGCCTGGCCGACGAAGGTCTGGCCTGGGAGCCCGGCGGGAACCGCCTGTTCGCCGTCACCGGCAACTACGACAACACCCACCGGCTGCATGTCCTCACCGACCCCACCAGGTCTCTGCCCAAGTTGACCGTCACCGTCCCCGCCAAGGCCACGCGCGCCAAGCCGTTCACCGTCAAGGGCACCCTCACGGCGACACTGCCCCTGCCCGCCGGCACCCCCCTCACCGTCACCCGTACCGACATGGAGTCGCCGAGCGGCAAGTCGCTCGGGACCAAGTTGCTCGGAGCGGGCGGGGCGTTCTCGTTCTCCGATACTCCGCCCGCCGGCGGCAAGGTCACCTACAAGGTGGCGTACGCAGGGGACTCGACGCACACCCCCGCCTCGGCGACCGCCTCCGTCGAGGTCTCCCGCGCCACCCCGACCCTCACCCTGAACAACAACGGCAAGCTCTACGACTACGGCAAGGACGTCGCCTTCGCCGCGCATCTCGGGTCGACGTACAAGAACCGCACGGTGGAGATCTGGGCGGACCCGTTCGGCGCCGACAAGCCCAACAAGCTGGTGAAGAAGGGCACGGTCAACTCCAACGGCAACCTGTGGGTCACCCTGGACATGAGCCGCGATGTCACGCTCACCGCGAAGTTCGCGGGTGACGCCCGCTATGCGCCGAAGACGGTCAAGTCCACGGCGTACGCGAAGGTGCGGGTGTCCACCACCGTGTCCAAGCACTACAGGACCGGCAAGATCGGCTCCACGACGTACCACTACGTCCGCAAGTCGGTCGACCCCGTGTTCACCACCACCATGACGTACTACAAGGGCCGCAAGCAGCGGCTCGAGATGGACGCCTACGTCAACGGCCGGTGGATCGACGCGGGAGCGGACTACTTCGCGCTCGGCACCAACGGGAAGTCCGCGGTCACCCTGACGGGCACCCCGCAGACCGGCATCAAGTTCCGTATGCGGTCTTCGTACATCAACAGCAGTTCGGGGGACACGGTGAACAGCACCACCCACGGCAGCTGGAAGTACTTCATCTTCACGAAGTGATCCTCATGAAGTGATCGTCATGAAGATGAACGTCACGAAGTGACGGTGCGCCCGGGGGCCGGAGTTCTACTCCCGGTCCCCCGGGTGCACCTCATCCGTCGCGTACGGGTTCTCCTGGTCCTCGGCGAGCACTCCCACGAAGGGCTCCCCCTCGCCCGAGAACGTGTAGGCCCCGCCCTCGATCCGCTCGATCAGCCCCCGCGTCCACTCCGCGCCGGCGTCCGCCGAGTGCACCCACAGGTGCATGATCTCGCCGATGTGGCCGAGTTGTTCGGGCCCGTCCTCGGGGATGTAGTGCGCGGTGACGCCGGCCCGCCACGCCTCGATCGCCTCCACACGCTTCTTCAGGAGGGCGACCGCCTCCTCGCGCGGCAGGTCGACGATGAAGCCGATGGCCGACGAGAGCACGTCCATTTTCTGGTCGTACGCGACGAGGGAGTCCTTGAGCAGGGAGAAGTACTCCTCCGTGCCCTGCTCGGTCACCTCGTATTCGGTGCGCGGCGGGCCGCCGGCCGTCGACGGTGCGACCTCGTGCGCAAGGAGCAGGCCTTGCTTCGCCATCTGCTTGAGCGCGTGATAGATCGAGCCCGGCTTGGCGTTCGACCACTCGTTCGCGCCCCAGAACTCCAGGTCGTTGCGCACCTGATAGCCGTGCGCACGGCCGTGCATACGGACGGCGCCGAGGACGAGCAGACGGATCGCGGAGGGGCCGGACATGCACGGGTCCTTTCCAGTACGGGCGACGGAGTGCGGGTGCGTTCTATTCAACTTTGACTAGGCTACCCGTATGGACAGGCACACCAAGAAAGCGACCGCAAAGACGATCCCCATCCTCCCGTGCCGGACGCTCCAGCCGGTGCTCGACTTCTACTCGGCGCTCGGCTTCGAGATCACCTTCCAGCAGAAGAGCCCCAATCCGTTCGCCGTCGTGGCGTACGGGGAGATCGAGCTGCAGTTCTTCGGGCTGAAGGCGCATGACCCGCAGGCGTCGTACAGCACCTGCTACGTCCTGACCGATGACGTCGACACGCTGTACGAGGCCTTCCGGTCCGGCCTCAAGGCGACGTACGGGCGGATTCCCACGCGCGGGCTGCCACGGATCGGGACGCTCAAGGACATGTCGTACGGCGTGCGGCAGTTCCTGATGACGGACCCGGGCGGGAACTGCATCCGGGTCGGGCAGAAGATCAGCGAGGACCAGCATCACCGGCCCGCTCCCGAGGAGACCTTCGCGCGGGCGCTGCACAACGCGTCCCTGTTCGCCGACTCCAAGGAGGACCCGGTCGGGGCGGCGAAGATCATCGACCGGGTGCTGAGGATGGCGGACGAACAGCCCACTCCCGTACAGCTGTTGAAGCTGCTGGTCCTGCGGGCGGATGTGGCCCTGCGGCTCGGGGACGAGGACACCGCCCGTACGGCGGAGGCACGAGCGCAGGCCGCCGCGGCCCAACTCACCCAGGAGGAACGGGAGTCGGTACGCGACGACCTGGAGCGGCTCGAAGACCTGCGGCCCCAAGACCTGGAGCGCCCCGGAGACCTGAAGCCCTAGCCCCAGCTCTGCCCGCTCTCCTCGGCCACCAGGTCCCAGGCCGACTTGCCGTCGAGGGACTCGCGGATGATGTCGGCGTGGCCGGCGTGCCGGTTGATCTCGCGGATCAGGTGGAGCGCGACCCAGCGCAGGGAGACCGCCTCGTCCTTGGGGTACCAGGGCTCGTCCGGCAGCGCGAAGGTGGCGTTCAGGTCGGGGGCAGCGCGGATGAACTCCGCGGTCTCGTCGGCTACTTGCTTCCAGTACGCGAGCTGCGAGGTCACCGTCTCGTCGCCGACGAGCGTGAAGCACTCGTGCCAGTTGGACTCGTCGCGCTGGACGCGCTCCGGCTCGCCCTTGGCCTTGGCGATCCAGCCCTGCTCGACCTCGGCGACATGCTTGATCAGACCGGCCAGCGAGAGTTCGCTCGCGCTGGGCTTGGACGAGGCCTGCTCGTCGCTCAGACCGAGCACCGAGCGGCGCAGGCCGCCGCGGGCCTCCTCGATAAAGTTGAGCAGCGCGCCGCGCTCATCGCCGGGGGTCTCTGCCGATACGTGGGTGACCATGGTCCGTCCGCCTTTCACAGCGCCTGTCCCTGCTGACAGAAACCACGCTACGGACACTTGCGGTCAGCTGCTGTCCTAGATGCACAGCGCGACGGAAGAGCTACGGACCGCACCGCGCCGAGCAAGAGCTACAGCGGGAAGTGGCTCCGCCCGTGCTGCACCGAGATCCACTTCTGTGTCGTGAAGGCCTCGACGGTCGCGTCCCCGTTCAGCCGCCCGAGCCCCGAGTGCTTCTCGCCGCCGAAGGCCACGAAGGGCTCGTCGTGCACGGTCCCGTCGTTGACGTGCATCATCCCGGTCTCGATGCGCTTGGCGAAGCGCACCCCGCGCTCCACGTCGCCGGTGTGCACCGCGCCGCTCAGGCCGTACGGGGTGTCGTTGGCGATCCGTACCGCATGCGCCTCGTCCTCGAAGGGCACGAGCAGCACCACCGGGCCGAAGATCTCCTGGCGCAGGATCGGGGAGTCCGCGGGCAGACCGGTCAGGACGGTCGGCTCGACGAGATTGCCGATCGTGCGGCCGTGGATCAGGGCGGTCGCGCCCTCGTCGAGGGCCTGCTGCACGAGCGTGCCGAGCGCTTCGGCCTGGAACTCGTTGATCACCGGGCCGAGATCGGTCTCCGGGTCGCGCGGATCGCCGGTCTTGAGCGCCCGTACCCGCGCGAGGAACTTCTCGGTGAAGACGTCCCACAGCGAGCGGTCCACCAGGATGCGGTTGGCGGCCATGCAGACCTGGCCCTGGTAGACGAAACGGCTGAAGACCGCGGCGTCCACGGCGTAGTCCACATCGGCGTCGTCGAGCACCACCAGGGCGCTGTTGCCGCTGAGTTCGAGGATGGCCTTCTTGAAGTGGGTGGCCGTGACGGCGCCGACATGGCGGCCGACGCGGTCGGATCCGGCGAAGGAGATCACCTTGGGGACCGGGTGCTCGATGAGCGCGTCGCCGATCTCCGCGATGTCCGTGATGAGGACGTTGAGCAGGCCGGGCGGCAGTCCCGCGTCCTCGAAGATCTTGGCTATCAGGCCGCCGCCGACCACGGGGGTGTTCTGGTTCGGCTTGATCACCACACCGTTGCCGAGCGCGAGCGCGGGGGCGACGGACTTCATGGTCACCAGGAACGGGAAGTTGAACGGGCTGATCACACCGACCACACCGACCGGATTGCGGTAGAGCCGGTTCTCCTTGCCGGCGGTCGGCGAGGCGATGATGCGGCCCTCGGGGATCAGCGCGAGGTGGATCGCCTCGCGCAGGAACTCCTTGGCGAGATGGACCTCATAGCGCGCCTTGAGCCAGGTGCCGCCCAGCTCGTCGATGATCGCCTCGGCGATCTCGTCCTCGCGCTCCTCGGTGATGCGCAGGGCCCGCTCGATGACGGCTCTTCTGGCATACGGGGAGGTCTCGGCCCAGTCCTTCTGGACGCGCTCGGCCGCGCGATAGGCCTCGTCGACCTCGAAGCGCGTGGCCACGGTCACCGCGGCGAGCTTCTCCCCGTTGTACGGGTTGAAGTCGATGATGTCCCACGAGCCGTTGCCCGTACGCCACTCGCCGTCGATGTACTGCCGGCCCAGGTCGGTGAAGAAGGACATACGACCCCCGCGTCTGGCTGTACTGCCGGGCGCTTGTGAGCACTTGCGACAGTTCCTGATAGCCAGTCATCGTACTTGTGTTTCAGGACAGTTGGAGAAGTCCACGGAGCAGATCGCGGGTCTGGTCCGGATTCGGACTGTCGTGTTGCAGCCTTTCCATCGCCTTCTCGTACTGCGCGACTTCCTCGCGCTTGTCGAGGTACAAGGCGCTGGTCAGCTGTTCCAGGTAGACGACGTCGGAAAGGTCCGATTCGGGGAAGCGCAGCAGAGCGAAGGCACCCGACTCCCCGGAGTGGCCGCCGAAGCTGAACGGCATCACTTGAAGGGTGACATTCGGCCGCTGCGACACCTCGATCAAATGCTCCAACTGACCGCGCATGACCGATCGGTCACCATACGGGCGGCGCAGGGCGGCCTCGTCGAGCACGCAGTGCAGCTGCGGTCCGCGCTCGTCGACGAGCAGCTTCTGGCGCTCCAGGCGCAGCGCGACTCGGCGCTCGACCTCCGCATGAGCCATGTTCTCGGCATTGCGCGTGACGACCGCGTGGGCATACGCCTCGGTCTGCAGCAGCCCGTGCACGAACTGCACTTCGTACGCGCGGATCAGCGAGGCGGCGCCTTCCAGACCCACATAGGTCTGGAACCAGCCGGGCAGCACATCCGAGTAACTGTGCCACCAGCCCGCCAAGTTGGCCTCCCGGGCAAGATCGAGCAAGGGCCCGCGTTCGGCCTCGGCCGTGACGCCGTACAGCGTCAACAGGTCCTCCACGTCCCTCGCCTTGAAGCTCACCCGTCCCAACTCCATGCGGCTGATCTTCGATTCGGAGGCACGGATCGAGTAGCCGGCCTGCTCACGCGTGATCCCGCGCGACTCCCTCAGGCGCCGCAGCTGCGACCCCAGGAGGATGCGCCGCACCACTGAGCCGCTCGACTCCCCAGCCGTCACTGACTTCAACCCTCCCCAGCCCCCATCGGGCCCCTACAGGTGCCGAAGTCTGCCATTAAACGCTCCTGCGCGTACTCATCTGGTTACAGAAACAGGTTCCTCACAGAACGACTACGAAAGAATACGCAGGAAGAAATAAGCAAGAACTGGTACTTGAAGGTCCAACTCCGGCACGTGCACGTGCATCTGCCCTTGCATCCGCCGTACGCATTCGGAACGATGGGCCCGCGCACCACCGCAACATCGCTACGGCCGCGGAACCGGGAGTGCCTCGCATGGGGACGAATGGATCGACCATGCTCGAGCCGTTACGGCAGGGGCTTCCCCCCATCGACCCCTCCGCGGTGTCGAATGCGGCCTCGGTCGCCTTGCCCGCCCGCTATGAAGCGGTGCGCGGGGCACGGCAGTTCACCCGCTCCACTCTCACCGAGTGGCAGCTCGACGGCCGTTTCGACGACGTCGCCCTGGTGGTCTCCGAACTCGTCACCAACGCCCTGCGCCACGCGCTGCCCGCCGACACGGTGCGCGACGAGTCTGCTCCCGTACGGCTGCATCTCATGCGCTGGAGCTCGCGGCTCGTGTGCGCGGTGCGCGACCCCAGCCAGGAGAGCCCGGTGGCGCGCGAGGACGAGGCGTACGAGGACTTCTCGGCCGAGTGCGGCCGCGGCCTCTTCCTCGTCGACTCGTTCGCCGACGGCTGGGGCTGGCATCCGCTCGCCGGGACGCTGGGCGGCAAGGTGGTGTGGGCGCTGTTCCGGCTCGAAGGTGCGGAATAGGGCTTGTTCGTACGGCAGTCGGGCCGGGATGCGGATCACGCGTCCCGGCTGTTTTGCGTTCAGGCGGGCCGACGCGCCCTCGCCGTCAGGCCCCCGCTATCAAGTGGTCGAACTCGCCGTCCTTCACACCGAGCAGCATCGCCTCTATCTCGGCGCGCGTGTATACGAGCGCGGGCCCGTCGGGGAAGTTCGAGTTGCGCATCGCCACCCGCCCCTCCGACAGCTTCGCGAACTCCACGCAGGAACCCTGGGAGTTGCTGTGCCGGCTCTTCTGCCAGACGACCCCGTCGAGCTCTGTGGCCGCCATACCGTTGTACGCGTGGTCCACAAGTCGCTCCCGTTGGCACTGTGACTGATGATGCGGTGCGGTCAACTGCCCCGGATCATAGCTGTGTTCACCTGCAGATGCATGGGCAGATGCACGTGCACGCGGGGTGCGCGCCTGGTTACAGGCCCGGGCGCGCTCCCCGCGCTGCTCTGCGACGGGAGCGCTCCCGTCAGAGAGCGTCCAGGACGGCTTCCAGCGCGGTGATCACGGACGAACGCCAGCCGCCGCCCATGATCTTGCGGGCCATGAGCTGCGTCGGGTCGTCCGGGTCGAATCCCTCGTGCACAAGGAAGAGACGTGTGCCGCGCCCTTCCGGCTCCAAAGTCCAGGTGATCGTCCAGTCCACGGCGTCGGGACGGTCCGCGTCCTGCCAGCGGACGGCGAGCATCCGCTCCGTCTCGTACGCGAGGACCTCGGCTTCGACCGTCCCGGAGAACTCGGTGTTGGGGCGCGGGAGCGCGGCCATCGTGTAGCGGTGGCCGACCTCGAGCCTGAAGTCACCGGGCATCATCCACTGGGCGATCAACTCGGGCTCGGTGAGCGCGCGCCAGACCTTGGCGGGCGGATGGGGCAGGAACTGGGCGACGCGGATGGTGGTCAGGTCGCCGTCGTCTTCGTACGCGGGCATGATCACGCTTCATCTCGTACTGGAAGGGTCATGCCTCATCGTCGGGCAGCCGGTCGAGCAGAGCGCCCAGCTCCTTGAACCTGTCGCGCCAGAACCGCTCGTACGGATGGAGCCAGTCCTGCACCTCGGCGAGCGGCAGGGCCTCGAGCCGGTAGATGCGCTGCCGGCCCTGGCGCTCCTCGGAGACGAGACCGGCCTCCCGGAGCACCTTGAGGTGTTCCGAGAGGCTCGGGCGTGCCATGTCGAAGTGGTCGGCGAGCGCCTGCACGGGCTGCGGTCCGTCCTCGCGCAGCAGCCGCAGCACCTCGCGCCGGGTGCTGTTGGCGAGGGCGGCGAAGACCCGGTCCTCGGGTGCGGCGCTGGTGGTGGCCACTTGGGTCCTTCCGGTCTCAGTCGGTTCCGTACGCGTGAGGCGCCGGCGTGAGCAGCATCAACCCGTTGCCGTCGGGGTCCTTGAAGCCCGCCATCCGGCCCCACGGCATGGGGTCGGGTCCGGTGACCTCGACTCCGGCGGCCTCGAGCCGCTCGGCGTCCGCGTCGACATCGGTCGTGAGGAACATGATCCCCTGCGTCTGACCCGGGGTGAAGCCGCCCATGTCCGGACCGGAGAGCGTGAGCACGGTCTGGGCGCCCTCGGGCGCGACCTGCAGCCAGCGGCCGGGCGGCATCCGGCGGTCTTCGGTGACCTGGAAGCCGAGGGTCTCGGTGTAGAAGCGCAGGGCGGCGTCCTGGTCGGAGACGGGGACGGTGATGAAGGAGGCGTGGGTGATGGTCATGCACTCCACGATAGGTCGGCAATTTCCTACCTGTCAAGCGTAGGGATTTCCCTACGGATGGACTTACGGGGTACGCGAGGGGTACGCCACGGCGTACGTCAACGCGGCGGCGCCGGCTCCAGCGCGTCCGACAGCTCCTCCAGGGCGTCGAGCAGCAGGCGCGCACCGCGCAGCACCACGCGGTCGGGGACGCCCTCGCCGTCCCAGTTCTCCAGGCACTCCCGTACGGGCTTCCAGTCCGGCACCCTGCGTTCGCGCACCGCCTTCGCACCCTGGTCCGCCGACTCCCGCAGCGCGTCGGCGAGTCGGGCCGCGGCCGGCACCGGGGTCGCGCCGCGCTCGGGGAGGTGGGCCTCCATCAGCATCCCGATCCGGGCGATCTGGGCCAGCGCCTCCCCGGCCCCGTCCGCCGCCGCACGGGACAGGCCCCGGTGGCGCACCGGTTCGGTGGCGGCTCGCTTCAGCGCGTCCTGCCAGGCGATACGGGCCGCGCGGGAGTCGAGGAGCGCCTGGCGCACCTCGCCGGGGCCGGCCGGTTCCGCGTACTGGTGGACGACGGCCGCCGCGTAACGGCCGTCCGCGACCAGCCAGTCGGCCAGCTTGGTGCGCAGCCGCGGGGTCTCCCACGCCGGGTACACCGCGTACGAGATCATCGCGAGCACTCCGCCGAGCAGGGTGAGGAGCACCCGCTCGTAGACGGTCTGGCCGACGTCCGCGCCGATCGTGCCGAGCAGGAAGACGATGTACGCGGCGACCAGGACCTGGCCGACGACGTAACCGGTGCGCAGGAGCAGGTACATCAGGCCCGCGCAGATGATCGCGAGCGTGACCGACAGCGGGACGCCCGGCTCGGTGGCGAACACCACGACGGAGGCGAGCGTGACGCCCACGATGGTGCCGCCGAAGCGGGCGACCGCGCGTCCGTACGTCTGCGAGAAGTCCGGGCGCATCACCATCACGGAGGCGAGCGGCGCCCAGTAGCCGTGGCCGAACGGCAGGAAGTGGCCGAGGACATAGCCGAGGACGACGACCGCCGTGACACGGATCGCGTGCCGCAGATACGGCGATCCGGTCACCTTGAGCTCGTCCCGCAAGGTGCGGGCGGCACGCGGCCCGAGGGCCTGGACGCCGGGGCGGATCAGCGGGATGGGGCGGGTGTCGGACTGCACGGCCCGGGCGGATTCGGCGGACGAGAGCTTCAACCGGCGTGCCGGGAGCGACAGTTCGGGCGACTTGCCGCGCAGCACCAGGGCGAGGCGTTCGAGCACCGTCCTCGGTGCGGCCGCGCCCGTGTCCGGGGTGGCCGTCTCCACCACGTCGTCGAGCAGGGCCGCGAGCCGACGGGCCGCGCGGGCGGCCGGTCCGGTGAGGATCGCGCCGGTGTCCGGGGTCCGCAGGGCCGCGACCGCGCCCGGGGGCAGCGCGACGGGTTCGCCGTGGCGGATCGCGCGGGCCGCGGTGTCGAGGATCTCGCCCGCGGCGGCGAGCAGTTCGCGTACCCGGTCGCGCTCGCGGCCCTCGTCGGCGGCGCCCACGGCCGGGTCGGCGAGGGAGGCGAGGACGGGGCGGATCCGTTCCGCGAGGCCGCGTGCGCCGTGCAGTTCGGACGGGCGCGTACGGGCCTGGCGTGCGGTGACGACCGCCGCCTCGCGCGCCGCCATCAGGGGCGCCGGGTCGAAGGGGGCGGTCGGGTCGTGGCGCAGCCGGCGCGCGTAGTCGGCCTCGGCGGCGAGCGCGTCCGCGAGTGCGTCGCGCTGGGCGCCCCAGCGGCGGATGGGGAACAGGACGATCAGCGCCGCCTGTACGAGACCGCCGAGGAAGATCACGAACGCGTGGCCGGCCGCTTCGGCGACGGTGGTGGGCAGGGTGACGGTGACGAGCACCATGGCCACGTTGGACGAGGCGATCACGCCGACCGTCGGGCCGAGCGCCCAGCACAGGCCGGCCACGAAGGTCCATACGGCGAGCAGAGTGATGAAGACGGCGAGATGGGCGCCGGCGAGGTAGCCGAGGAACGTGGTGATCGCGAGGGTGGTGCCGGAGGCGAGGGCGAGCACCGGACGCGGGCGCCAGCTGCGCTGGAAGGTGGCGATCGCGGCCTGGAACGCGCCGAACGCCGAGGAGACGGCGGCCTCCGGGCCCGCCAGGGCGAGCGTCGAGCTGACGACCAGCGCGAGGCCGACGGTGGCGCGCAGGGCAAAGAGCGGTTCGAGACGGTGGCGCTCGACCTTCAGGCCCGAGCGGGTGGTCTCCTTCAGCGCTCTGAGCCAGCTCACCTGTTCAGGATACGGATGGATGGCGCGTATCCGGCATTACGGGCGCCGAGGTGGGCTGTGGGCAGGCGG
>NZ_JAAKZW010000198.1 GCF_011044995.1 Streptomyces mesophilus | reverse complement strand
GTGGTGGGGTGGTGGGACGAGACTGGGGAGAGGAATCTCCGTGGGAACCGGGAGGTGTTCTCCATGCTCCTCGCCGCAAGCGCAACGTCCTGGTTGATGACCCTCATCGGTGTGGTGGTCGTCGTCGTCCTGCTGCTGGCCTTCTGGTACGGGCGACGCCTCGCCGCCAAACGGGCCGCCCCGCCGCCGCAACCGCAGCCGCGTGAGAACTCCTGGGAGACGCCGGACAACCAGGAACCCCCCAAGCCGCACTAAGCCCGGCCGGCGCTCCCGCCGAGGCGGGACAAGTAGGCGTCGAGCAGCTCCACTTGGTGGTCCCGTGGGTAGGCCGCCGGGTCGAAGAGGGCCTGGACGACCAGGCCGAGGACGAAGGCCTGCGCCGCTGACGCGATCTGCGCGGGATCGCCGGGAGGCAGCTCGCCGAGCTCCTGCGCCGCGAGCACACGCTCGCGCAGCCTGTCCCGGCTGCCCGCGTACTTACGGGCGTAGTCCGCGCTCAGCTCCGGATCGGACAGTGCCGCATCCCAGGACGAGACCCAGATCCGGTTGCTGTCGGTGGCCTCGGGCGTCAGCGGCAGGATGTCCAGGAGCGCGTCCCTGACCGAGGACAGCCCCGTGCCCGACGTGCGCCGTGGGCGCGCGAGCGTGCGCTCCTCGAGCAGATCCAGGGCGTACGCCACCAGCGCGCGCTTGGTCGGAAAGTAGTGCGTGAGCAGCCCGGTGGTGGCGCCCAGCTGGGCGGCCACGGCGCGCAGGGTCAGTCCGGCGAAACCGCGCGTCGCCATGACCTGCCAGACCGCCGCTGATACGTCGCGGCGGCGGGCTTCGTGATCTCCCTTGGTGCGTGGCATGGGGCCACGCTACATTGACGTAACAAGTGTTATGTGAATGAGTGAGCAAAACGAGGGCGCACCGAGGTACGCGCCCGACCTGGGGAGGTTCGATGTTCTCGCTGCCGTTGCGCGACGACGCCCGGCTCGCGCCGCTGGAGATCTGGCACGCCGAGGAGTTCGCCGTGCACATGGCCCGGGCGCGCGAGCACATCCGCCCGTGGGTGGGAGCGTCGTTCGTCACGGACGATCTCGACGGTGCGCGTGCCACGCTCGCGCGGTACGCGGAGCGCCAGGCCGCCGACGGGGCCCGCCTGTACGGGATCTGGCTGAGCGGCGAACTGGTGGGCGGCGTGATGTTCACCGACTTCAGCGTGGCCGCCGGCGCCTGCGAGGTCGGCTGCTGGCTGGAGCCGGCGGCCGAAGGGCGCGGCCTGGTGACGCGGGCCTGCGACGCCCTGCTCGACTGGGCGTTCACGACCCGGGGACTGCACCGCGCCGAGTGGCACTGCCGCGCCGACAACGAGCGCAGCGCCGCGGTGGCCAAGCGCCTCGGGATGACGCTGGAGGGCGTACGTCGGGAGGCGTGGCCGTACGAAGGGGTCCGCTACGACAAGCAGGTCTGGGCGGTCCTCGCTCCGGAACGGGCTGCTGCCGTCTGAGTCACCCCACCCGTGGATGTACCCGGCAATTGGTGTGGAGGTAGCGGGCGTTGCCGTCCGTGAAGTCGTAGAGGGCGACCGTCTGGGTGTCCTCAAGGGGGTCCGTCGGCGGCATGAGGAAGTGGGTCTCGCTGACCGGCTGCAGCTCGTAGCGAATGCGCTCCGGCTTCCCGAGGAAGTCCGCATGCATCGGGTCGAGGGTCAAGGTGAGCCAGAGCTTTCCGCCGTCGGCCGCCACCTCGAAGCGTGTGCCGGGGCGTTCGTAGACCCCTTCGTATCGCGACAGATCGAGGGCGAGGGTGGGATCGGGCGCCGGCAGCTCCGGGACGGTGGGCACCCCGAGTCCGGTGAGGATCTCGTCGAACACCTCGCGGCAGAAGGCGTCCCGCGGGCCGCCGTTGGTCAGCATCACGATCGCCGTGTCGGTGCCTGGCAGCAGGCGCAGCCGGGCGTTCTGGCCGATCGTGCTGCCGTCGGACGCGTAGACGGTTTCCCCGTGCCAGTCGCAGACGATCAGACCGAGCGCCCACTCGGGCCCGAACATGTACGGGTCGGGTACGGGCACCCTTGAACGCATCATCTCCCGGACGCTGTCGGCCGAGACGATCCGTCGCCCGTTGGGCGCCACGCCCTCGTGGAGCAGGACGTGTGCCAGGGCGAGCACATCCCGTGCGGTCGTGGAGACGTTGCCGCCGGGACCGAAGGCCCGCGGCAGGTGGTCGACCGGTGTGACGATGGGGCCTTCCGTCAGGGACCGGAGCAGGTGGCCGGTCGCGGCCCGGGACGCGTCCACCTGCTCGTGCCAACTGCTCGTGCCGGTCAGGCCCATGGGCGCGAACAGGCGGTCCCGCATCACCTCGTCCCACGGCTTCGCGTCCAGAACCTCCAGGATCCGCGCGAGGATCGCGTAGCCGAGGGCGGCGCTGTAGCCGTGCGTGCTGCCGAGCGGGAAGACCTGGGGTGCGTCGGCGATGGCCGCGACCATGCGCTCGTAGACGTCGGGATCCTCGCCAGGATCGCCGTACGCCTCCTCGATACCGCTCGTGTGGAACAGCAGGTGCCGTGGGGTCACTTCGGCGGCGGCCTCGGGATCGGCCACCTTGAATCCGGGCAGGTAGGTCCGCACCGGGACGTCGAGGTCGACCTTGCCCTCGTCGACCAGCTGCATCATGGCCAGGGCGGTCCACGTCTTGGTCATGGAACCGCACTGGTAGACGGTGTCCGTCGCGACGGGCTCCTGTGTTTCGACGTTGCGCACACCGACGGCCAGCTCGGTCGTCTGCCCCGCGTGCAGTACTCCGATCGCGGCGCTCGGAATTCCGTACCGCGCAAGGAGATCGGTGACGCGGACTCGGAGACGTGCGGTGTCCAGGGTCATCGGGCGAGGCCTATCGCGTTGGCGGCGTCCGCCTCGAAGTACTCCGTCGTCGCGTGGTCGCCGGCGTGTGCCTCGAAGAACTCCCGGAGCCCGTCGACGGATGCGTACGTGATGACGTTCACCGCCTTGACCCCGTCGCTGCTGGCCACGGCGAGCTTCCACTGTGAGCCCTTGGGCAGCTTGGCGTGCGCCCGCTTCAGAGCGCTCCAGAACTTGCTGTCGTCCGACACGGTCGACACGGCCATCACATACATCGCGGTTCCCATCGCCCTTCTTTCCAGATGTGAAAAGCTACGTTGCGTTTCGCAGACCCTCAAAGGAAAGAGCGGGAAAAGTCCTAGATCACAGCGAATCGTTGCAACAGAAATGCGAGTGAATGCAACTCCGATGAAGGGTCGTTGCAATGTACTGTGGTGAAAGCAAAGCAGGAGGTGGGCCGGTGCCGGGTGGCAGGCTGACGGACGACGACCGCCGGCAGATCGCGGACTGGTTGGCCGAGGGGCTCCCCTATGCCGAGATCGCACGGCGCCTGGGCCGGCCGACGTCCACGATCAGCCGTGAGGTGGCCCGCAACGGAGCGCCGAGCGGCACCTATCTCGCCGACCACGCGCGGGAGTCCGCCGGGCAGCGCGCCCGACGGCGTCGGCCGGCCGGGCCGACCGAACCGGTGGCCGACGGCCAACAGGCCGATGACGTGCGGGCATTCGTCGACGAGTTCGCGACCCTCCTCGCCGCGACGGGGATGCCGCGGATGACCGCCCGGGTGTTCGTCTGCCTGCTCACCGCCGGCGCCGACGGTCTGACCTCGGCCGAACTGGTGCGGCAGCTGCACGTCAGTCCGGCGTCGGTGTCGAAGTCCGTCAGCTCCCTCGAAGCCATGGAACTGGTCGCGCGCAAGGCCGACCGCACCTCGCGTCGTAAGCGGTACGTCGTCGATGACGAGGTCTGGCTGAGCGCCTGGCAGGCCGACACCGATGCGCACGGCCGGATCGCGACGGCCGCGCGGCGCGGCATCGAGATCTTCGGCGCCGGCACACCCGCCGGCGACCGGTTCGACAGGATGGGCCGGTTCTTCGCCCGGCTGAGCGAGCACATGAGCGGCAGCGGCCTGGCCGAGCCCGTCGTGTACGACGCCCTGACGGTGGTCGCCGCGCTGGTGCACGCGGGGCGGCCGCTCACGCAGGATGTGCTGGCCGACGCGCTGGACTGGCCGGGGGAGCGGGTCGCCGCGGCGCTGCACGCGATCGAGGACGAACCGGCGCTCGCCGATCCGCTCGCCCTGCAGGCCGTTGCGCCCGGCGGCTACCGCCTCGTCCCGCGCGGGGACCGCTTGAGCGGAGCGCAGTGCGCGGCTCTGGGGCGGCATCGACCGGGCGATCCCGGGTCGGAGCCGGCCGCCCACTGAAGCCGGTCCCGGGCCGCTCTTCACCCCGTGGCGTGACGCGGACATGTCGCGCTCCCGCCAGCGAGATCCATTGAGTACGTACGCCCGCGCTCGCCAGACTCCCCGGACCGCCGCTCCCAAGCGGCCCATTTCTCCAGGGAGTTGTTTCCGTGCACACCTCCATATCCAGACGCGTGCCCAGGTGGCTCTGCGCCACGGCCGTCGTGGCCGGACTCCTGTCCGTGCCCCCGGCGACCGCCGACGGCGGCGGACCGACCGCGAAGGGCGGCAGCTACCTCGTCGAGCTCGAGGCGGCACCGGCCGCGACCCACCCCGACACCCGCCCGGCGGCAGGCGAGAAGCTCGCCACCGGCAGCGCGGAGGTCAAGGAGTACCGGGCCGAACTCGCCGACCAGCAGCGGAAGGTGGCCGAGCGGCACGGTGTGGAGATCCGCACCCGCTACACCGCCGCCCTCGACGGCTTCGCCGCCAAGCTCAGCGCGGACCAGGTGGCGGACCTGCGGGGCGACCCTTCCGTCAAGCGCCTGCTGCCGCTCGGCAAGCAGAAGCTCGACGAGGTCACCCCCGCCGACACCCTCGATCTCACGGGTCGCGACGGCCTGTGGAACCGTCTCGGCGGCACTCAGGAGTACGGCTCCTCCGGGCAGATCGAGGGCGCCGGAGAGGGCGTCGTCATCGGAGTGATCGACTCCGGTATCTGGCCCGAGTCGAAATCGTTCGCGGCGCCCCAGCTGACGAAACCGCTCAAGAACTGGCACGGCACCTGCGAGGTCACCGAGGACTGGCCCGCGGGCCTGTGCAACTCCAAGCTGATCGGCGCTCGCGCCTTCAGCGAGGCGATGCGTGCGGGCAACGGCGGCCAACTGCCAGAAGGCGCCTACCCGTCGGCACGCGACGACGATTCGCACGGCACCCACACCGCCTCCACGGCCGCGGGCAACCACGGGCCGCGGATGGTGATCGAAGGCAAGGACTACGGCACCGCGTCGGGCATCGCCCCCGCCGCCCGTATCGCCTCCTACAAGGCCTTCTTCAACGGCAGCGGCTGGGACGAGGACATCATCGCCGCGATCGACCGGGCCGTCCTCGACGGTGTGGACGTTCTCAACTACTCGGCGGGACAGGCCTTCGGGGAGACCACGACCACGTCGCCGATCGGTGAGGCCTTCCGCAACGCGGCCAAGGCCGGTGTCTTCGTCGCGGCATCGGCCGGCAACAACCCGTACCCGCGGATGGTCTCCAACCCGTGGCCCTGGGTGACGACCGTCGCCGCCAGTACGTACGCGCCGCACAAGGTGACCGTGCGGCTCGGCAACGGAACGTCCCGCAGCGCCACCTCCTGGGACCGCAGGACCCTGCCGTCCGCGCCGCTCGTGCACGCCTCGCTCGCCGGGCGTGCGGGCCAGGACGCGGACGCGGTGGCCAAGTGCCAGCCCGGATCGCTCGACCCGGAGAAGATCCGCGGGAAGATCGTGTACTGCCAGTACTCGAGCCTGGCACCCAGCGAACTGGGCAAGGAGCTCACGTCGAAGGGCGCGGTGGGCTTGATCCAGTGGCACGGCCTCTTCCGAGCCACCAGCACGATCTACGGGCTGCCGTCCGCGTTCTTCCACGACGGCGTCGTCGCAGGCCCCGTCGAGCAGTACCTGAAGACCGCCGGCGCGGACGCCACCGCCGCCATCACCGAGGGCGATCCCGACACCACGAACTACCCCGGCCTGTCGGACTTCTCCTCCAAGGGCCCGGGCCGTGCCAGCGGTACCCAGCTCAAGCCGGATGTCGCCGCTCCCGGCACCGATGTGCTCGCCGCGGTCCCGCCCGCCAAGAACGGCCGTACGTACGACGTGAAGTCCGGCACCTCGATGGCCGCCCCGCACATCGCCGGCCTCGCCGCACTCGTCAAGCAGGTGCATCCGGACTGGACGCCGATGGAGATCAAGTCCGCGCTGATGACGACGGCGGCGGAGCTGGTGGACACCACGGATCCGCTGGAGCAGGGCGCGGGCCTCGCCCGGCCCGCGAAGGCCCTCGACCCCGGATTGGTCCTGGACTCGACGGACTCGGCCTGGGCCAAGTGGTCGGCGGATCCCGAGAGTTACCACGTCAACTCTCCGTCGATCCACGACAAGAACCTGATCGGGACCGAGACCACCACGCGCACGGTGCGCAACGTGAGCAACTTCCCGGAGACGTATGAGGTCTCGGCGGCCGCCGGACAGCTGGCGGTCGAAGTGTCGCCGCGGCGGTTCACGGTCCTGCCCGGACAGTCGAAGAGCGTCTCCGTCACGATGAGCCACGGCAAGGCCGCGTACGAGCAGTTCAGCACCGGCTTCCTGACACTGAAGGGGTCACGCCACACCGTCCGTATGCCGATCGCGGTGAAGCCGATGGGTCTGACCGTCGCCCCGAAGGCCACAGTCGCGGCCGCCGACGGCAAGGTGGACCTGAAGGCGAGCGTCGGGTTCGCCGACTTCTCAGCGAAGCTCTCCGGGCTCACTGCCGCCGACCAGCAGTCAGGGCGTGTGACGGGAGCCCCGGGCCAGCCGTTCGACCCGACGAGCCCGCTCGCGCAGAAGGTCACCTTCACGGTGAAGGAAGGTGCCAGGCTCGCCGTCCTCAAGTTCGCGAGCGACGAGTTCAAGGCCGGCGCCGGCCAGCAGGTGTCCGTCTTCATCAAGGACGAGACGGGTAAGTCCGTGGGCAACCTGGCCATCCCCAACCATGCGACGGGCTCGACCTGGACGCTCGCCGATCCCAGGCCGGGGACGTACACCGCGTATGTCTGGGCGTACAAGACCGGCACCGCCGCCGACATCGACTACCGGCTCACCACGGCGGTCGTCCCGGACGGATCCGGCATCGGCTCACTTAAGGTGACGCCCGACCCGATCGTCCCGGGCAAGGACGTCACGGTGACGGTGAGCTGGCCCCAACTGGAGGCGGGGCGGAGCTACTTCGGACACATCGCGTACAGCGATGCGCACGGGGAGCTCAAGAGCACCGTCCTGAGCGTCACGCCGTAGGGCGTGGACCGCGGCCCGGACCGGCCGATGCCGGTCCGGGCCACGGAGTGTGGATGCCGTCCGACGCCGCCCCCGTCACGGGGGATGATTTCTTACGAGGCGGCGCCGGCCGGCCAGGGAGAAGGTAGGCGGCCACCGTTACCGGCCTATTACCGGCCGGCGCGCGACAGGGCCGCCGACCGGCCCGCGACCGAGCACACCGGCCGCCCCGCCACGTGTCACACCCACCGCTGATGCGCCGCGTACCACGCGAGCTGGGTGCGGGTGGACGTCCCCGTGACCTCCATCAGGGCCCGGATGCGGCGTTGCAGCGTACGCAGCGAGATGTTCAGCTGCGAGGCGATCGCCTTGTCCGGCAGGCCGGACAGCAGCAGGGAGAGCAGTTCGATGTCCGGCGCCCGGGCCTCGTGGCTGGGCTCGTGGACCTCGCCCTCCGCGCCGAGCCGCAGTGGCACGCCGCGCGCCCAGTGGTTCTCGAACAGCTCGATCATCGCGTCGAGCAGGATCGAGCGGTGCAGGAGCAGCATGCCGCCGGTGACGAAGTCCCGCTGGTCGGAGTTGAGCGGAATCACCGCGTGCTCGCCGTCGACGATCATCAGTTTCACGGGCAGTCTCGGCACCGATCGCGCCTGTTCACCCACCGCGATGAAGCGGGGCGTCCCCAGCATGGCGGGCTCGGCCAGCGCGCTGCCCTCGTACAAGGCGCGATAGGCCACGCCGGCCGCGAGCCGCTCCTCCTCGATGGGGTTCTCCGCCGACAGATACGGCGGCCGTACGAACATCAGGACCTCGCTGCGGGCCTCGCGCTGCAGCCGGTCGATGTGGTGTCGCTGGGCCCGCTCGCCCTGGATCACTTCGGCGAGGCCGCCCGGTAGCGCGGGGAGTCCGGGGCTGCCGGTCAGGGCCAGCGAGGTGAGCCGGTCGCGTACGGCCGCGAGCTGAGTCTCCGCGCTGTCCAGTGAGTCCAACGCGGCCGCGTAGCCGTGGAGTTGTGCGGAAACGTGCTGATCGTCCAATGCCCCCACCCCAGGTGGTTTCGTCACCCCCGTGACGTAGGCACGACGTGTCGCAGACACGTCACGGTGAACTCTACCCCGCACCCGTACCGGTGGCGGAGGGTGCGGGTACCCCCAGCCCGCCGAACACCTGGAGACCCCATGCCGCGACGCAGATATGTCGCGACGGCCGCGGTGTGCACCGTCCTCGCGGTCACCGCCGCCGTTCCCGCCGTGTCCAGTCCCGTCCAGGCCGCCACCGCGGCCGGAGCGGCCATGGCCGACGGGCCCGCCGAGCAGCCCAGGACGCTGACGCTCGTCACCGGCGAGACCCTGTCCGTCAGCTCCGACGCCGAAGGGCGCACCACGGCCACGCTGCTGAACGACGGGCAGGGTCGCGCCCCCGACGTCACCGCGCGCTACATGGACGGGGAACTGCACGTCATCCCCGACACCGCGGTGCCGTACATCGCCGAAGGCCGCCTCGACCCCGAACTGTTCAACGTCACAAAGCTGATCGCGTACGGCTACGACGACGCGCACCAGGACGCGATCCCGCTGATCGCCACCTACGGCAAGGACAAGCGGGCCGCCGCGCCCGAGGGGTCCACGAAGCAGCACACCCTGGAGAGCATCAATGCCGTGGCCCTGGCCGCGGACAAGGACGAGGCGGCCCGGTTCTGGGGTGACGCCACCGAGAGCGGCGGTGAACTCGCCGACAGCATCGACAAGTTGTGGCTGGACAAGCCCGTCGAGGCCTCGCTCGACACGAGCGTCCCGCAGATCGGCGCCCCCGAGGCCTGGGCGGGCGGCAAGGACGGCAAGGGCGTCGCGGTCGCGGTGCTCGACACCGGCATCGATGCCCAGCACCCCGATGTGGCGGGCAAGATCAAGGAAGCGAAGAACTTCACCACGGACGCGAGCGTCGCCGACGGCCATGGCCACGGCACACACGTCGCCGCCACCGTCGCGGGCAACGGGACGAAGAAGGGCGTCGCGCCCGGCGCCGACCTGTACATCGGCAAGGTCCTCGACAACAGGGGCGGCGGCTCCACTTCGGCCGTCCTCGCGGGCATGGAGTGGGCCGCGGCGTCCGGCGCCAAGATCATCAGCATGAGCCTCGGCTCCACCGCCCCGTCCGACGGTACGGACCCGATGAGCCAGGCCGTGGACCGGCTCTCGGCGTCCTCGGGCGCGCTGTTCGTGATCGCCGCGGGCAACGAGGGCCCGAAGGACGACACCGTGGGCTCGCCCGGAGCGGCCGCCAGCGCGCTGACCGTCGGGGCCGTCGACAAGAAGGACGGCCTCGCTTCGTTCTCCAGCCGTGGGCCGCTCGCGAACGGCGGACTCAAGCCGGAGGTCACCGCGCCGGGCGTCGCCATCGTCGCGGCCCGTGCCAAGGGCACCGCCATGGGTACGCCTGTCGACGCGAATTACACCTCGGCGTCCGGCACTTCGATGGCCACCCCGCATGTGTCGGGCGCCGCCGCGATCGTCGCCCAGGCGCACCCCGACTGGACCGGCCGGCAGATCAAGGCCGCGCTCGTCGGCTCGGCCAAGTCCATGGCCGGGCAGACGGTCTACCAGCAGGGCAGCGGCCGCATTCAGGTCCCGCAGGCCGTCGGCCAGCAGGTGCTCGCCTCGCCGGCTTCGCTCTCGTACGACATGGTGAGTGACGAGACGACCGGGAAGATCGCGCGTTCTCTCACGTACCGCAATACGACGGACAAGGCGCTTTCCCTCTCCCTGAAGGCCGAATTCAACGGCCCCGTTGGCCTGTTCACCCTCGCCGACGACGCCCTCACGATCCCGGCGGGCGGCACGGCGCAGACGACGCTGAACATCGACCCGGCCCTCGCCACGGCCGGGCGCTACCAGGGTGCGGTCGTCGCCACCGGGGACGGCGTCACCGTCCGCACCCCAGGCGCGATCATCAAGGACAAGCCGTACGTCAGGATGACGCTGCCGATCACCGGTCGTGACGGGAGCGCCGAGCACCAGCGGACCACCGTCTACGCGGTCAACCTCAGCACCGGCGAACGCTTCCAGGGCTACGCCGACCGTCAGGGCGAGGCCTCGCTGCGGGTCACGCCCGGCACGTACGCGGTCATGGCGAGCATCGTCGGCCTCGACCCCGACTCCGGGGTCCCGCGCGAGCGCATCCTGGCCGGTGACCCCGAGGTCGCCGTCGCCGGGCCGACCACAGTGCCCCTCGACGCGCGCGTTGCCCGCAAGGTGGACGTGACGACCGACCGGAAGTCCGAGACCCGCGGCATGCGCATCGGCTACGCCTTCCGTTCGCAGGCCGGCGGCTACTACACGACGATGCACCACGTGAACGAGGAGTGGATCGACGACCTCTACATCACGCCGATGAAGTCCGAGGCCTCGCGCTTCGAGTGGTCGGCGCGCTTCATCCGGTACGAGGAGGACCTGGGCGCTCGGGTGGAGGACGGTCCTTCGGTGGACCCGATCTACTTCGACAACGCACCGCGTTTGGACGGCCGGCACAGCCTCGAGGTCGTGCCCGTCGGCGACGCCTCCGACCTGACCGGGCTCGATCTGACGGGCAAGCTCGCCCTGGTGGACGACTTCGGCGGTCCGTACTCCGCGCGCCTGGCCGCGCTGGCCGAGGCGGGCGCGAAGGCCGTCGCGATCGCCGCGTCCGGACCCGGGCTGTTCGCCGTCGACGACAACAGCCGCCCGACCGTCCCCACTTTCACCGTGACGCAGGCCGAGGGCGCCGCGCTCCGCAAGCCGGGCACCGTCCTGAATCTGCACGGCGTGGCCGTGAGCCCCTTCACGTACGACCTCGTCACCGGCGGCAAGGACTCGGGTACCGACAAGGTCCGTTACCGGCAGGGCGCCGACGCCATCGCCAAGATCGACACCCGCTACTACGCGCCCGCGGGACGGAATCAGAACCTCAACGAGTCACGCGGCGCCAGCCTCGGCGGCGTGTGGAGTGTCTTCGAGTCGGACCGTATCGTCGCCGCGCCGCTGAGGCGCGACGAGTGGGTCACGGCGGGCGAGGTGAGCTGGGACCACGAGGTCGCGCTCGCCGACCGGACCCGCTTCTACAGCCAGGACATCGGCTACGAGGGCGGCACGCGGCGGACCGAGGACTGGTACCGGGGCGTTCTCGCGCCGACCGGCGACCCCAACCCGGTCTACCGGAGCTTCGGCTCACCGGTGTCCCGCACCTCGGCCGACCAGATGCGGGCCGTCTTCCGGGAGTTCGGGGACTCCGACCCGACCCATGCCGGCCTGGCCGGTACAGGCGACGTGAACGTCCTGACGCTGCACCGCGACGGCCAACTCGTCGTCAAGCAGAGTGCGTTCGGAGGGCAGCGGCTGCCCATGGTTCCGCAGGAGGCCGAGTACGTCCTCACGCTGGACACCAAGCGTGACCGCGAACGCTTCTGGAAGCGCTCGACGCGGACGACGACCGCTTGGACCTTCACGTCCTCGCACGTCGACAAGGACACCGTCCTGCCGCTGCTCGTCCCGCGCTACGACCTGGACACGGACGGGCACGGGAAGGTGCGCGGCGGCGGTGAGTTCGCGTTCGGGCTCACGATCGGTGCGCAGTCCGGGGCCGAGCTGAGCGGCCCGGTCGCCGGGGCCGAGGTCTCCGTCTCGTACGACGGTGGTGTGACCTGGACTAAGGCGGATGTGGAGCGCGAGCGGCGCGGCTTCGAGGTGGAGGTCGACCACCCGGCGACCGGCTCGGTGTCGCTGAAGGTCAAGGCGTGGGACACGGCGGGCAACTCGGTCGAGCAGACCGTGCTCAACGCCTACCTGCTCAAGTAGCCGGGCGACCGCCGCCGTAGCGGGGCGGAACCGGTTCCCGACGGGGCCGTCGACTATGGTCGGCGGCCCTGTTCGCTGTTACGCCCCCGTCTCGCGGACCGCCGCTCGTGCCCAGACCGCGCGCCGCAGCCCCGCCGGATACGGCAGCTCACCGGACAGGGTCTCCGCTCGGACGAAGTCCCGTGCGGCCTCGTCCAGTCGTCCCGAGCGGCCGAGGGCGAAGGCGTGCACGACGAGGGCCTCGACCTCCGCGATGCGTTCGCCGCCGAGCCGGGCCCGTTCCGTCTCGTCCCGCGCGATCCGCAGGGCCTCCTCGGTGCGGCCCGCGTACGCGTGGGCCCAGGCGGCCAGGTGCGGAGCCGATGTGGCGTCCACGTGGTCCAACGCGTCCACGAACCGGCCCTCGCGCACGGCCAGTTCGGCCAGCGCGGAGCTCACCTCGCGGCCCGCCTGCCGGTCGCCGACCTCGTCCGCGGCCCGGCGCCCGCGCGCGAGAAGCTCGTGGGCACCCGTGTCGCCGATCCGCATGAGCACGCGGGCGAGGGCGGCAAGGGCGTACGCGAGGCACCATGCCGCCTGCAGCTCGGCGCCTCGCGCAGAGGCCTCGGCCAGGGCGCGGGCCTCGTCGAACTCCTCGACGAGAAGATGCAGTTCGGCCAGGTTCGCCCGTTCGAAGGCGCAGGCCGTCGGGTCCCCGGAGTGCTCCGCGAGGTCCAGCGCCCGCCGCCCGTAGGCGATCGCCTCGCGCAGCTGCCCGCCCCTGCGGGCGTTCTCGCGCAGGATCGACAGCACGCTGATCAGGAGGCTCGGCTCGCCGTACTCCTCGGCGGGGGCGAGCGCGCGGTCCGCGGCGTGCCGCGACGCGGCGAAGCGGCCCGCGAGACCGTGATTGGCGGCCTGCTGCGACAGGGCACGCGCCTCGAGGCCGCGGCCGCGCGCCCCGGGCACGGACTGGGCTGCTGCCAGGGCGCGTTCGGCGGCCGCGGCGCCTTCGCGGTACTCGCCGCGTACGAATCGCACGATGGCCGACGCGATGAGATGCGAGGCGGCGGGCTCCGCCGCGGTCGAGGCATCCGGCGGGAAGCGGACGAGCACCGCAAGGGCCTCCTCCGGGTCGCCGACCTTGACGAGGGTCTCGCCCAGATACGCGGCCGTGAGGATCTCGTCGTCGCGTTCACCGCGCCGCCCGAAGTCCTCGAGCGCCTCCCGAAGGACCTGAGCGGCCTGCGCGAAGTTGCCCATTCTGCGCAGCACTTGGCTGTACGCGAGCCTGGCCCGCGCGCCGGCCAGGTCGAGCCGGCCGATCAGATCGCGGTAGTAGCGGTCGGCGGTGTCGTTGGCGTACAGGGCGGCGGCCCGCTCGGCGGCCTGCCGCAGATAGCCGGCCGCCCGAGGGTCGTCGGCGCGGGCGAAGTGCGTGGCGAGCGCGTCGACCTGCTCGGGCCGGTGGGTGAGGACGGCCTCGGCGTACGCGGAGTGCAGCTGCCGACGGCGTACGGCGGAGAGCTGCTCGTAGCAGGTCAGGCGGACCAGCGGGTGACGGAAGGCGAGCCCTGGCACGGGCCGGCCGCCGATGACGACGGACCGTTCGGCGATCAGGGCGGCGTCCACGGCGCTGTCGAGCGCGTCGGTCGCCTCGGCGGACGACAACCTCGGGTGCAGCCCGTGCGCGGCGACGGCGAGCACGTCGGTGAGCGGGGCGTCGCCGACCGCGACGGCGAGCACCTCGACCATCCTCCGGGCCGCAGTGCTGAGCCCGGCGAGGCGCTCGGCGACCAGCTGCCGCACGCCCTCGACGGCGCCGAGCCCGCCGCCGTCGCGCAGCGACCTGGCCAGTTCGAGGGCGAACAGCGGGTTGCCCAGGGAGAGTTCCCACACCCGCTCGCCCTCACCGGCGGCCCCGGCGTCCGCCGCGACGGCCAGGCACGCGGCGCGGTCCAGGCGGTCCAGTGCGACCCAGCGGGCGTGGTCCTGGCGGACGAGTGAGTCGAGCTTCGCCTGGCGCGGATCGGTGGGCCGCAGACCGTCCTCGCGCACCGTCGCCGCGAAGCGCCAGCCCCGGGCGGGCGCGAGCCGCGCGAGGTGGCTGAGGAGCTGGTAGGAACCCGCGTCGGCCGCGTGCAGATCGTCCAGGACCACCCACAGGGGGCGGTGGGCCGAGAGGTCGCCGAGCAGTCCGGCGACGGCGCGGAAGAGCCGGTCGCGCTCCTCCTCGGGGCTGCGCCCGGTGACGCCGGGGGCCGGGCCCAACGACGGGAGCAGCGCGGCGAGTTCCGGGTACTCCGCGCCGATCTGGGCGCGCTCGGCGGGCGGCCGGTGCGCGAGCCAGCCGTCGAGCGCTTCGGCGAACACCCCGTACGGCGTGTGGCCCTCGGCGTCGTGCCCGGCGCCCCACAGCACCGCGGCGCCTTCCTCGGCGGCCCGCCGCGCGGCTTCCGCGACCAGACGGGTCTTGCCGAGACCGGCCTCGCCGCGCACAAGGCGTACCGCGGGACCGTCCGGCGCAGACAGGGCCGTCAGCGCGCGGTCGCGCCCGTGCAGCGGGGCGGCGGCAGGAGTGCGCAGCGGCGCGGGCAGCACCGGCGGGGTGAGCGTGTGGCCCCGTGGGGCGTCGTCGAGGGCGAGCCGGTGCAACCGCTCGATCTCGGGTCCGGGACGCACGCCCAGCTCGGTGTCGAGGGCCTGGCGGCAGCGGTGGTACTGGCGCATCGCCTGGCGCCGCAGCCCCTGCGCGAGCAGCGCCTCGATGAGGATCCGGTGGGCGCGCTCCTCGGCCGGGTTCGCGTCGAGCGCGGTCTGCGCGGCGTCGGCGGCCCGCTGCGGGGCGCCTTCGGCGAGGTGCGCCGCCGCGAGCGCGAGCAGCACGCGCTCGCGCAGCGCCGAAAGACGGCCGCGACGGGCAGAGGTCCAGGGCGCGTAACGGTCCTCGGGCAGCAGCTCACCGGTGAACGCGGCGAGGGCGTCGGCCAGACGCGGGGCCGACGCGTCGGCCAGGGCCTTCTCGGCCCGCTCCTCCGCCTCGTCCGCGTCGATCCACACGGTGCGCGGATCGAGCCGGAGGAGCGTGCTGTCGGAGGTCAGGTACGAGGAAGCGGCCCGGGGCGCGAGCTCGGGCTCGATGGCGCGGCGCGCGGCGTGCAGGGCGACGCGCAGACTGCCGAGCGCGGCGGCGTGGTCGGCGTCGGGCCAGCAGACGTCGATGGCCTGGTCGCGGTGCAGGGCGTGCCCGGGGGAGACCGCGAGCAGCTTGACCAGGGACTGTGCGCTGGGGCGCGGCCAGCGGTCGGCCAGGGGAGCCCCGCTATCGCGTTCCACCCGGAAACCGCCGAAAAGGTACACGCGGAGCAGCGGGGGAGTCCCCCCGGTGTCGGGTGCGGTCTCCTGGGGTGGTGTCGCGGCCATCAGGCGGTCACTTTAACCGGCGGTGCGCGGGAGGCGGGAGCGCGTGAAGGTCCGGGCGGGG
>NZ_JAAKZW010000197.1 GCF_011044995.1 Streptomyces mesophilus | reverse complement strand
GGCGGGGACTACTCCGAGGGGAGTAGCGCAGAATCGGTGCGGGCGGATGACGTGCGGCGGGGGCGTGGGCGTCTAGGGTGCGCGTTCCGGGTGCGTGCAGGCGGACGTACAGGGGAGGGGAGTGCCGTGGCGACCGATGGCGTCGAGCTCAACAGGCCGCAGCAGCAGGTGACTTGGCGCGGCCGGGCGGCGGACGGCGTGCTCGCCGCGGTCGTCTGCGCGCTGGTGGTCGCCACAGCCCCGGACGGAGCGGGAGGGCCGGCCCTCGCGCTCGCCGTCGCGGGCTCCCTCGCGCTCGCCGGTTACCGGCCGGCGCCCCGCGTGACCCTCGCCGTCACCACGCTCTGCCTGTCGGGATACGTGGCGCTCGCCGAACCCGGCGCCGCCGCGGCGCTCCCCGTCGTCGGCGCCGTGCACACGGCCGCCCGCGCGGGACACCGCCTGGTGGGCGCGGTGGCGGCGCTGCTCTTCCTCGCCGTGTTCGCGGGCCTGGGCGAAGGGCTCAACACCACGCTGCTGCTGGCCGGTTGGTTCCTCTGCGCGGTCGTCACCGGACTCGCGGACCAGAACTGGCAGGCGTACCTCCGCCAAACCGAACAGCGCGCCCTCGACGCCGAACGCACCCGCGAGGAAGTCGCCCTGCGCCGCGCAGGCGAGGAACGGCTGCGGATCGCCCGCGAACTCCACGACTCCCTCACCCACAGCATCGCCGTGGTCAAGCTCCAGGCCGGTGTCGCGGTCCACCTGGCGCGCAAGCGCGGTGAAGAGGTGCCGCCCGCGCTGCTCGCGATCCAGGAGGCGAGCGGCGAGGCGATGCGCGAACTGCGCGCCACCCTGGTGGTGTTGCGCGACCCGGGCCCGGTGGCCCGGGTCAAGGAGGTCGTGGAGCGCGCCCGCGCCGCCGGACTGTCCGTCACCCTCACCGACTACGACGGCGAGCTGCCGGACGAGGTGCAGCACACGGCGTACCGCATCGTGCAGGAGGCCCTGACGAATGCGGCGCGCCATGCGGGGGCCTCGGAGGTGACCGTACAACTCACCGTAGGAGATGGGCAGTTGGAGGTGGTGGTGGCGGACGACGGGCGCGCGGACCCGGACGCGGGATTCGAGCCGGGCATCGGGCTGACCGGGATGCGGGAGCGCGTGGAAGCGCTCGGCGGCACGCTGGAGTGCGGCCCGAAGGCCGCGGGGGGTTTCCTGGTGCGGGCTCAACTTCCCCTGTCCGTACACGAATCACGCGCTCAGGACCCGCTCGTACGCGCATCGGAGGCGAAGTGATCCGCGTCGTACTCGTCGACGACCAGGCCCTGATGCGGGCCGGCTTCCGCGCTCTCCTCGACGCGGAGGACGGGATCGAGGTGGTCGGCGAAGCGGCCGACGGGGCGCGGGGCGTCGAGCTCGTGCGGGCCTCGGTGCCGGATATCGCCCTGGTCGACGTACAGATGCCCGTGATGACGGGCATCGAGGCGACCCGGCAGATCGCCGCCGACCCGGACCTCGCCGCCGTCCGCGTCGTGATCCTCACCAACTATGGCCTGGACGAGTACGTCTTCGAGGCGCTGCGGGCCGGCGCGAGCGGCTTTCTGCTCAAGGACACCGAACCGGCCGACCTGCTGCAGGCCGTCCAGGTCGTCGCGGCCGGCGAGGCGCTGCTCTCGCCGTCGGTCACGCGCCGGCTGATCGGCGAGTTCGTCGCCCGCCCGCCGGACCGCTCGACGGCGCCCGGCCTGGAACACCTCACGCCCCGCGAACTGGAGGTCACCGCGCTCGCGGCCCGCGGCTTGAGCAACGAGGAGATCGCCGCGCACATGGTGATCAGCCCGTACACGGCGAAGACCCACGTGAGCCGCGCGATGACCAAGCTGGGGGCGCGGGACCGGGCGCAGCTGGTGGTGTTCGCGTACGAGAGCGGGCTGGTGCGGGCGCGGGGTGCGTGAGGTGGGTGCGGGCTCGGGGCGGGTGAGCCGCAGGCGCGTCCGGCGGCCCGTGAAATGATCCCCCGGTGACCCGCATATCCGTACGGCCCGTCCTCGCCCTGGCCCTCGTCGCGACCCTGGCGACCCTGGCGACGGGCTGCGGCTCGCTCGCCGACGAGCTGGACCGTGAGGCCGACCCGGCGCGCGTCTCGCAGCCGCCCGCCGTCCCGCCGATCGACACCGCACCGCTCGACACCTCCGCACCGAGCGACGGGCCCGACGCCGCCGTCACGGCGACGGCCTGCGACGGGGAAGGGCTGCGGGCCACGTCCGGCATGGTCAACGCCGCGATGGGCCTGAGGTCGATGAGCATCACGGTCACCAACTGCGGTACCGGAGCGTACGAGTTGAACGGCTATCCCGCGCTCACCGTCCTCGACGAGGACCGCGAACCCGTCGCGATCGACGTACTCAAGGGCACCGAAGCCATCGGCACCGGTCTCGGGAACGCCAAGCCCAAGGTGTTCACGCTGAAGCCGGGCGAATCGGCGACCACCTCCCTGACCTGGCGCAACACGGTCACCGATGCCGCGCGGCCCGCCCCGCACGGGACGTTCTTCGACATCGCGCCGGTCCCGGGCCGCGCGGGCCATGTCCTGCAGCCCGGTGACGGCGGCCCGATCGACATCGGTACGGCCGCCCAACTCGGCGTCACCGCCTGGGAGAAGGCGGAGCCCGACAGCGGCGCTACGGCACCCGCGCCGTCCACTCCTGCGAGCTGAACTTCGTCCGCGCGAGCTCCCGCGCCCGCGCCATCTCCTCGTCCGTCACCTTCCCCGCCGTCAGCCCGTAGCGCGTACGGAACGACTCCGCCATCCGCTCGATCACCGCGGCCCGTGGCAGCCCCGTCTGCCGGCGCAGCGGATCCACCCGCTTCTTCGCGCTCTTGGTGCCCTTGTCGGAGAGCTTCTCGCGCCCGATCCGCAGCACGTCGAGCATCTTGTCCGCGTCGATGTCGTACGCCATCGTCACGTGGTGCAGCACCGCACCCCCGCCGCCCGCGATCCGCTTCTGCGCGGCGCCCGCGATCTTCCCGGCGTCGGTGGCGATGTCGTTGAGCGGCTGGTACCAGGCCTTGATGCCCATGTCGCCGAGCGCGCCGAGCACCCAGTCGTCGAGGTAGGCGTAACTGTCCGCGAAGGACAGGCCCTGCACGAGGGCATCCGGCACCGACAAGGAGTACGTGATGGTGTTGCCCGGCTCGCAGAACATCGCGCCGCCGCCGCTGATCCGCCGTACGACCTCGATGCCGTGCCGCCGGGCTCCTTCCGGATCCACCTCGTTGCGCAGCGACTGGAAGCTGCCGATGACCACGGCCGGCGCGCCCCACTCCCAGATCCGCAGCGTCGGCGGCCGGCGCCCCTCGGCGACCTCGGTGGTCAGGACCTCATCCAGCGCCATGTGCAGGGCCGGCGGCTGCGGGCCCTCGTGGATCAGCTGCCAGTCGTAGTCGGTCCAGTCCGTGGCATGGGCGAGCGCGCGCCGTACGGCGATGCCGACGCCGTCCGTGGTGAGGCCGTACAGGACCGTGCCCTGCGGCAGCGCGGCGTCGATCCGGGCCGCGAGGCCGGCGGCGTCGGTGTCGGCGGGAGCGCCGTTCAGGGACTGGCTCAGGACCTCGAAGGCGTCGTCGGGCTCCAGGAAGAAGTCCCCGGCCACCCGCACCTGCCGCAGCACCTTTGCGCGCTCGTCGACCTCGAGATCGACGGTCACGAGCTTGCCGCCGGGAACCTTGTACTCGCCGTGCACTGTGCCGCCTCCCGGCTTGTCGACCAAGCGTTCCTTGATCGCGCTCAATATGGTGATTCGGTGCAAATCGTACTTCGGGTCGCCGCTGCGGCCAGTGTCCTGCTGCTCACGGCCGGCGCCTGCCCTGCCTCCGCCGCCTCCTCGTCCTCCGCCTCCTCTTCCGCCGCTTCCTCGGCCCCTCCGCCCTCTCCCGGGCTCTCGCCCTCGACCTCGACGGCCGCCCTTCGGGCAGCAGCCCCCAAGGGCCCCGTATTCCAGCACCGCACGCTGCCCGTCACGCGGGCCGCGCTCGGCCGCACCTACCGCCCGGGCTGCCCGGTCCCTCCTGGGCGGCTGCGGCTGCTGCGGATGAGCCACTGGGGGTTCGACGGGAAGGTGCACACCGGCGAGATGGTCGTCCACGAGCGCGTCGCGAAGGACGTGCTCTATGTGTTCTGGAAGGCGTTCGGCGCCAAGTTCCCGATCCGCAAGATGCGTCCGCTGTCCGCGTACCACGGCAGCGACCAGGCCTCCATGGCCGACGACAACACCTCGGCCTTCAACTGCCGCCAGGTGGTGGGCAATCCGGGCAGTCTTTCGCAGCACTCGTACGGGGACGCGATCGACATCAACACCGTGGAGAACCCGTACGTCGACCGGACGGGCCGGATCCACCCACCCGCCGGCGCGCGCCACCTCGACCGGTGGCGGAACGCGAAGGGCATGATCAGGTCCGGTGATGTGATCACCCGGGCGTTCCGCGCGATCGGCTGGGAATGGGGCGGGCGCTGGTCCAACCCGGACTACCAGCACTTCTCACGCAACGGCCGCTGAGGATCCCTCCCGACCGGCCGCTACCGGCCCCTGCCGGCCTTCGAGCACCAGCTTCGCTACCGGCCCCTACCGGCCTTCCAGCACCAGCTTCGCCACCGGCCAGTACGTCGCTTCGGCCGGCCGGCCCGTCTCCCGCGTGGTCGCCACGCGGTAGATCAGCGCGCGGAGCAGGAGCTGGTGACGGTGGGGGTCCCGCAGCCACGGCTCCAGGAGGCCGGGGTCGCCTTCGTACCAGAGCAGCGCGTCCACGACGGCGACCGCCGAGGCCCAGGCCGGCGGTCGCCAGTACACCGGCCAGTCGATGACCGCGGGCGGCAGCCCGTCCGCGAACAGCACATTGCCCAAAAGGTCGCCGTGTACGGGCTGTTCGTCGCCCGTCGTGAGCGGGGTCCGCGCGGCCATGAGCGGCGCCAGCATGCCGAACTCGCCGTCGGCGTCGGCCTCCTGGACAAGATCCCATGACAGCCGGTCGGCCTGCGTCCAGGCATCGTCCTTGCGCTCCAGGAACGCGGGGTGCCCGGTCCCGAGCGCGGCGACCGCCGCATGGAAGGCATCCCCGGCGCGGATCACGTCTTCCGTACGGTGCGGATCGGTGTGACCGGCCACGAGATGCCAGGCCTCCCAGCCGTTCACCGTCCACGTCCCGTCCGAGGCGTGCACCGGGCGCGCCACCCGGAAGTCCGTCGACTCCGGCAGCGCTTCGAGGACTTCGGCCCGCCAGGCCGTCTCCTCGGCCGACCCCGTCGGTTTGACCACGAACCGGCCCGCCCGCCAGGTGCAGCCCTGGCCGCCCGGCAGGGGTACGGCTTCGTCAGCGGCACCGAACGCGACCAGCACATGAGACGGGGGAGCGGAGTCGACCATGCCTCCCGACCCTAGCGTTAGCCTGCGGGCATGGCCGAGCATTTGTTCACCACGCGCCCCACCCTGCAAGGCACCTTCGGCATGGCGTCCTCGACGCACTGGCTGGCCTCGCAGTCCGCGATGGCGGTTCTGGAGGACGGCGGCAACGCCTTCGACGCGGCCGTCGCCGCCGGGTTCGTGCTGCACGTGGTCGAGCCGCACCTCAACGGTCCGGCCGGCGAGGTGCCGATCATCCTCGCGCCCGCCGGCGGCGAGGTGCGCGTGCTGTGCGGCCAGGGGCCCGCACCCGCGGGCGCGAGCGCGGAGCACTACCGCTCGCTCGGCCTCGACCTCGTCCCCGGTACCGGGCCGCTCGCCGCCGCCGTGCCCGGAGCGTTCGACGCGTGGATGGTGCTCCTGCGCGACCACGGCACCAAGTCCCTCGACGACATTTTCAAGTACGCCATCGGATACGCCGAGTTCGGCCACCCGCCCGTAGAGAAGATCGGCGACACGATCGCCACGGTCCGGGAGCTCTTCGCGACCGAGTGGACCTCGTCCGCCGAGGTGTACCTGCCGGCGATACGGCCCGGCGCGCTGCTCTTCAACCGTCCGCTCGCCGCGACGTGGCGCCGGCTGCTCGCCGAGGCCGCCGGGCCCACGCGCGAGGCGCGGATCGACGCCGCGCGCCGGATCTGGCGCGAGGGGTTCATCGGCGAGGCGCTGGTGCGGCAGAGCGCGCGGCCGACGTTCGACACCAGCGGCGAACGGCACACCGGCACCCTCACCGGCGACGACCTCGCCTCCTTCCGCGCCGTCTACGAAGCGCCGGCGACGTACGACTGGAACGGTTGGACCCTCTGCAAAGCCGGCCCCTGGAGCCAAGGCCCCGCCCTGCTCCAGCAGATGGCGCTGCTGCCCGGCGAACTCCCGGCGAGCGGCACCGCCGACTACGTCCATCTCCTGGTCGAGGGCTGCAAGTTGGCGATGGCCGACCGTGAGGCCTGGTACGGGGACGCGGGCGATGACGTACCGCTCGAAGCGCTGCTCTCGGACGCGTACAACGAAGAGCGCCGCAGGCTGATCGGCGAGCGGGCCTCGCTCGAACTGCGCCCGGGGGCCCCGGACGGGCGGATCCCGCGCCTGGCCGAGCCGGCGAAGGACGTGGAGGGCCGCACCTTTTTCGACGCGCTCGGACTCGCTGCCGGCGCCGGGGAGCCCACGGTCAGTGAGTACGGCGAGACGCGCGGCGACACCTGTCATGTCGATGTCGTCGACCGCTGGGGCAACATGGTCGCGGCGACGCCGAGCGGCGGCTGGCTCCAGTCCAACCCGGTCGTCCCCGAGCTGGGCTTCCCGCTCGGCACCCGCCTTCAGATGACCTGGCTGGAACCGGGCCTGCCCAACACCCTCACCCCCGGCCGCCGGCCCCGCACCACGCTCACCCCCTCGCTCGCCCTGCGTGGCGGGGTCCCGGTGATGGCCTTCGGGACGCCGGGCGGGGACCAGCAGGACCAGTGGCAGCTGCCGTTCTTCCTGCACGTGGCGAACGCTCCCCGGGTACGCGGCGGCCTCGACCTGCAGGGCGCGATCGACGCCCCGAACTGGCACACCGACCACGTCCCGTCGTCCTTCTACCCGCGCGGCATGCTGCCAGGCCAGCTCACGGTCGAGTCCCGGCTCGGGGACCGCACCGTCGAGGAGCTGCGGCGCCGCGGCCACCAGGTCACCGTCGGCGCGCCCTGGTCGGAGGGGCGGCTGAGCGCGGTGGCCCGGGACCCGGAGACCGGGGTCCTTTCGGCCGGGGCCAATCCGCGCGGGATGCAGGGGTATGCCGTGGGGCGCTGAGGGCACCCGGAATGTCACCCGGATTCCACCTGCCCGTCACCCGTCGTGTGGGCGCTGTCAGTGGCACGTGGTGGGATGGACACATGATCGAAGACACGACAGGCAACGACGACCTTATGAACACGCGTATCCACGACCTTCTCGCCACCCGTATCCACGAGGTGGAGGAGGCCGTGCGCAAGGCCGCGGCCGCGGAGATCATGCCGCGCTTCCGCCAGCTCGCCGACCATGAGGTCGTACAGAAGAACGGCCCGCACGACCTCGTGACGGTCGCCGACCGCCTCGCCGAGGAACACCTCACGGCGTCCCTGACCGCCCTGCTCCCCGGCTCGGTCGTGGTCGGCGAGGAAGCGGTGCACGCCGACCCGGCCATCCTCGACGCGCTGCACGGCGACGCTCCGGTGTGGATCGTCGACCCCGTCGACGGCACCCGCCAGTTCGTCCACGGCGACCCGGGCTTCTGCACCCTGGTCGCGCTCGCACGGCACGGTGAGGTGCTCGCGTCGTGGACGTACGCGGCGGCCCGGGACGAGATGGCCGTGGCGGTACGGGGTCGAGGAGTACTCCTCGACGGCAGCCCGCTGGCACAGGCACCCCGCGCCGCGGGCAGCGATCTCCAAGTCGCCACCTCGCACCCGGACTTCACCACGGACGACCAGAAGCGTGCCCTGCTCGGCCTGCGGACCGAGGGCGTGGCCCCGCGGCCCTGCGGCTCGGCCGGGCTGGAGTATCTGGCCATCGCCAAGGGGGAGTTGGACGCGGTGGCCTTCTCGTGGGAGAACGCCTGGGACCACGCGGCCGGTCTGCTCCTCGTCACCGAGACGGGCGGCGGGCATCTGACGGTCGCGGGCGAGCCGTTCCGTATCGAGGGCGGCAATGCGCTGCCGTTCACGGCCGCCCGGGATGCGGCGACGGTGGAGCGGGTGATCGGGTTGCTGCGGGACGAGGGCTGATCGGACCCGGCCCGGCTGCTGCGGGACGAGGCCTGATCGGACCCGGTCCGGTTGCTCCGGGATGAGGCCCGACCAGGCCCCGCCCGGAAAGGGCGGATCAGTCCGCAGCCGGCCGGAGCCTGATCTGGGCGTGGGCACCGCCCTCGCAGTCGATGCGCAGGGTGATCACCTCGAAGTCACCGCGCGCGCCCACGGCCGGCCACAGGTCCGGATCCCCGGGCAGCGCCCCCATGTCCACGAAGCCGCCGACCGGCAGCCCCAGGTCCACGGTGAGGCCGGTCACGCCCGGCCCCCAGGGGAGCGCGTCGACCGTCCCGGTCAGTCGCGTGCCCTGGGGTACGGGCCCTGAGTCGTACGGGGTGAAGTGCCGTCCGATGCGGCCGCGCCACCAGGCGTCCTCGAACTCCTCTGCCGACAGCGTGGCCGAGGGCGTGCCGGACGCGCCGGCCGGACCAGGCGTGCCGGGCGGCTCCGCGGGAGCGCCGTACACCGCCTCGTACAACGCGACGCCGAAGCTCCCGAAGCGCTCCCGCATCAGGTCCGCCTCCCGCCGAGCCCAGGCGCTGGACACCGCGCCGGTCGGCGCGCGCGTCACCTGTCGCAGGACCTGGCCGCCGTCCGCGGTCTCGAACCACCGCTCGGTGAGGCCGGGCAGCAGACCACGGGCGCAGAGGTAGGAGGAATTCGGCATCCCAGGACCCTACCCCCGCCTCGGCCGCCGGAGCCCAGGCATATCCTGGGCCCCAGTGGCCATCGGCTGACAAAGGAGTCCGAAGGTGCCGTCGATGCTCGATGCCGTCGTCGTGGGAGCGGGACCCAACGGACTGACCGCTGCGGTGGAGCTGGCCCGCCGGGGGTTCTCGGTGGCCGTGTTCGAAGCCAAGGACACCATCGGCGGGGGCGCCCGCACCGAGGAGCTGACCCTGCCCGGCTTCCGTCACGACCCGTGCTCGGCCGCCCACCCCCTCGGTATCTCCTCGCCCGCGTTCAACGCCATGCCGTTGGACCGCTACGGCCTGGAGTGGCTGCACGCCCCGCTCCCGATGGCGCATCCCTTCGACGACGGCACGGCCGCCGTGCTTTCGCGTTCGGTCGGTGAGACCGCCTCCTCGTTCGGGCCGCGCGACGCGGGCGCGTACCGCAGACTCGTCACCCCGTTCCTGCCGAAGGCGCAGACCCTCTTCCGCGACTTCATGTCGCTCCCGCTCAGCTCTCTGCCGCGCGACCCCGTCACGCTCGCCCGCTTCGGACTCGTCGGACTTCCGCCCTCGTCCTGGCTCATGGAGCGCCGTTTCCAGGACGACAGGGCCAAGGCCCTGTTCGCCGGTCTCGTCGCCCATGTCATCGCCCCGCTGGGCGGGTTGGCCACCAGCGCGGTCGGACTGGTCTTCGCCCTCGCCGCGCACGCCCACGGCTGGCCCGTGGCCAAGGGCGGCTCGCAGTCCATCTCCGACGCGCTGGCCGCGTATCTGAAGGACCTCGGCGGAGCCGTCCACACCGACTACGAGGTCAAGCGCCTCGATGACCTGCCGCCGGCCCGCGCGTATGTCTTCGACACGTCCCCGACCGCGCTGGCCAGGATCGCCGGACTGGGCAACGCCTACGCCAACTACCGTTACGGCGCGAGCGTGTTCAAGGTCGACTACGCGCTCGACGGGCCGGTCCCGTGGACCGCCGAAGAGCCGCGGCGGGCCGGCACCGTGCAGGTCGGGCCCGGCAGCCGGGACATCGCCACCGCGCTGCACACCGCCTCACGCACCGACCGGGCGCCCGAGAACCCCTTCCTCATCACGGTCCAGCCGACCCTCGCGGACCCGTCCCGCGCCCCCGAGGGCAAGCACGTCTTCTGGGCGTACGGCCATGTCCCCAACGGCTGGGACGGCGACCTCACCGATGCGATCGAGCGCCAAGTCGAGCGTTTCGCCCCGGGGTTCAGGGACCGCATCCTCGCCCGCGCCACCGCAGGCCCGCCCGAGTACGCCTCCCGCAACGCCAACTACGTCGGCGGCGACATCGCCTGCGGCGCCGCCTCGGGCCTGCAGCTGCTGCTCCGTCCGAAGCTCTCCCTGTTCCCGTACACGACCTCCCACCCGGCCGTCTTCATCTGCTCCTCCGCCACCCCGCCGGGCCCGGGCGTCCACGGAATGTCGGGCCACAACGCGGCGAAGGCGGTGTGGCGCCGCCTGCGCGCGACGGCCGCGTGACGCCTTCGTACGGTGATGGCTGAGACGACCTTCGTACGGTGACGGCTGTGGCGATCTTCGTACGATGACCGCATGACGACGACCCTCGCCCTCGTCCAGGGCGACATCACCGCCCAGTCCGTCGACGCCCTCGTCAACGCCGCCAACTCCTCGCTGCTCGGCGGCGGGGGAGTGGACGGTGCGATCCACCGCAAGGGCGGACCGGAGATCCTCGAAGCCTGCCGTGCGCTGCGCGCCTCGCACTATGGCAAGGGTCTGGCGACCGGCCAAGCCGTCGCGACCACGGCCGGACGCCTCGACGCCCGCTGGGTGATCCATACGGTCGGGCCGGTGTACCAGGGAGCGGACAGCGATCCGTCTCTCCTGGCCTCCTGCTACCGGGAATCCCTGCGCGTGGCAGACGAGTTGGGGGCCCGGACGGTCGCCTTCCCCGCGATCTCGACCGGGGTGTACCGCTGGCCGATGGAGGATGCCGCACGTATCGCGGTCGAGACGGTGCGAGGGGTCGGGAGCGCCGTCGAGGAGGTCCGCTTCGTCCTCTTCGACCAGAGGGCGTACGACGCGTTCGCGGCCTGTCTGCGGTAACACCGGGTGCGCTGCGGGCCCCTGAGCGGTCGACGAGCTGACCAGCGCTTACGGTGCGGACGCGTCCAGGACGTGGACGCGTCTGCACCGCGCGGACCCACGGGACAGGATGCGGTCGGTCGCCGCCGCCGACCGGACCCCTTTCCCTTGGAGCAGGACGTGACCCTCGTCGACCTTCCCGGCTCGAAGTCCATCACCGCGCGGGCGCTGTTCCTCGCGGCCGCCGCCCGGGGCACCACCGTGCTGCGCCGGCCGCTCGTGTCCGACGACAGCGAGGGCTTCGCGGCCGGGCTCGCCGCCCTCGGCTACCGCGTGCAACGCGAGCCCGACAGCTGGCGGATCGAGGGCAGTCCGTCCGGTCCGCCCGCGGCCACGGCGAGCGTGTACTGCCGGGACGGTGCCACCACGGCCCGATTCCTGCCCGTGCTCGCGGCGGCCGGCCACGGCAGCTACCACTTCGATGCCTCCGCGCAGATGCGCCGCCGTCCGCTCGGGCCGCTCACCCAGGCTTTGCTCACCCTGGGCGTGGAGCTGCACCACGAAGGGGCGCACGGCCACCACCCGCTGCGCATCCTGGCCCGCGGGGTCGAGGGCGGCCGGCTCGTCCTGGACGCGGGCGAGTCCTCGCAGTACCTGACGGCGCTCCTGCTGCTCGGCCCCCTGACCACGGACGGACTGCACCTCACCGTCACGCGGCTGGTGTCGGCGCCCTACGTCGAGATCACGTTGGCCATGATGCGGGCCTTCGGCGTCGAGGTGGGCCGTGAACAGACCGCCGACGGCGTGGTGTTCACCGTGCCGCCGGGCGGCTACACCGCCGCGGACTGGGCCGTCGAACCCGACGCCTCCACGGCGAGCTACTTCTTCGCCGCGGCCGCCCTTGCGGGACGCGAGATCACCGTGCCGGGCCTCGGCAGGAGCGCGCTGCAGGGCGACTTGCGCTTCACGGACGTGTTGGCGCGCATGGGAGCCGAGGTCGAGGTCGGCGCCGACGCGACCACGGTGCGCGGCAGCGGCCGACTGTCCGGTGTCACCGTCAACATGCGCGATATCTCGGACACCATGCCGACGCTGGCCGCCCTCGCGCCGTTCGCGTCAGGACCGGTCCGCATCGAGGACGTGCACAACACCCGGGTCAAGGAATGCGACCGCCTCGAGGCCTGCGCACAGAACCTGCGGCGGGTCGGCATCGACGTGCGCACCGGTGACGACTGGCTGGAGATCCAACCCGGCACACCCCGAGGCGCCGAGATCAGGACGTACGGGGATCACCGGATCGTGATGTCCTTCGCCGTCACCGCGCTGCGCACACCCGGTATTTCCTTCGACGACCCCGGATGCGTCCGCAAGACCTTCCCCGGCTTCCATCAGGCGTACGCGGCCGTTCGCCGGCAGTGGGAGGCCGCCGCCGGATGACGGCGCGCGGATCGCGAGCAGAACAGGCATTACGGGAATCTCCTGGTCGGCAGGGATAAAACGGACGCACACATCCCCAGCCCTGCCGAAGGCGAGCACAGCCCCCATGGCCAAGGACCTCGACACCGGACCCGCCGCCGAGCCCGCCGGGCCCTCCGATCCGGACGTCGTCCTCGACGCCGGGGACGCCGGGTACAGCAAGACGCTCCAGCCGCGCCACATCAGCATGATCGCGATCGGCGGGGCCATCGGGACCGGGCTGTTCCTCGGCGCGGGCGGCAACCTCGCCAAGGCGGGACCCGGCCTCGCGGTCGCGTACGGGGTGTGCGGCATCTTCGCCTTCTTCGTCGTGCGCGCCCTGGGCGAACTCGTGGTGCACCGGCCCTCGTCGGGTGCCTTCGTCAGTTACGCCCGGGAGTTCCTCGGCGAGAAGGGCGCCTACGTCGCGGGCTGGATGTACTTCCTCAACTGGGCGACCAGCGGCATGGCCGACATCACGGCCATCGCGCTGTACGTGCACTACTGGTCGATGTTCACCTCGGTCCCGCAGTGGGTGCTCGCCCTGATCGCGCTGGCGATCGTGCTGTGCGTGAACCTCATCTCGGTGCGGCTCTTCGGTGAGATGGAGTTCTGGTTCGCCATCGTCAAGGTGGTCGCGATCGTCACGTTCCTCGTCATCGGCGTCTGGGTGCTGATCACCCGCCACCCGGTGGACGGACAGGTGCCCGGTCTCCATCTGCTGGCCGACAACGGGGGGTTGTTCCCGCTCGGCGTGCTGCCGGTGGTCCTGGTGGCCCAGACGGTGATCTTCGCGTACGCCTCGATCGAGATGGTCGGTGTGACGGCGGGCGAGACCGCGCGGCCGCAGGAGGTGGTGCCCAAGGCCGTGAACTCGATCATGTGGCGGATCGCGGTCTTCTACGTCGGCTCGGTCCTCATGCTGGTCCTGCTGCTGCCCTGGACCTCGTACTCCGCCAGTCAGAGCCCCTTCGTCACCGTGCTCTCCGGGCTCGGCATCCCGTCCGCGGGAGGGCTGATGAACATGGTCGTGCTGACCGCGGCGATGTCGAGCCTCAACTCCGGCCTCTACACCACGGGCCGCATCCTGCGCTCGATGGCGATGGCGGGTTCCGCGCCCGGGTTCACCTCGCGCATGAGCCGCAGCCATGTGCCGTACGGGGGCGTGCTGCTGACGTCGGCCGTGATCCTGTGCGGTGTCGGACTGAACGCATGGCTGCCCGACAAGGCCTTCGGCATCGTCACCAACATCGCGGCGCTCGGCATCATCGCCACCTGGTGCATGATCATGATCTGCCATCTGGCGTTCGTCCGCCGCGCCCGCCGCGGCCTCGCGGAGCGCCCCGCCTTCCGGCTGTGGGCGGCGCCCTGGGTGAACCTGGTGACGCTCGCGTTCCTGCTCGGCGTGATCGTGATGATGTGGTTCGACACCGACGGCCCGGGACGCGACACGGTCCTGCTGATCCTGCCGATCGCCGCCGCGCTGGCCATCGGCTGGTACCGGGTGCGGGCGAGGGTGCGCGACCCGCTGCGCAGGCTGTAGGCCTTCTTCTCCTGGGGGCCAGGCTTCGCCAGGCCGTCTTCGCCCGGGGTCCAGACCTCTCTAGGCCTTCTTCACCACGCTCGACTTCAACTGCATCGCACCGAACCCGTCGATCTTGCAGTCGATGTCATGACCGTCGACCCCGTCGATCAGCCGGATGCTGCGCACCTTGGTGCCCGCCTTGATACCGGACGGGCTGCCCTTGACCTTGAGCGCCTTGACGACCGTCACGCTGTCGCCGTCCCGCAGCACATTGCCCACCGCGTCCTTGACGACCCGCTCCTCGGAGTCCGCGGCCTGATCGCCCTCGCCGGGCACCCACTCGTGGCCGCACTCCGGGCACACCACGAGGGTGTTCATCTCGTACGTGTACGCGCAGGTGCACTTGGGGCAAGGGGGGAGGTTCTCGCTCATTCGACCAGCGTATCCGGGGTTCTCAGGGGTCGGCCCGTTCAGTCGCGAAAGGCCCGCTGATGCGGCCCCACCTGCGGATCCAGCTCGTGCAGCACCTTGCGGGCGTCCTCGAGGATCCCGGCCGTGCACAGCTCACGCCACTCGGCGTACGCGGGCTGCTGCGCCAGCGCGCTGTGCAGGAAGCTGGTCTCCGCGGCACCCAGATGCGCACGGAGCCGCTGCCGCAGTTCCGGCGTCGGACTGTCGTGCAGCAGCCGGGGCTCGGCGAGGACGGCGAGGGTCGCCGCCAGGTCGGCGAGTACCTGGTCGAGTCCCTCGGGGGCGCACGTCGGCTCCGGGCGCAGTGCGCTGTCGTCCTGCGACCAGTGCAGGGCCGGGGGCCGGCCCTCGCGATACGTGAGGTTGTACAGACCGCGGGCGATGCCCCGTATCTGATGTCCCACGTGGTCCAGGCAGCGCGTCGATTCGAGCAGTCGCTCCACCCGCCGGACCGAGTCCTGTGAATGGGGACGCCAGCGGTTGGCGTCCTCGGCCGCCGCCACCGCCGTGCGGACCTTGGTCAGCCGCTCGGACAGCCCCCGGGCCCGCTCGACCCACTCACCGCAGTGCGCGTCCCAGTCGCCGGTGCGCAGATGGCCGGCCATCTCGGTCAGGAGCTCGCTCATCTGCGCGGACAGGCGGGCCAGTTTCTCCGAGGCGCGCCGGGCGAACGGCGGGGGCGGCACCGCGAGCCCGACGGCCGCGCCGATGGCGACACCGAGCAGGTTCGCCGCGAGGCGGTGCACGCCGTAGTCGAAGTGCCCGGGTACGCCCATGACCAGGACCGCGGTCAGGGCGATCTGGTGCACCTGCCCGCCGAGCCGGAGCAGCCGGCCCGCGCACATGCCGATCAGGACGGTCCCGAAGATGGTCAGCGGGGTGACGCCGATCGTCATCGAGGCGGTCAGCCCCAGCGCCCCGCCGAAGGCCACGCCGGCGCCGCGGTGGAAGGCCCGTCGCGCCGTGCCGTACGGGGTGAGCTGGCAGGCCAGCATCGCGCCGACCGGTGCGAGGTCCGGAGCCGAGAGGTTGAGCAGATCGGCCGCGACCCACCAGGCGAGCGCACTGGCCAGCGCCGCCCGCAGCACCAGGTTGGCGTCGCCGAACTGGGGGACGGCGCGGGAGGTGAGGGCGCGGCGTCCGAGTACGGGCATGGGTTGCGGGTGGACCATATCCGGGCGCAATGGCGGGCGATTC
>NZ_JAAKZW010000196.1 GCF_011044995.1 Streptomyces mesophilus | reverse complement strand
GCGAGGAAGAGGTGGACGACGCGGTCCTCGTCGTGGGCGAGGCGGTCGACGACGTCCCGTGGGAGATGGCGGGCGCGGGCGACGGAGCGGCGGATCAAGGGGTGGGAGGAGGCGGCGAGGCGGCGCATGGCTTCGGGGTCGTTGTGCAGGGCCTGCACCCAGGGGAGGGTGCTGGAGCGGCTTGACAGGTCGAAGTCGTAGGAAATGGCGGCCCGTTGGGCCTCGGTGAGGTCCGGGCGGAGTGCGAGGGTGTCCCGGACGGAGGGGTCGGGGTCCTCGGCCATGACGGCGATCAGGGCCCGGGGCAGGTGGGGGTTGTCGGCGAGCGCGCGGCGCAGCGTGACGTCCGGGTGCCGGGACAGATGGTGGGCCAGTCCCGGTTCGAGGACGGAGCTGGTGACGATGCGGGTGGCGTCGCCGAGGTCGCCGCTCTCGAAGACGGCGCGCGAGACCGGGTGTTCGCGATGGTGCAGCCGACGGGCGACGGCGCGGACGCCGGAGTCGGGGTCGGCGAGGAGCGCGCGGCGCTCGCCGGCGTCGAGGTCCGGCCAGGCGGCGGCGCAGGCGGACTTCCGGACCTGGGGCTCGGGGTCGGTGAGGAGGGTGCGGGCCACGGCGGGCGGCAGGTCGGTCAGTGAGGCGGCCTCGGCACGGATACGCGGGACGGGGTCGGCGGCGAGACGCTCGTAGGCGGCGGAGGTGAACGTCGCGCGGTAGTCGACGGCGATGCTGACCAGGACCCAGCGCTGACGGTCGTTCTCTTCGGCGAGGACGAGGCGGCTCCACTGGTCCCGCGTCAGCTGGTTGGAACCGGTGTCGACCAGTGCGCCACGCACCTTCCAGTCCGGGTGGTCGATCAGTTGGTCGATCAGGCCGGCGGGCAGTTGGCGGCCGTAGTACCTCCCGGTGCGTACCACGAGGTCGGGCCGGAGGTCGTCGGGCAGAGAGGGGTTGACGAGGAGGCCGGTCGCCCACAACTCCCGTGTCCGCGGGGGAATCCGGAGCCTGCTGAACAGCCCCTCCCAGGCGGCTTCCCGCTCCTCCTCGCTCTCTTCCCGCGCCAGTCTCAGAGCCCGTTGCTCCTGATGCGCCGGGACGTCGGCGACCACGATCAGCCAGATCCCGTACTCCTCGGTGGTGACGCCGATCAGTGTCCTCCCGTCCGGGGAGAGCGTCATGAACTCCGGGCAGCGGGGCTGATTCCGCAGGACCTCCGCGAGCCGCCACTCCTTTCCGAGCCGGACCCGGAACCAGCCGCCGTGTCCCAGCGTGACCAGGAAGCCCCCGTCCTTGCCGAACAGCCCGTGCGCGGTGGCCAGTCGGAACCATTCCGCGTCGGTGTCGGCGAACGGGTCGGCGGCGTTCAGGGACACCTCGGAGGTCGGTACGGCGCTTCCTGCCGCGATAGGCCGCAGCGCGGCATAGGTGGGGAGGACGTTGAAGCCGGCGCCCCAGCCGCCCGCGTACTCCAGTCCCGCCTCGGCGAGAATCGCGTCGGCCCTTTCCCTCGGCGTGATGGAGCGGCCGGCGTCCCGAGAGGCGTTCATGACGTCGATTCTGGGAGCGTGAGAGTGCCCTGAACAAGCTTGCTGGGCTGTGCTGTTCGTCCTAGGTGAGGACACCCTTGACCTGCCATGATGGGTGTGCCATCACCTCTGGGGACCGTTGTTCGTCGGGTGAGGTGGTCTTGTACGGCCTTCGCTTCCTCCGCATACTCGCCGCAGCACTGCGCATTGTCAGGAGCACGCCAGCAACCCCGCCGGCTGTGCCCACCGCGAGGAGGAACCTTCGTGAGACTCAAGCGCACCACCGTCGCCGCCGTCGCCGCCGGGCTGCTCGGCGTCACCGCGCTCGCCCTGCCGCAGGCACAGGCCGCCACACCCCGGTCGTACGGCGCGGCCGAGCTGGCCAAGGTCGACCAGGCCGTCCTCAAGGCGGATGTGGGCGGCACCGCCTGGTACGTGGACCGGGCGAGTGGCGAGGTCGTCGTCACCGCCGACAGCACCGTGTCCGAATCCTCCCTCGCGAAGATCCGCAAAGCGGCGGGCGCGGACGCGGGAGCGCTGCGCATCGAGCGCACCACGGGCAAGTTCACCCAGCTGCTCGGCCCCGGCGACGCCATCTACGGGAGCGGTTACCGCTGTTCGCTCGGCTTCAACGTCGCCCAGGGCGGCACGTACTACTTCCTCACCGCCGGGCACTGCGGCAACGTCGTCAAGACCTGGTACGCCAACTCCGCCCAGTCCACGCTGATCGGACCCACCGTCGGCTCCAGCTTCCCGAACAACGACTACGCCCTGGTGCGCTACGACAACGCGTCGCTGAGCCACCCCGGTGGCTACACGGCGGCCGACGCGTATGTGGGCGAGCCGGTCAAGCGCAGCGGCTCCACGACCGGGACCAGGAGCGGCACCGTCACCGGACTCAACGCCACCGTGCACTACAGCGGCGGCGGTACGGTCCGCGGCATGATCCAGACCAATGTCTGTGCCGAGCCCGGTGACTCCGGCGGTGCGCTGTACGACGGCACCAAGGCGCTGGGCATCACCTCGGGCGGCAGCGGCAACTGCACCGTGGGCGGGACGACGTTCTACCAGCCGGTGCCGGAGGCGCTGGCCAAGTACAAGGTGTCGCTCCTGTGAGACGGCTGATCGGCGTCGGCTGACCCGTGTCGGCTGATCCGTTGGGTGAGGCGCGCGGCCGGGGCGGTGGAGCCCCGGCCGTGTTCTCCCGTCCGGGGCGGTGGGGCCCCGGCCGTCGTCACCCGTCCGAGCCGGTGCAGCCCCGGCCGTCGTCACCCGTCCGTATCGCTGCGGCTGGAGCCGGACGAGAGCGGACGTCCAGGGCTCCATTGCGTACGTGCGTTGGTTCTAGACTCGTCGGATGAGTCCGATGACTGATGGCGGGGCCGGGTACGGCGATCTGGACGTGCTCGCCGTACTGAACGATCCGGTGCGGCGGCAGCTGTACCGGCATGTGGCCGCGGCGCCCGGTGACGTCGGACGGGATGCCGCCGCCGAGGCGGTCGGGGTGTCCCGTTCGCTGGCCGCGCATCATCTGGACAAGCTGGTGGAGGCGGGGCTGCTCGCCGTGGACTACCGGCGGCTGAGCGGGAAGTCCGGGCCCGGGGCGGGGCGGCCCGCGAAGGTGTACCGGCGTGCGGCCGGGGAGTATGCCGTGTCGGTGCCGCCGCGCTCGTACGGGGATGTGAGCCGGGTGCTCGCGGATGTGGTGGAACGGGCCGGGCTCGACCGGGAGTTGCAGGCGGCGGCGCGGGGCGCGGGGGAGGCGGCGCAGGGGGACCCGGAGGCGGTGCTTGCGGCGCGCGGGTATCAGCCGTTCTGGGACGGCGGGGTGCTGCGGCTGCGGAACTGCCCCTTCCGCGCGCTGTCCGACGAGTTTCCCGCGCTGATCTGCGGCATGAATCTGGCGCTCGTGGAGGGGCTTGCGGCGGGGGCGGAGTGGTCGGTGGAGATGGATCCGTGCGGGGGCGGATGCTGTGTGTCGCTTCAGCGGGACGGCGGAGACGGTGAAAGCGGCGAGGGCGGCGAGAGCGGCGAGGGCGGCGAGGGCGGCCAGGTCTAAAAACAATATTCATTGACGTTAGAAGTCGGTCCGGGCATGCTGAGCCCATGACCGATTCCTCGACGCATTCCTCGTCTTCGCATGGATTCCAGCTCGCGCAGGTCAACATCGGACGGTTTGTCGCACCGGCCGACAGTCCCGAAATCGCGGGGTTCGTCAGCAAGTTGGAGGAGATCAACGCGCTCGCCGACCGCTCGCCCGGCTTCGTCTGGCGGCTGGTCGACGGGAGCGGGATGGACGCGATGGGGCTCCGGCCCGACAGCGGCGACGACCGGCTCCAGATCAACTGCTCGGTCTGGGAAACGATCGAGGCGCTGAAGGACTACGTGTACCGCTCGGTGCATCTGGGCATGCTGGCCCGCCGCCGGGAGTGGTTCGAGCGCCTGGGCGAGGCGCACCAGGCGATGTGGTGGGTGCCCGCCGGGCACCGGCCGACGGTGGCGGAGGCGATGGCGAAGGTGGCGTGGATCCGCGAACACGGGTCGAGCCCGCAGGCGTTCGACTTCCGCGACCCCTACCCGGCGCCGACGGCGGTCACGGGTCTGGCGGGGTGAGGCGTTCGCCCGGCGGGGCACCCTGGCAAGGGGCCGTCAGTGGTGCTCGATCAGGTCCGAAGGGCTCAGTGACGCCGGGCTCGCGTGGCCCGACAGGGCCAGGGTGAGGTCGAGTTCGGCGAGGAGGCAGCGGATGACGTGCTCGACGCCCGCCTGCCCGTCCAGGCCGAGTCCGTACGCGTACGGGCGGCCGATCAGGACCGAACGGGCGCCGAGGGCAAGGGCCTTGGCGATGTCGTCGCCGCTGCGGATGCCGCTGTCGAAGAGCACGGTCAGACGGTCGCCGACCGCCTCGGCCACCCCCGGCAGCGCGTCGGCGGCGCCGATGGAGCCGGCGACCTGGCGGCCGCCGTGGTTGGAGACGATCACGCCGTCCATGCCCGACTCGGCGGCCTGCTGGGCGTCATCGGGGTGCAGGATGCCCTTGAGGACGATCGGGCCGTCCCAGTGCTCCCGCAGGAAGGCCAGGTCGGGCCAGGTCTTCGCGGGGTCCGAGAACATGCCGACGAACCGCATCACGGCCGCGTTCGGGTCCTCGTTCACGGGCTTGGCCAGGCCCGCCTGGAACGCCGGGTCGGTGAAGTAGTTGGCGGTGCCGACCCCGTGCAGGAAGGGGAGATACGCCTCGTCGAGATCGCGTGGACGCCAGGCCAGCATGGGGGTGTCGAGGGTGACGACGAGCACCGAGAAGCCGGACGCCTTCGCCCGGTCGAGGAAACTGCGGGCCACCTCGGGGTCCTTGGGCCAGTACAGCTGGAACCAGCGCTCGGCATCCCCCATCGCGGACGCGACCTCCTCCATGGGGGTGCTCGATGCCGACGACAGGATGTAGGGGACGCCCTGCGCGGCGGCCGCGCGGGCGGCGGCCTTCTCGCCCTCCGGATGCATGATCGAAAGCACGCCGACGGGTGCCAGGGCGAGCGGCGCGGGCAGAGTGCGCCCCAACACCTCGACGGACAGGTCCCGTTCGCTGACGTCACGGAGCATCCGCGGCACGATCCGCCGGCGGTCGAGGGCCTCCCGGTTGGCGGCCGCGGTCGTGCCGCTGCCCGCGCTGCCGGCCACGTATCCGACGGCGCGGGGCGGGAGTCGGTGTTCCGCCAGCTCTTCGAGGCGGGTCAGGTCGGTGGGCAGTCGGGGCGTGGCCCCTGTCATCCCGTTGAGATAGATCTCGTACTGAAAGTCGGCCCATCGCTGTCCCATGGCGGTCCCCTCCGAAGGCGGTGCGGGCGGTTCTGCTGCGGGGTCGAGTCTGCCCGCGTCGGGCGGTGCTGGGGAGAGGGGAGGGCGGGCCGAAGATGATCAGCTGGATTCGCGTACGAGGCCGTCGTACGCAACGGATTCCGTAGGTCATGCGCCTCTTGACGACGGAATCGGTGATCATAAAACTGGCTTCCGAGCGGCACCGAACCGACCATGCAGCGCCGAACCGACCCCTTCCGAGGAGCTCCCCATGACGGCCACCGCCTTGCAGCGCATGATCCTCAGCCAGCCCGAGGCGCTGGAGCGGATGGCCGGCCTGGATGTCGCGGCCGCCGCGGAGCACCTTGCCGGTGCACGGCGGGTGTTGGTCGTCGGGACCGGGACCAGCCAGCACGCCGCCGAACTCGGAGCGATGCTGCTCGAAGGCGCCGGGTGCGACGCGCGCTGGCTTTCGGGTGCGCAGGCCGCGCGCTGGGCGGGGCGGCCGCGCGAGGGGGACGCCCTGGTCGTGATCACGCATACGGCGCAGACGGCCTTCGCCCAGCGTGTACGGGGCGCCGCCCTGGATGCGGGTGTTCCGCTCGTGTCGATCACCGGGCAGGGGCGCGGCTGGCCGGAGGCGCTGGAGACGGTCGGGCCCGAGGAGTCGGAGACGTACAGCGTCAGTTACACCGCGACCCTGGCCGTACTCGCCCGTCTCGCCCATGAGTTGGGCGGACCGGAGGGGTCGCCTGAACAGCTGGAGCGCACCGCCGCTGCCGTACGCGAGGTCATCGCGGACCCGCGGCTGGACGCCGTGGCCGTCCCGGCCCGGAGCCTCGCGCTGATCGGATGCGGGCCCTGGGGCGTCACCGCACGCGAAGGGGCACTGAAGATCCGGGAAGGCGCGCGGATGCTCGCCGAGGGCTTCGAGGCGGACCGTCTTCTGCACGGTGCCGCTGTTCCCTACGGCCCGGCGGACGGGCTCGTCGTTCTCGAACCCGGCGCCGATGCCGACAAGTTGACCCCTGCGCTCGCCGAGGCTGCGGCGCGGGAGGGCATGACGGTCGCCACCCTGGAGGCGCCCCCGGGCCACGGCGACCTGCCGCCGGTCCTGGCGCAGATCCCGCTCACCGTACGACTGCAACTGCTCGCCGACCGCTTCGCGCGGCTGCGGCGGCAGGATCCGGATACGGCGATCGTGGGGGCTTGGGCGGAGGCGGAGCTGTGGGACTTGGGCAAGCCCGCGGGTCAGGCCGAGGGCCCGGAGAACCAGTGACGGTCGAAGTGGCGGGCCAGGGAGTAGGGGGCGCGAGGGTCGGTCATCAGGCGGTGGAGGCATTCGGAGGCTGAGGCGCCCATGGGATGCGAGGTGTCGAGGTCCTCGCTCAGGGCGAGGACCGGCCAGCGCTCGGGGTCGGGGCCGGTCAAGTGCCAGCAGAACACCGCGTGTTCGCAGGAAGCCCAGCAGAGAAGGATCTTGCCCGGCGTGCGTGAGCACGCCGCGCGGGCCTCGTCGAGGGTGTCGTGCCACTCGATGTTCAGTCCCCAGCTGTGCGCCTTTGGCTCGTGCAGGGTGCGGAAGTCACCCAGGGGCGACCAGGGGACCACCTGGTGCGGCTGGTCCAGAGAGATCCAGTCGTCGAACACCCCCGCGCCGAAGACTTCGACGAGCTGCTTGTAGTCGGCGGGCAGCGAGGTCCCGAGGCGGGCTTCCACCTCCGCCCAGTCCACCGGGTTGGTGCGGTCCATCGTCCACCCGGCCAGCTCCACCACGCGCTCCGCATACGAAGCTCCGGGCGGTGTCGGGTCGTAGGGCTCCGTCGGGAGCACGCGCTCGGCGACCGCCACGAAGACGCGGCCGCCCTCCGTCCCCGCGCCGATCCACTTGTGGCTGAAGGACCAGGCACGCAGCGCCTCCGCCTCCAGGCCGTCCAGCAGATCGAGCAGCGGCGCCCCCGTCCGGTCGTTCACCGTCGGATCCGCCTCCCCGTCCAGGTAGAGCGTGCGCGGCCGGCCGTAGTGCTCGCTCAGGGCGTCCACCAGGTCGGTCAGTTCGAGGTCCGGGTCACCGAGCAGCACCGGGGCGGGCGGCGTGCCCTTCGCCACGTACTGGAGCAGGTCGTCGAGCGAGTGGTGCATGGCGGGTGGTGCCTCCGGGCGGGAGCGGTGGGCCCCGCGTGGGGGAACGGACATCTGCTTCAGCGCACTTGGCGCCATGGATGTCACTCCCGCCCCGCCGTCGGCCCGAAGAATCCCGAAAAGACGGGGCCCGCTCAGGGTGCGCTGTCGAGCTTGTCGGCGATGTCCTGGCGGGAGCCGACGCCCAGCTTCGCCAGGATGTGCTCCACGTGCACATCGATGGTGCGCTTGGACAGGACCAGGTGTTCGGCGATCTCGCGGTTGCTGAGACCTTGGGCCACCAGCCGGGCGACTTCGCGCTCCCGTGGGGTGAGGGGCTTGGGCTGCTTGCCCGCGGGGAGTTCGGGGGCCAGGCCGCCGCCCGCGGTGGCCCGCTCGACGACCGCGGCGACGGGGTGGGTGGCGCCGTCCTGCCAGCGTGCCGCGAAGCGCTCCTTGCCCAGGGTCTCCCGGAGCTCGCGCTCGATGTCCAGATGCCGCTGCTCCATCACGGGGTTGCCGATCAGGCGTCCGCCCAGGCGCCGCCACTGGGTGTCGGCCGCGCCCATGAGCCAGGCGGCGTTGTCGAGGCGCTCGGTGCGGAACGCGATCCACGCCTGCAACTCCAAGTTGCAGGCGAAACCCAGGATGTCGCCCATGACGGTCTCGATGCGCAGGGCGGCGACGGACGAGGCCGTGCTGCCGGGATAGTCGGCGAGGTCGAAAAGGGACAGGGCCTGCACGTAGTAGAGGGCCGCATGGAGCCACCCCGGATCGATACCGTTCTCCGCCAGCTGCCGAAGGTTCGCCTCGCACATCGCCAGCGACCCGCGAGCATCCCCGCTGGCCACCTGGACGTACCCCTGCTGCACCTCAAGCGTCAGCGCCCCGCTCAGATTGCCGACGGCACGCAGGGCGGTGGCGCTGCGCTCCATCGCGGCGAAGGCCTCCTGGAACTTGCCGACGGCGAGCGCGGCCATGTGCATCACCTGGTAGGCCCGGCCCTTGAGCTCCGGCTCGCCGATCGCCGTCGCGATGGCCGACGCCTCCTCGGCCAGAGGATAGGTCGCGGGGTCGGCCTGCGCCGCTGCCAGATAGGCGTTCGTCGAGAGCACCCAGGCCCGCTCCGACGTGCCCGGCGCGAGATGGTCGGCGATCCGGTCGCACCAGTAGCGGCCTTCGGTGTTCTTGCCGGGGATGAGCCAGTACATCCACAGAGACCGGGCGAGCAGCGCTGCCTGTTGGTACCGGCCCGCGGTGAGCGCATTCTCCAGGGCCGCGCGCAGCTGGCCGTCCTGCTGGCGCAGCACGTTGTAGCGGGAGATCTGCCCGGTGGCGGCGAAGTCACGGTCGTAGATGCGGGCCAGCTCCGTGTAATAGACGCAGTGCGCCTGGCACAGGTCCTCCCGGCTGCCCGCGCTCTGCGCCAGCTCGATCCCGTACTCGCGGATCATGTCCAGCATCCGGTACCGCTCGCCGTCGCGGATGAGCACGCTCTTGTCCACGAGCCCCGCCAAGGACTCCACGAGTTCGGCCGGGTCAAGGACGCCGCCGGCGCAGACGTACTGGGCGGCGTCGAAGTCGAACGGTCCGGAGAACACCGAAAGCCGTTCCCACAGCACCTGTTCGGCCTCGGTGCACAGCCCGAAGCTCCAGTCGATGGCGGCCCGCAGCGTTTCGTGCCGTGGGGTGCCACCGCGCAGCCGGGCGAGCAGCGGCACCCCGTTCGCGAAGTGCTCGATCAGCACGGACAGCGGCAGCGCGCGCAGCCGCACGGCGGCGAGCTCGATGGCCAGCGGCATCCCGTCCAGGGAACGGCACAGCCTGATCGCCTGCTGCCGGGCCTCCTCGTCCATGGTCAGGCCGGGAACGGCTGCCTGGGCCCGGTGCACGAACAGCTCGAGGGCGTCACCGCCGTCCGCCCGTACGGGCAGCGGCTCGACGCTGAAGACATGCTCGCCGGACACGTTGAGGGACTGCCTGCTGGTGGCGAGGACCGTGACACCGCCCGCGTGCCGAAGCAGCGCCTGGGAAAGTTCGGCGCAGGCGTCGACGAGGTGCTCGCAGGTGTCGAGCACCAGGAGCGAGCGGCCCGACTGCAACCTGCGGACGACCGCCTCCAGGGCGGACACCGCCTCGCCCTGGGCCAGACCGAGCGCGGACGCCACGGTGTGCGGCAGCAGTTCGGGGTCGGTCAGGGCGGACAGCTCCACCCAGAACGCCTCCTGTCCGGAGGTGGCCGCGGACCGGCGGGCGGCCCGCAGCGCGAGCCGTGTCTTGCCGACCCCGCCGGGGCCGGTCACCGTCACGAGACGCGACTGGGTCAACGCGAGCTCCAGGGAGGCCAGTTCCCCGCCGCGGCCCACGAAGTCGGTCGCCTCCAGCGGCAGGCCCCCCATCGGGCCAACACCCTGCTCCTGTGTCACGGGACACCCTCCTGCCGGTTTCGGCGCGAGGGGTGCGTCGAATGAAGCTGTGCGCCGCAACTCCCCGCTGCCGTCACCAGTTTGGACCGCGGCCCGCCTCTTCCGCTCGGAAGCGGCGTACTTGGCCAAGACCCATGGGGCTCCTGTGCGACGACTTCCGAACTCCCGCGCGAAAGGCGTCGAACAGTGCCCCGCCCGCCGGGCCGGTCGCGAACACAACTGTGGCCCTGCCCCGGGGAGTTACCCCCGGGGCAGGGCCACAGCGCTCAGTCAGCGCACCTCAGCGGGCGAACGCTCAGGCGCGGACGTCGAACCGGTCCAAGTCCATGACCTTGGCCCACGCGGCGACGAAGTCCGTCACGAACTTCTGCTTCGCGTCGTCGCTCGCGTACACCTCGGCGAGGGCACGGAGCTCGGAGTTGGAGCCGAAGGCCAGGTCGGCGCGGGTACCCGTCCACTTGACGGCACCCGAGGCGTCGCGGCCCTCGAACTCGTCCTGCGCGGCGGACGTGGACTTCCAGGTGATGTCCATGTCGAGCAGGTTGGCGAAGAAGTCGTTGCTCAGCGTGCCGACCTTGTCGGTGAACACACCGTGCTTCGACCCGCCCGTGTTCGCGCCGAGGACACGCAGGCCGCCGACGAGGACGGTCGTCTCCGGGGCGGACAGGTTCAGCAGGTTGGCGCGGTCGAGCAGCAGGAACTCGGCCGGCAGGCGGCTGCCCTTGCCGACGTAGTTGCGGAAACCGTCGTACTGCGGCTCCAGGGCGGCGAAGGACTCGACGTCCGTCTGCTCCTGGGAGGCGTCGACGCGGCCCGGCGTGAACGGGACCTCGACAAAGACGCCGGCGTCCTTGGCCGCCTGCTCGACGGCCGCGGTGCCCGCGAGGACGACCAGGTCGGCGATCGAGACCGGCTTGCCGAACGAGCCCTGGATGCCCTCGAGAACGCGGAGCACCTGGGCGAGGTCGTCCGGGTTGTTGACCTCCCAGCCGCGCTGCGGCTCGAGGCGGATACGGCCGCCGTTGGCGCCACCGCGCTTGTCGCTGCCGCGGAAGGACGCGGCGGCGGCCCAGGCGGCGGAGACCAGCTGCGGGACGGTCAGGTCCGAGGCGAGGATCTGCTCCTTGAGGGCGGCGATGTCCGCGGCCTCGAGGGCCGGGCCCTGCTGCGCCGGCAGCGGGTCCTGCCAGATGAGCTCCTCGGCGGGGACCTCCGGGCCGAGGTAGCGGACGACCGGACCCATGTCACGGTGCGTCAGCTTGTACCAGGCGCGGGCGAAGGCGTCCGCGAACTCCTCCGGGTTCTCGTAGAAGCGGCGCGAGATCTGCTCGTAGACCGGGTCGAAACGCAGCGACAGGTCGGTGGTGAGCATCTGCGGCTTGTGCTTCTTCGCCTCGTCGAAGGCGTCCGGGATGATCTCCGGAGCGTCCTTGGCGACCCACTGGTGGGCGCCGGCCGGGCTCTGCGTGAGCTCGTACTCGTACTCGAAGAGGTGCTTGAAGAAGTCGTGGCCCCACTTGGCGGGCGTGGTGGTCCAGGTGACCTCGAGGCCGGACGTGATCGCGTCCTTGCCCTTGCCGCTGGCGTGGGTCGAGGCCCAGCCGAGGCCCTGGGCCTCGATCGGCGCGCCCTCGGGGTCGGCGCCGACCAGGTTGGCGTCGCCGGCACCGTGGGTCTTGCCGAAGGTGTGGCCACCGGCGATGAGGGCGACGGTCTCCTCGTCGTTCATCGCCATCCGGCGGAAGGTCTCACGGATGTCGCGGGCCGCGGCGACCGGGTCCGGGTTGCCGTTGGGGCCCTCGGGGTTGACGTAGATGAGGCCCATCTGCACGGCGCCGAGCGGGTTCTCCAGCTCGCGGTCGCCGGTGTAGCGCTCGTCGTCCAGCCAGACCTTCTCGGGACCCCAGTAGACGTCCTCTTCGGACTCCCAGACGTCCTCACGGCCGCCGGCGAAGCCGAAGGTCTTGAAGCCCATGGTCTCCAGGGCGACGTTACCGGTGAGGATCATGAGGTCGGCCCAGGAGATCGACTGGCCGTACTTCTTCTTCACGGGCCAAAGCAGACGGCGGGCCTTGTCCAGGTTGCCGTTGTCCGGCCAGGAGTTGAGCGGCGCGAAGCGCTGCTGGCCGGCGCCGGCGCCACCGCGGCCGTCGCTGATGCGGTACGTGCCGGCGGAGTGCCAGGCCATACGGATCATCAGCGGGCCGTAGTTGCCGAAGTCGGCCGGCCACCAGTCCTGCGAGGTGGTGAGCACCTCCGCGATGTCCCGCTTGACGGCCGCGAGGTCGAGGTTGTTGAAGGCCTCGGCATAGTCGAAGTCCTCACCGAGCGGGTTCGCCACGGCGGGGTTCTTCGCGAGGATCTTCAGGTTCAGCCGCTCCGGCCACCACTGCTGGTTGCCGCCACCCTGGGTGGGGTGGAGTGCGCGCTCACCGTGCGCTACGGGGCAGCCCCCGGTGGGCGCAACGACTTCGTTGTTCTCGGACATGGAAATCCCTCCGGACGGGGCGGATCGCGGTGCTCACGTACTGCATGAAGAGCGGAGCTCTCGGTACTGCGTAAGAACTGTCCAAGCGGAACAGGGGGCGGACGGCGGCGCCACGCTGGTGGCCTCCGTACTCTCCGCCGAACTGGAACCTTCCAGGTCCCTTGGCTCTCATCGAGCCTGATCCTACAATGGACAGAGTCCAAGTCAAGAAACACGCTAAAGCTTGCACCCGTGAATGTCCTGCCGGCCTGGCCGCACCGACTGTGGCCGCACCGACTGAGAAGAATGGTGATCCGAGATGAGCGACCTCCTGGAGCGACTGCGCGGCCGCGGCTGGCGGATGACCTCGCAGCGCCGTGTCGTGGCGGAGGTGCTCGACGGTGAGCATGTGCATCTGACCGCGGACGAGGTGCACGTACGCGCGTCCGCGAAGCTGCCGGAGATCTCGCGCGCGACCGTCTACAACACGCTCGGCGAACTGGTCTCGCTCGGCGAGGTCCTCGAAGTCGCCACCGACGGCCGCGCCAAGCGCTACGACCCCAACGCGCATCAGCCCCACCAGCACCTGGTGTGCTCGGGCTGCGGCGCGATCCGGGACGTACGCCCGCAGGGCAACCCGCTCTCGGACCTGCCGGCCGAGGAGCGCTACGGCTTCACCGTCGAGGCCGTGGAGGTCACCTATCGCGGGGTCTGCCCGTCCTGCTCGGGCTGAGCAGGGGCAGGCCCGACGACTACAGCACCTTTTTCCGTACGAGCACGGAGAGCGCCAGCGCCCCCGGCAGCAGTGGCAGCCAGCCGCTGATCACCCGGTAGCCGATCACGGTCGCGGTGGCCAGGGCCATCGGCGTACCGAAGACGACCAGCGTGAACACCATCGCGGCGTCCACCGGCCCGATCCCGCCGGGCGCCGGCACCGCACCCACCATCGCGCTCGCCGCGAGGTGGGCGAAGATCACGTGGGTCCAGGGCAGCGGTACGCCCAGTGACGCGGCGACCGCGGCGAGCGTCGCCGCCTGGAACAGTGGCAGCGCGGCCGCGCCGCCCCAGAGCGCAAGCACCCGGCTCGGCCTGCTGTGCAGCAGCCGCGCGTCGGTGAGTGCCGTGCCCAGGAAGGTGATCAGCGGGCGGCGCAGGGGCCGGACGACCTTGAACACCACCGCTGCCGCCACGAGCGCCCCGGTCACGCACCCGGCGACGATGAGGAAGGTCTCACCGTCCGGCAGCAGCTCGCCCACGGGCAGCGTGTCGGGGAAGGCGCCGAGGAACACGAGGATCAGGGCGAACTTCGCCACCGGCTTGACCAGCGAGTACAGCGCGAGCGAAGCGGTGGCCCTGGTCAGCGGGATCCCGCGGCCCTGAAGGAACCGCAGGGTGACCGCGTGCGCCCCGAGCCCGGCCGGCAGTACGTGATTGGCGGCGCCCGCCGCGAACTGCGAGGCGAGCAGCTGCCCCGGCGGCAGGCGCTCGGGGATCGCGCCCTGGCGGATGAACGAGGCGGCCACACTGCACAGGCCGGTGAAGACCACGGCGAGGAACAGCCACCCTGGATCGGCCGACGCGAGGCGGGCCGTGCCGTCACGTACGGAGGTCCAGTCGACCGCCGCCCAGATCCCGATGAACAGGACGGGCAGCACGCTGAGGATCAGGCGGACCTGGCGCCCGCCGAGGGAGCCGAGGGAGAGGCGCTTGAGGGGAGCCGGGGAGACGGACCCGGGCGTGGGCAGCTCTTCGAGCCGGAGCGGGGACACGGCGCACGTCATCCTTCCGCGTCGTGCCCGCCGCTGGGGGATCTCAGATGCGGGCCGGTTGGACACAGGGGGTGGAGTCGAGGAAAGGGTTCCCTTTTTGAGCCATTCCCATCCTTGATGACGAATCGGCATCCCGGAGTGAAATGCACAGTTCTGTACGTCACACCGTCAACTGTCGGATCCGGTGAGCAGGTTCATCCGTCACCCCTGTGGGTGACTGCGGCGCGGCAGAACCGGACGGACGACGTCGCTGGGCGATCTTCATTCCGTCACCCGTCTGTGTGCTGTGAAGGAGTGCGATGCCGGTCCATTCGGGATGGGGAGAGCCGTCCGCCCGCCGGCTCCTGGCCCACCGCTGCCGGGAGATCACCGAGGCCCGCTGGTTCGCGGTCGCCGTGATGAGCCTGATCCTGGTCAACGCGGTGCTGCTCGGCCTCGAGACCTACTCCGGCTTCGCCGCCGAATGGCACCAGGCGCTCCGCCTCGCCGAGCATCTCTGCCTGGCCGGTTTCACGGTGGAGATCCTGCTGCGGTTCGGCGCCCACGCGGACCGGCCGCGCGACTTCTTCCGCGACCCCTGGAACCTCTTCGATCTCGCCGTGGTCGCCTGTGCGTTCCTGCCGGTGGTGAGCGAGAACACCACCCTGCTGCGGCTGCTGCGCCTGGCCCGGGTGCTGCGCACCGCGCGTTTCCTGCCGCAGCTGCGGGTCCTGATGGTCGCGGTCGCCCGCAGTCTGCCCGGCACCCTCAGCTTCCTGCTCGTCGGGGCGCTGCTGCTCTATGTGTACGCGATGGTGGGCTGGCTCTTCTTCCACGAGTCCGACCCCGCGCACTTCGGCTCGCTCGGCCGCGCGCTGCTCACATTGCTCCTGCTGATGACGCTCGACGGGCTCGGGGACGCGGTGCACGGGGGGCTCGCGTACTCGCGGTGGACGCTGCTCTATTACGGGGCGTATGTCCTGATGGCTTCGTTCGTCCTGGTCAATGTGCTGATCGGTGTCGTCATCAACTCCCTCGAAGAAGCCAAGGAGCTGGAGCAGCAGGAGGAGCGGGAGCAGCAGGAGGGGCTGGAGCAGGGCGGACAGGCCGGTCACGAGCTCCCGGAGCTGCGGCAGCGCATCGTGGCCGCCCGCCAGGCCCTCGACGATCTGGAGCAGAGCCTGCCGGACCCGCAGGTGCAGCTCGCCGACGGCGGCCGGCGGTGAACACCGACCGCGTTCCTGGCCGGGTGCCGTGTCATCCGGCGCGGTTCATCGTTTGATTCGTTTGATCGTTTGTTTTTGACCGTTTGTTGTGGGATCCCGGCGGCGCGGAACGAGGACTGCGGATGGCTGTGCTGTGTCTGGTGGGTCTGGGCGCCTTCGTCGCGCTGACCCCCGTACAGGTCGCCGCGCAGGTCAGCGCCGATGCCGCGGGGGTGGTGCACGGGACGGTGTCGGGGGTGGTCGAGGTGTGCCCGGCCGAGCCCGCGCCGCCCTCTCCGTCGCCTCCGTCCCCGCCCTCCCCGCCGCCCGGGGCGCCCGCTCCCGAAC
>NZ_JAAKZW010000195.1 GCF_011044995.1 Streptomyces mesophilus | reverse complement strand
CCCTCAGGGTCCGCGCCCGCCCCCCGCGCGTCCGTGATCAGGGGTGCCAGGGCTTCCCGGTATGCGGCGGCGTCGCCCATCGCCCAGGACGCCTCGGCGGCGGCGAGGTGTGCGCGCAGCGCCTGGGCCGGGTCGCGGTCCGCCAGCCGGCGGGCGGCGAGCAGCAGGGAGGCCCGCGCGTCGGCGATCGGTCCGTCGCCCAACTCCAGCAGGCCGTGGACCAGTTCGACCTGCCCGGTCACCCAGTCGGGCAACTCGAGCCGCCGTACAGGAGCGAGCAACCGCGCCGCCCGGTCCGGCCGCCCTTCGAGCCGGGCCCGCTCAGCGGCTTCCACGAGCCGGAGGGCCTGAGCGGTACGGGGGTCGACGAGCGGGGCTTCCGCAGCCGGGGACAGGGTCCCTGCGGCGTCCGGTCGAGGGGCCGTTGCCGGGCTCGGAGAGGCGGCCGCACGGAGCTCGAACTCCGTTGCCGGGCCCGGAGAGCCGACTGCACCGCCCCTCAGGGCAAGCCCCGCCACCAACTCCCGCAGGACCAGCGGACTGCCGCCCGCCGCCCGCAGAAGCCCTTCGCGTACGTCCGCGCCCAGAAGCCCTTCGCGTACGTCGTCCGCCTGCAGAAGCCCTTCGCGTACATCCGCCCGCAGAAGCCCATCACGTACGTCCGCCCGCAGAAGTCCATCACCTACGTCCGTCGGCACGGCCCGGTCCGTGAGGAGCCGTTCCAGAAGTGCGTCCGCCGCCGCATCGTCCAGCGGGGCGAGCCGCAGGACCGGCAGGTCCTCGGACAGGCCCGCGGCACGATGGGCGGCGACGGACAGGATCAGCGCGACGGGGGCCGACTCGGCGGCCAGCCCCCGAGCCACGGCGTACAGCGCGGCCCGAGGGGAGTCGGGCCACAGGTGCAGGTCGTCCACACACACCAGGAGCGGCCCCGACCGGGCGGCCGACAGGAGTGCGGACCGCAGCCGGCCGGCCGGGTGTCCGGCGTAGAGCTGCCCGAGCACACCGCCGCGCAGGCCCCGCGGCGGGACGGCGGGCACATAGCACGCCGTCCCGCCCGTGAACGTGCCGGCGAGGTGCCGCAGCAGCGCCGTACGCCCGAGGCCGGGGTCGCCGGTGACCACAAGGGACCCGCCCCGGCCGGCCCCGAGCTGCGCCAACAGGCGTCCGCACCAGGCCAGTTCACGGTCCCGGCCGTACAGCCGGGCCCCTGGATCCGCCCATTCCGCTCCGGTCACGCATCGCACGCTACTGCCGCGTAACCACGTGCGGAACCCCGGACGCAATCCCGCGGCAACGCGACCGGAACCCAGCCGCAACGCGGCCGGAATCCCGCGCCGGGATCAGCCGGTGTGCGGGCAGTTGCCCCGGTACTCCTCGATCGTCGAGCTCGGCCGTGGCAGCGGGCACAGGAACTGCTCGTAGCGGGTGTCGTTGTCGATGAACCGCTTCAGCCAGGAAATGCTGTACTTCGCGATGGTCGTGTTCGAGGAGTTCGGCGTGAAGTGCGAAGCGCCGTTGAGCTCCAGATACGCCTTGTCGAGGGTGCTCGGCAGGCTCTGGTAGAACGGCTCGGAGTGCGAGGACACCGACGCCACGGTGTCGCCGTCCGCGCCCACGATGAGCGTGGGCGTGCGCAGTTCGGGCCAGGTCTTGTCGGTGTGCCAGCCGGTGAGCGGTATCGCCGCCTGGAGCGAAGGCCGGCTCTTGGCGGCCTCGAGGGTTCCGCCGCCGCCCATGGAGTGACCCATGACGCCGAGGCGGGTGGCGTCGACCCGGCCGCGCACGGTGCTGCGCTGGGTCAAGTGGTCAAGTGCCGCGAGGAGTTGGCGGCCCCGGCTGGCGGGCTGGTCGACCGTGCTGAGGGTGTCGATGGTGAACACCACGAAGCCCTGTGAGGCCAGACGCGGTCCGAGCCAGGCGATGGAGGACTCGTACGCAGTGAATCCGGGTGAGATGACCACCGCGCCGAAGGTGCCGTCGCTCGTGGTGGTCGGGTAGTAGATGGTGCCGCCGCCGAACCCTGAGGCGCTCAGGGAGGAGACCGAGGTCTGGGACACGGAGTACGGGCCGCGTGAGGCCTCGATGCTGGACTGGCTGGGCGCAGGACCGCGCTCGTAGGGGTTGTCCGCGCCATGGGCACTGACGGTCCCCGAGGTCATCAGCGCGCCGACGGCCATGAGCGCGGCGAGTCCGGTGCGGACCGCGCGGGTGCGGCCCTTGTTCCGTCCGGCGGTGGGGGTGCGGCTCTCTTCGGTGAACTGCTGCACGACGAAGGGTTCCTCTCGCTGGAACAGTGGGTGACAGGCGCCACTGTCACGGCGGAACCGGAATCCGTGCATCGGCGAAATCACCAGTCCCGGCACGGAGGGTCATCCGTGGCGGCACTCCGGGTCACCCTGCCGAACTCGCCCCCGCCACAGGCACGTTCACCTCGTGTGCGCCGTCCGGCCGTGCCGGTTCCGACGGCGTGGCCCCCGGCAGTTCCGCCGTACGCAGCGAGCGCGACGCGAGACCGATCGCCGAGCCGACCACGATCAAGCAGGCGCTCGCCACGAACACCGGCCGCGAGCCCCAGATCCCGATCGCGGCACCGGTGATCGGGTAGCAGAGGGGTGCGAGGCCCAGCGCGAGCAGCATGTGGACGGAGGTGACGCGGCCGATGTACGCGGGGTCGGACTGGGTCTGCAGCAGTGCCCCGCTCAGCGCGCCGCTCGTCCCCGCGAGCAGCCCGACGAACAGACCGGCCACGGCCGCCAGTGCCACCGAGGGCGCGAAGGCGATCGCCGCCAGCGCCACCGCTCCGCCGGTCTCCGCGCACGCCCGCACCAGGCCCGCACGCGGCAGTCGTCCGCGCACCGCGAGCAGCAGCGAGGCCGCGCCCGCGCCGACCCCGAAGCCCGCGATGGTCAGGCCCATCCCCGAGGCACCCCAGCCCCGTTCGTCGGCGAGCAGCACGAGGCCGATGTTGGCGGGACCCGAGAAGCCGAGCTCGGTCACGCCCATCGCGACGATCAGCGGCAGCAGCACCTTGTGCCGGCGGATGTAGCGCAGTCCGGCGCGCAGGTGGCCGGTCTCCGGCCGCCCCTCCCCCGCCTTGTCATCGGGCGCCAACTCCCTTACGCGTACGGCAAGAAGCAGCACCAGGGATACGGCGAACAGCGCGGCCGCCACAGCGAACGCCGCCGCCGAGCCGCCTGCCGCGACCGCGAACCCGCCCACGGGACCGCCGGTGACCAGGGCGATCCGGGCGGCGAGTCCGCGCAGGCCCTGGACGCGGGCGAGTTGGGACGGTGCGGTGATACGCGGGGGAAGCGCGCCGACCGCCGGCATGAAGACCGCGTCGACCGCGCCGAAGACCAGGGCGATCACCGCGAGGAACCAGATCCCCGGCTGCGCGGCGACCAGGACACCGGCGGCGACGAGGATCACGGCGAAGCGCACGGCGTCCGAGCCGATGACGACACGGCGCGGCCCGAAGCGGTCGGCGATCACCCCTCCGTACAGCATCAGCAGAGCACGTGGCACGGCGCTGATCGCGAGGACGAGCCCGGCCTGACCCGCGCTGCCGGTGCGGGCGGCGGCCCACGACAGGGCGATGAAGTAGACGGCGTCGCCGATCATCGAGGAGCCGTAGGCGCCGAGCCAGCGCAGGACGTTGGGGTCGCGGTGGGCGGGGCGGTCGACGGCCTCGGCTATGCCGCTCGACGGAACGCTCGTCGGGGCGCTCGACGAAGCGCTCGTCGGGGCGCTCACGGGCGGAAGGGAAAGCCGTAGAGGTGGACGGCGATCTGCTCGCGGCCCTCGGTCTCACCCGCCGCCTCGGCCGCGCGGCCGGCCTCGTCGTACTTGCGCAGTACCGCGTCCAACTCCTTGCTCAGCGAGGCAAGTTCGGGCGCGGTCAGCCGGGGCAGATACTCCGAGTCGAAGGCCGCCTTCCGCCACTCGGCGCCCCAAGCGGCCTTCTCGTCGACGTAACGCGCGTACAGCTCGGCACGCTGGTCCTGGAAGAGCCGCGTGACCGAGCGGTGGGCGGCCGCCTTGCCGGGCTCGTCGATGAAGTCCTCGTCGCTGATGGTCAGCGACTGCGCGGCCGGCTTCCACCAGCGCTCACGCCCGTCGCTCCCCTGCCCCTCGGCCTCCTCGATCAGGCCGTGCTTGGCGAGCGTGCGCAGGTGATAGCTGACCAGCGAGACCGCCTCGTTCACGGTCTGCGCGAGCTGCGAGGCCGTCGCGGTGCGCGCCGCGTAGACCGCGCGGAACAGCTTCATGCGCAGCGGATGGCCGAGCGCCTTGAGCGTCTCGACGTCCGTGATCTGCCGTGCCTTCTTCTCTGCCATGCCCCCAAGGTAGATAGGAAAGAAAAGTTGCACAACTAATTTTGCGCAACTTTCCTTTCCTATCTTGACGTGAGTGGGCGTGGGCCACGCCCCGCTCTGGAGCACTCAGCGCTTGTCGGGCAGCTCCGCACGCCAGACGGCGCGGGCAGCCAGCGGCAGCAGAGCGGCCGCCATGCTGACCGCGCCGCCCACGACGAACACCGGCTGCGCGCCCCACACCCCGGCCGCCCAGCCGCCCACCGGGAAGAACAGCGGTGTCAGACCCACCGCCGTGAAGGCCATCACCGAGGAGACCCGGCCCAGATAGCCGGGCTCGGTGTTGGCCTGGATCAGCGTCGAGGAGAGGCCGCCGCATATCCCGCTCACCAGACCCGCGAGCAGCGCCACGGCCGCGGCGCCGGCGACGGTCGGCAGCAGTCCGATGGCGCCGATCGCGACGGACGCCACCGCGAGGGTCACCGTCGCCCAGAGGCCGGCCCGGGGGAACCGTCCGGCGACGGCGAGTCCGAGCGTGCTGATCCCCGCGCCGAGCGCCATCGCGCCCAGGATGAGGCCGACTCCCGCGGGGCTCCAGCCGCGCTCCTCGCCGAGCAGCACGATGCCCACAGTGAGCGGCGGGGTGATGCCGATCTGGCTGATGGCGCCGGACACGACCAGCGGGCCGACCACGGGATGCCGGCGGACGTAACCGAGACCGTCCCTCAACTCCCGCCAGGCCGAGGTGCGTTGTGCCCCTTCGGCCACCGCATCGTCGGGCAGCACCGGCGCGATCCGTACGGCGATCAGCAGCGCGAGCGACAGGGCGAACAGCACGCCCGCCGCCGCGAAGGCCGCCTCGGGACCGCCCACGCCGAGCGCGAACCCGGCCGTCGGCGGCCCGGCCAGCCGGCCCATGCGGTCCACGAAGGCCTTGAAGCCGAGCAGCCGCATCAGCTCGCCCCGCGAGGTGATCCGCGTCGGCAGCGCCCCGACGGCGGGCATGAACAGGGCGTCCACGACACCGAAGAGCAGCGCGAGCGCCACGAGGAGCCAGAGGCCGGGGGTGGCCAGCCACAGGGCGGCGGCCGCGGCGAGGATCAGGAGCGAGCGGACCGCGTCCGAGCCGATCACGACCTTGCGCGGCCCGAACCGGTCGGCGACCACTCCCCCGCCGAGCATCAGCAACGCCCGCGGTACGGCACCGACGGCCATCACCACGCCCACCTGCGCGGGCCCCGCGACTTGGGCGGCGGCCCAGCCGAGGGCCAGAAAGTACACGCTGTCGCCGACCATGGAGGCGGCGTACGCGCTGAGCCAGCGCAGGACGTTGCCGTCGCGGTGGACGGGGAGCGGCGCGGACGGTTCAGTTGCGGAGGTTCCGGACGATTTCGTGTGCGAGCGAGCGTCAGCAGTCACGAACGGCGATGATCGCGCCGACTGCCGTACGGGGCAAGCGATTTCCATAGGGTGAGAGGCGGCAGCCGCCAGCCCCGCGCAACCGCCCGCAGAGCACTCCGGAGCACCCTCAGTGCCACTTGGCCGGACGGGCGTACACCGCCCCCGAGACCGCGTCCTTGACGAGCGCCGGGAGCTGGCAGGCGCGCAGCGCCGACTCGTTGATGTTGAAGTAGCCGACCGTGCTGAAGTGCCGGCTGGGCCGCATATGGCCCGGCGGCAGAGCCATATAGATCGCACGCGCGGGATCGAGGCGCTGCGCGGCCTCGATGGCCGGCACCAGATCCGTGTCGGCCGAGACGATCAGGGCCACGTCCGAGGCCCGCAGGGCGCTGTCCTCCACGAGACGGGCGCCGATCGCGACATCGGTCGCCTTCTCCTCGTACGTCCGGTGGCTGACCGGCGGTGTGCAGGCGCACGTCAGGGGTCCGCGGCAGGTCTTGCAGCGCAGCCGCTTCGCGGCGAACCGGCCGAGCACCGTCTCGACCTCCGCCGGACTGTGCGCGGCCAGCGCGTCCAGGTAGACCGACTGGTTCGCGGCCGCCGCGGGCTCTCCCCGTACGGGCGCCGTGAAGTAGCGGACGCCGACCAGCGAGTCCTGCGGCCGCACCCTTCTGACCAGGGCCGCGAGGTCCAGCCAGTAGTAGCGGTGGCCGTACTTCGCACGCATTCCGTAGTAGAGATTGAATCCGTCGACGTAGGCGATGACGGTGCTCACGAGCTTCTCCCGGCCGAAGGGCTGGCTGCTAGTCTGGATGTACGAGTTCGGCGCAAGCCGACAGGAACGGCCCCGGCGACGGGGCCGTTTTTTTGCGTCGGCTGCCGTGGGCTACGCGGCGGACTCCCCCGCGGGCTCTTCGGGTGCGGACGTCGGCTCCGGCTGATGCCTCACCCTGCGGTACGCCGCGGTGCCGTCGTGGGAGAGCGCCGCATGGACGGCGTACGCGGACTGCTTGGGCCCGTTGATCGTGTAGTTGCCCTTGGGGGTCTGGGTCAGCACCGTGCCGAGCCAGTGGTCGCCCTTGCGCCAGTCGATCTGCGCGAGGCTCGCGATCAGTGCATCGCGACGGCCGGGCCGCTCCTCGGCAGGGGCGTCGAGCAGGCTCTGGCCGAGCGCACCGACAGCGGCGAGCACCGTACCCGTGCCGGCCACGCAGGTCTCCCGGTCCGTCAGCTCGGCACCAAAAGCCTCCGTGTACGCCGTGAGCCACTCCCTGGCCACCGTCTCCAGCTCGTCCAGGGCGACCTTGTCGACGGGGGCCGGCTTGGCCCCGTACTGCACTCCGGCGATGCCGTGCACCATGTTGACGACGACCTGCCGCAGATCCTGCACCTTGATGACCTTGAGGCTGTTCTTCTTGATCTGGCGGGAGATCCGCTCCACCTTGCCGCGGAAGAACGGCACGTCCTCGGAGAGCCTGCCCACGATGCCCATCAGCGGGTCGGTGGTGTCCATCGCGAGGGCGATCGTGGTGTTCACCTTCACGCCCAGGACGTTGAGGTCGTAGAAGAACTTGCGGGCCTCCAGGGCCGGCCTCGCGTCATGCACGACAGCGCTCAGCTGCGCCGCGGCAAGGCGCTCCTTGACCTCCTGACCGAGCGTCGGGTCCCGCTGGAGGTGGTAGTGGCTCGCCAGCTGCGTCTCACCGTCGATGGCGATCAGGTTCAGGCCGTGCGGCACACACAGGAAGTGCTGGACGACGCCGTCCTGGTCCGGGAACTGGTGGATGGACAGCTCTCGTTCGGTCCACAGGTGCATGGGCGGCAGCACGCCGACCTGCTCCCCCGTCACATGCCCCAGGATGTACTCCGCGTAGCTGGGGATGTTGGACTTCTTGCTGTGCTCGATGCCCCGCTGGACCTCCGCGTGCAGCTCGACGTCCTCTTCCGTGACGTCGCTGGGGCGCAGCCGCGCGTTCCCCGGCTGGAGGGCCACCGGGTCATGGGTGACGACGCGCAGCTGCTTGAACTGCACCTGTATATGGGTGGTCCGGCCGTCCACCGGCATACAGCGGATGAACTGCCCCGCCGAGGGATCGAACGCACCCGTACCGGTCTTCGCCACAGTCCCCACCCAACTCCCTGGCCACATTGCCTACTTGGACCAGGTTAGGGCTCAACTCAAGGTTGCCGCAGGTTTTTTCTCGAGAAAGACCGGCGGCAACCCTGAGGGGGCTCGACGCGGCAAACTCCGCCGCGGCGTTCAGCGCACCACGTGCCCGGCGTCCCGCAGCGCCGACTTCACCTCGCCGATCCGCAGATCGCCGAAGTGGAAGACGGACGCGGCCAGGACCGCGTCGGCGCCCGCCGCCACCGCGGGGGCGAAGTGCTCCAGCCGGCCGGCGCCGCCCGAGGCGATCACGGGAACGGTGACGTGCTTGCGTACGGCCTCGATCATCTCGATGTCGTAGCCGTCCTTGGTGCCGTCCGCGTCCATCGAGTTGAGCAGGATCTCGCCCGCGCCCAACTCGGCCGCCTGGTGGGCCCATTCGACGGCGTCGATGCCCGCGGACTTACGGCCGCCGTGCGTCGTGACCTCGAAGGAGCCCGACTCGGTGCGGCGGGCGTCGACCGAGAGGACGAGGACCTGGCGGCCGAAGCGCTCGGCGATCTCACGGATCAGGTCGGGACGCTCGATGGCGGCCGTGTTCACGCCCACCTTGTCCGCGCCGGCGCGCAGCAGCTTGTTCACGTCCTCGGCGGTGCGCACGCCGCCGCCGACCGTGAGCGGGATGAAGACCTGCTCGGCGGTGCGGCGGACCACGTCGTAGGTGGTCTCGCGGTTGCCCGACGAGGCGGTGATGTCGAGGAAGGTCAACTCGTCGGCGCCCTCGGCGTCGTAGACCTTGGCCATCTCGACGGGGTCGCCCGCATCGCGCAGGTTCTGGAAGTTGACGCCCTTGACGACCCGGCCGTTGTCGACGTCCAGGCAGGGGATCACACGGACGGCGAGAGTCATGAGGACACGGCCTCCAGGGCCTCTTCCAGCGTGAACTGCTTGGCGTAGAGCGCCTTGCCGACGATCGAGCCCTCGACGCCCAGCGGGACGAGCGAGGCGATCGCGCGCAGGTCGTCGAGCGACGAGACGCCGCCCGAGGCGACGACGGGGCGGTCGGTCGCCGCGCAGACGTTGCGCAGGAGCTCCAGGTTGGGGCCCTGCAACGTGCCGTCCTTGGCGATGTCGGTCACGACATAGCGGGCGCAGCCCTCGGAGTTGAGGCGCTCCAGGGTCTCGTAGAGGTCGCCGCCGTCGCGGGTCCAGCCGCGGCCGCGCAGCGTCGTACCGCGTACGTCGAGACCCACCGCGATCTTGTCGCCGTGCGACGCGATGACCTTGGCGACCCACTCGGGGGTCTCCAGGGCGGCGGTGCCCAGGTTGACCCGGGTGCAGCCGGTGGCGAGCGCGGCCTCCAGGGAGGCGTCGTCGCGGATGCCGCCGGAGAGCTCGACCTTGATGTCCATCGCGCCGGCGACCTCGGCGATCAGCGCACGGTTGTCGCCGGTGCCGAACGCGGCGTCCAGGTCCACGAGATGCAGCCATTCGGCGCCCGCGCTCTGCCACGCGAGGGCGGCTTCGAGCGGGGAGCCGTACGAGGTCTCGCTGCCGGATTCACCGTGCACGAGGCGGACGGCCTGGCCGTCGCGGACGTCGACGGCGGGCAGGAGTTCGAGCTTCTCAGAAGCGGAAGGGGACATCAGAGGGTTCCGATCCAGTTGGTCAGGAGCTGCGCACCGGCGTCGCCGGACTTCTCGGGGTGGAACTGGGTGGCCCACAGCGCACCGTTCTCCACGGCGGCCACGAAGGGCTTGCCGTGCGTCGACCAGGTGACGAGCGGGGCGGTGATGGTGGGGTTGTGGACCTCGAGCGACCAGTCGTGGACCGCGTACGAGTGCACGAAGTAGAAGCGGGCGTCCGCGTCGAGACCGGCGAACTGCCGGGTGCCGGACGGGGGTTCGACGGTGTTCCAGCCCATGTGCGGGACCACGTCGGCCTGCAGCGGGCCGACCGTGCCGGGCCACTCGTCGAGGCCCTCGGTCTCCACGCCGTGCTCGATGCCGCGCTCGAAGAGGATCTGCATGCCGACGCAGATGCCCATCACCGGGCGGCCGCCGGACAGTCGGCGGCCGACGATCCAGTCGCCGCGCGCCTGCTTGAGACCGTTCATACAGGCGGCGAAGGCGCCGACGCCGGGCACCAGGAGCCCGTCGGCGTTCATGGCCTTGTCGTAGTCGCGGGTTATCTCGACATCCGCGCCGACCCGGGCGAGGGCGCGCTCGGCGGAACGGACGTTGCCGAAGCCGTAGTCGAAGACGACGACCTTCTTCGCGGTCATCAGTTCCACACCTCCAGGCGGAGGATGCCCGCGATCAGGCACATGGCGGCGCCGATGGAAAGGAGGGTGACCAGACTCTTGGACATCCCCTGCTTCACGAAGGAGTACACACCGCCGGCCAGGAAGAGCCCGACGAGGATGAAAGCGGTCGAAGTGCCGTTCATGAGTTAGAGCGCACCCTTCGTGGAGGGGAGGATGCCGGCCGCACGCGGGTCGCGCTCACAGGCGTAACGCAGCGCGCGGGCCAGGGCCTTGAACTGGCACTCGACGATGTGGTGGGCATTGCGCCCGTACGGCACGTGGACGTGCAGCGCGATCTGCGCCTGCGCCACGAAGGACTCCAGGATGTGCCGGGTCATCGTCGTGTCGTACTCGCCGATCATCGGCGCCATCTTCTCGGGCTCGGTGTGCACGAGGTACGGGCGGCCCGACAGGTCGACCGTCACCTGGGCGAGCGACTCGTCCAGCGGGACGGTGCAGTTGCCGAACCGGTAGATGCCGACCTTGTCGCCGAGCGCCTGCTTGAAGGCGGCGCCGAGGGCGAGCGCGGTGTCCTCGATCGTGTGGTGCGAGTCGATGTGGAGGTCGCCCTCGGTCTTCACCGTGAGGTCGAACAGGCCGTGCCGGCCGAGCTGGTCGAGCATGTGGTCGTAGAAGCCGACCCCGGTCGACACATCGACCTTTCCGGTGCCGTCGAGGTCGATCTCGACGACCACCGCCGTCTCCTTGGTCGTACGCTCCACGCGGCCGATGCGGCTCATGCGCTGTGCTCCTTCTTGAGGTCTCGTACCGCGTCGAGGAACGCGTCGTTCTCTTCCGGTGTGCCGGCGGTGACGCGCAGCCACCCCGGTACGCCGTTGTCCCTGACCAGGACGCCCCGGTCGAGGATCTGCTGCCATACGGCGTGGGCGCCGCCCTCGCCCTCGAATCGTCCGAACTGCACGAAGTTGGCGTCGGACGGGGTGACTTCATAGCCGAGCGCGCGCAGCTCGCCGACGAGCCGGTCGCGCTCCTGCTTCAGCTGCTCCACGTACGCGAGCAGCGTGTCGGTGTGCTCCAGGGCCGCGAGCGCGGTGGCCTGGGTGACGGCCGACAGGTGGTACGGAAGCCGTACGAGCTGCACCGCGTCCACGACCGCGGGGTGCGCGGCGAGATAGCCGAGGCGCAGACCGGCCGCGCCGAAGGCCTTGGACATGGTGCGCGAGACGACGAGGTTCGGGCGGCCCGCGATCAGCGGCAGCAGCGAGTCGCCGTGGCTGAACTCGATGTACGCCTCGTCGACCACCACCAGGGACGGCTTGGCGGCCTGCGCGGCCTCGTACAGCGCGAGCACCGTCTCGGCCTCCACGGCCGTGCCCGTCGGGTTGTTGGGCGAGGTGATGAAGGTGACGTCCGGGGCGTGCTCGGCGATCGCCTTCGTCGCCGCCTCGACGTCGATGGTGAAGTCGTCGTTGCGCGGTCCCGAGATCCAGCCGGTGCCCGTGCCGCGCGAGATCAGCCCGTGCATCGAGTACGAGGGCTCGAAGCCGATCGCGGTACGGCCGGGGCCGCCGAAGGTCTGAAGCAGCTGCTGGATGACCTCGTTGGACCCGTTGGCCGCCCACACGTTCTCGACGCCGACCTGGTGCTTCGCCGTCCGCGTGAGATAGCGGGCCAGTTCGGTGCGCAGCTCGACGGCGTCACGGTCGGGGTAGCGGTTGAGGCTCCGGGCCGCTTCGGCGACGCGCTCGGCGATCCGCTGCACGAGGGGCTCGGGCAGCGGGTACGGGTTCTCGTTGGTGTTCAGGCGGACGGGGACGTCCAACTGAGGGGCGCCGTAAGGGGACTTGCCCTTGAGCTCGTCACGGATGGGCAGGTCGTCGATACCTGTCACGTGCTGTGTCACTTGCCCGGGACCTTCCATCCGAAGCGCGCCTTGATCGCCGCACCGTGCGCGGGCAGATCCTCGGCCTCCGCCAGCGTCACCACGTGGTGGGCGACATCGGCGAGGGCGTCCTGCGAGTAGTCCACGATGTGGATGCCGCGCAGGAAGGACTGCACGCTCAGACCCGAGGAGTGGCAGGCGCAGCCGCCGGTGGGCAGCACGTGGTTGGATCCGGCCGCGTAGTCGCCGAGCGACACGGGAGCCCAGGGGCCCACGAAGATCGCACCGGCGTTCTTGACCCGGTCCGCCATCGCGGTGGCGTCGGCGGTCTGGATCTCCAGGTGCTCGGCGCCGTAAGCATCGACGACCTTCAGACCGTCCTCCAGGGTGTCCACGAGGACGATCGCGGACTGCTCGCCCTTGAGGGCGGGGACGATCCGGTCGTCGATGTGCTTGGACGCCGCGACCTGCGGCTCCAGCTCACGCTCCACGGCCGCGGCGAGCGCTTCGCTGTCCGTGACGAGGACGGCGGCGGCCAGCGGGTCGTGCTCGGCCTGGCTGATCAGGTCGGAGGCCACGTGCACGGGGTCGGCCGTGTCGTCGGCGAGGACCGCGATCTCGGTGGGACCGGCCTCGGCGTCGATGCCGATCTTGCCGGTGAAGTAGCGCTTGGCGGCGGCCACCCAGATGTTGCCGGGGCCGGTCACCATGTTCGCGGGCGGGCAGGACTCGGTGCCGTACGCGAACATCGCGACGGCCGTCGCACCGCCCGCGGCGTACACCTCGTCGACACCGAGCAGCGCGCATGCGGCGAGGATCGTCGGGTGCGGAAGGCCGTCGAACTCGGCCTGGGCCGGCGAGGCGAGCGCGATCGACTCGACGCCGGCCTCCTGCGCGGGCACCACGTTCATGATCACGGAGGACGGGTAGACCGAGCGGCCGCCGGGCGCATAGAGGCCCACGCGCTCGACCGGAACCCACTTCTCGGTCACGGATCCGCCGGGCACGACCTGGGTGGTGTGCGTGCTGCGGCGCTGCTCGCGGTGCACGGCGCGCGCCCGCTTGATGGACTCCTCGAGGGCGGCCCTGACCTGCGGGTCGAGCTCGGCGAGCGCGGTACGCAGGGCCTCGGCCGGCACCCGTACGTTCGCCAGCTTCACACCGTCGAACTTCTCCGCGTACTCGACCAGCGCCGCGTCGCCCCGATGATGGACGTCCTCGCAGATGGGCCGCACCTTGTCCAGGGCGGCCGCGACGTCGAACTCGGCTCGGGGCAGCAGTGCGCGCAGGCCGGCGCCCTGGGGGAGGGCGCTGCCGCGCAGGTCGATTCGAGAGATCACGTGCCCAATTCTCTCAGACGGGCGCGCGGCGTCGTCGCGCGTATCCACTGGCTGATACGAGCGCACCGACTCATTCCGGCCCCGACCCGGTCCCCGCCCGGCTCAGGCCTTGTGCGGGCCCCTGTCCGTCATCGCCGCACGGTCAGGCCGCGGCCCCCGCCTGCTTACGGAAGATCTCGAGAACCGCCGTGTTCCCGACCACCACGACCGCCGCGATCACGGCCGCGACCGGGTGTCCGAGCCCGTACAGCGCCACCGCGCCACCGCCCAGGACCAGGGCTTTCACCAGGAGCACGCCGGGCAGCCCCGGCGGCCGCTTCGCCTTCGGCGCCGCGAACTGCCCCCACAGCACGATCGCCACCGCGGGCGCGCCGAGCCCCAGGAGCAGGCTCAGCAGGACGCCGTCCCCGGTGGCGAAACCCCACCAGGCGAGCGCACCCAGGGCGCCCATCTCGATCACGAAGGCCAGCAGCTCGTTGGCCACCACCCACGGCGGCCCGTCGAGCGCCGGCCGCCCATGCGCCTGCCCACCCGCCATGCGCCCCTCCCCAGGGTCGGCCCGCGCGGGCCTCGTGCGGCTCAGAGTGGCACAGGCGCCCCCTGGCCGATACCGGTCCCCTCGGATCTCCCGCACCACTAGCGTTCAGCCGGTCACCGGCCGGGCATCACACCGGTACGTATGACACAGGTGTACGAGTACGGGAGGGGACGTACCGAGTGACGACGGAGATGCCGGACGACCTGACGGCGGCCGAGGCGGGGATGTGGCAGGCGTTCCAGAACGGGACCCGCTACGACCTGTCGACCGGCGCCCCGGAGGTCGACGACCCGCACGGCGTGCACCACTGGGGCGAGGAGCGCAGCGTACGGGCCCGGGTCGTCTGCATGCTGATGCTGGCGGGTCCGCCGGCGCGCGACGGACGCGTCGCCGCGATCAAGCTCACGGGTGTGCGCATCACCGGCTATCTCGACGTCGCGGGCGGCACCGTGACCCCGTACGTGGAGATGAAGGACTGCCGCTTCGAGAAGGAGATCTCCCTTCCCGAGAGCCGCTTCACCACCCTGCGCCTGCTCAACTGCTCGATCCCCCGCCTGGAGGCCGCCCGGCTGCAGACCGAGGGCGATCTGCATCTGCCGCGCTGCCGTGTACACCGCGGCATCCGCCTCACGGACGCCCAGATCGGCACAGATCTGCTGCTCAGCCAGGCCGTGGTGCACCACGACCGCCAGGACCGCACGGTCAACGCGGACGGGCTCTCGGTCGGCCAGGACCTGCAGGCCGAACTCATGGAGTCCTACGGGGAGTTCCGGATGCGCGGCGCGAAGGTCGGCGTCTCGCTGAGCCTGCGCGGCAGCCGGATGCTCAACGAAACGGGCAAGTACGCCCTGAACGCCCCGCAGCTGACCGTCGAGCGCGCCCTGTATCTGACGCCGGCGGCCATAGTGGATCCCGTGTTCACGGCCGGTGCGACCCCGGCGCGCGGCGTGCGGATCCAGCGGTTCGAATGCCGCGGCGGCATCCGGCTTGACGACGGGCGCTTCACCGACGCGGTCGACTTCGACCGCGCCCTGCTGCTCATGGGCGAGGACCACGAGCTCTCGCTGCGCCGGGTGCAGACCGCCGAGCTGCGCTTCCTCGGTGAGCGGCCGGAGGGCGGCACGGTGGTGCTCTCCGGCGCGAAGGTGACGAGCCTGCGCGACAGGGCCGCGAGCTGGCCGGGCCCCGGGCATCTGCAGATGAACGGTTTCGCGTACGAGAACCTCATCCCGGTCGGCAAGTTCCCGCTGCCCACCCGCCTGGACTGGGTGGAGGCGGCCACCCCCGAGTACAACCCGGAACCGTACGAACGCCTTGCCGCGGTGCTGCGCGACACCGGCGAGGACTCCGAGGCCCGCGAGGTCCTGCTCGCCAAACAGCGCCGCCGCCGCCAGACCCTCCCGGTCGCGGGCAAGCTCTGGGGCTACCTGCAGGACTGGACGGTCGCGTACGGGTACCGGCCGGGCCGTGCGGCGTTGTGGATGGCGGTCCTGTGGGCGCTCGGCGGCTATGCCTTCTCGCACTACGACCCGGAGGCGATGAAGTCCGGCGAGGGCCCCCATTACCAGCCGGTCCTGTACTCGCTCGACCTGATCCTGCCGGTCATGAACCTCGGCCAGGACGGCTACTGGCGCGTCGCGGGCCCCTGGCAGTGGCTGGCCGCCTCCCTCGTCCTCCTCGGCTGGGTCCTGGCGACAACGGTGGCGGCGGGGGCTTCGCGACTGCTGCGGCGGGGGTGACCACTCAGCCGGACCGGCAAATCCAGCCCCTGCGGCGCTTGAGCAGATCCGAACGAAGTTCGGATGCCGGGGTCCGGGGCGAAGCCCCGGTTTCGGGA
>NZ_JAAKZW010000194.1 GCF_011044995.1 Streptomyces mesophilus | reverse complement strand
CCCCACCGCCGCCTCGGCCGGAAGCCCCGCCGCCACAAGATGCCCCACCTCCGCGGCCACGTTCCCGAACGGCGCCGAATCCGTCCCGGCCAGCACCGTCACCCCCGCATCGTGCGCCTCCCGCACCCGCCGGATCATCGTGTCGTGCCCGGAAAGCCACAGAGCGGCCCGCGCCGTCCCCCGCGCGGCCACCTCCGCACGACCCCCCGCGAAGGCCGTCAGCGTGGGGACATACGCGGCCCCGCTCGCGGCCATCAGCCCGACGCACTCCTCCGGCATCCCCATCCCGTGCTCGATGGAGTCGATCCCGGCCCGCGCCGCCTGCAACACCCCTTCGGCGGACTGGCAGTGGGCCGCGACCCGCCCACCGACCGCGTGCACCGCCTCGACAACGGCCCGCATCACCTCGTACGGAACGGGCGGCGCATCGAAGTCCCAGTCCCCCATGATCTTGCACCAACCGTCGTTGGCCAGCGCCTCCTTGACCGCCGCCGCGGCCAACTCATCGGTCACGGTGTGGAATTCGGCACTCCGCGAAAGACCGGCCCACGCCAGCCACCGCCCCGCCGTGATCATCCGCGGCGCACCCGGCGCGTCCCGCACCTCATCCGGTACCTCACCGGTCAGCCCGGGAAACCGCAGCGCCGCCGTCCCCGCGTCCCGGTGCGCATCGATCTGCTCGGCGAACAGCCCGGCATCAAAACCGGGCGGCGTCGAGGCGTCCCCCACAGCCCCCGGATGCGTATGCACATCCACAAGCCCCGGCAACAGAAACCCACCGTCGGCCAGCGTCACACACTCGACACCCGGCCGCTCAAAGGTGATCCGATCCCCCAGAATCCACAGGTCTCGAGCCACCCCGTCCGGCAATACGGTCCCGCGCACATGAAAGGCCATGGCCGGGAAGTCTGCCCGGCCGCACGACCCCCGGACAAGATCAGCCCGCCGCAGCAGCTTCTCTCACGAGCGGCTCGGGAGCGATAGCCTGCACCAACACGCAAGCGCTGGGGGGCCGTTGCGCAAGAGGAGAGGGCTGATCCGGGACAGAGATGTCTCAGGCCTGCTGGAGGACCGAAGGTCGACGATCATCGCCGTGGCGATCTGGCTGGTCTGCGCCGCCGTCGGCACGATCGCCCTGTGCACAGCCGTCCTCGCGGTCGACCAGGCCGCCGAGCGGGCCCGGGCCGCGCGGGGCGAGGGCGGCATCCGGGGCTCGGTGGTCGTCATCCGGGAACAGACGCACTCCGAGTCGCAGGGCACGTACTGCGTCGGCCGCTTCATCCCGACCGAAGAGACCCAAGACACCGGAACCCCCGAAGCAGCCGCCGCCGCCGACGACACCAAGCCCCTCGACCGCACCGTGATCGAACTCCCCGAGGGCAAGGAATGCCGCCCCGAGAAGGCCTACGCCGACGCCCGGCTGGTCCCCGGACGAGGCTTCCCCGCCCCCGAAGAGGACCCCGCGGTCTTCGTCGTGGGAAGCGACCCCGCACGCGGCACGCTCATCACCACCGCGGTCCTCGTCACTCTGCTGTTCGTCCTGCCGTTCGGCGGATTCGCGCTGGCCATGGCCTTCCCGATGCTCTCGGCGCTGCACACGAAAATCGTGCTGCGCACGAAAGACGGGCCGTGACCTCCCGGTCACGGCCCGCCCGTTCACATCACGTCACGTCACGCCACGTCAGTGCGCGTGCCCGCTCGTCTCGGGCTGCTTCACCATCAACGGCAGCAGCTTCTTGCCCGTCGGGCCGACCTGGATCTCGGTCTGCATCGCCGGGCAGACGCCGCAGTCGAAGCAGGGCGTCCAGCGGCAGTCCTCGACCTCGGTCTCGTCGAGGGCGTCCTGCCAGTCCTCCCAGAGCCAGTCCTTGTCGAGGCCCGAGTCCAGGTGGTCCCAGGGCAGGACCTCCTCGTACGTGCGCTCACGCGTCGTGTACCAGTCGACGTCCACGCCCATCGCGGGCAGCGTCTTGTCCGCGCAGGCCATCCAGCGGTCGTACGAGAAGTGCTCGCGCCAGCCGTCGAAGCGGCCGCCGTCCTCGTACACCGCGCGGATGACCGCACCGATGCGGCGGTCACCGCGCGACAGCAGGCCCTCGACGATGCCGGGCTTGCCGTCGTGGTAGCGGAAGCCGATGGAGCGGCCGTACTTCTTGTCGCCGCGGATCTTGTCGCGGAGCTTTTCGAGACGGGCGTCCGTCTCCTCCGCGCTGAGCTGCGGGGCCCACTGGAACGGGGTGTGGGGCTTGGGGACGAAGCCGCCGATGGAGACCGTGGCGCGGATGTCGTTCTTGCCCGAGACCTCGCGGCCCTTGGCGATCACGGACGTGGCCATGTCGGCGATCTGCAGCACGTCCTCGTCGGTCTCCGTCGGCAGACCGCACATGAAGTAGAGCTTCACCTGGCGCCAGCCGTTGCCGTACGCGGTGGCGACGGTCCGGATGAGGTCCTCTTCGGAGACCATCTTGTTGATGACCTTGCGCATGCGCTCGGAGCCGCCCTCGGGCGCGAAGGTCAGACCCGAGCGCCGGCCGTTGCGGGTGAGCTCATTGGCGAGGTCGACGTTGAAGGCGTCCACGCGGGTCGACGGCAGCGAGAGGCCGATCTTGTCTTCCTCGTACCGGTCCGCGAGGCCCTTGGCGATGTCCCCGATCTCGGAGTGGTCCGCGGAGGACAGCGACAGCAGGCCGACCTCCTCGAAGCCGGTCGCCTTGAGGCCCTTCTCCACCATGTCGCCGATGCCGGTGATGCTTCGCTCCCGTACGGGACGCGTGATCATGCCGGCCTGGCAGAAGCGGCAGCCGCGGGTGCAGCCGCGGAAGATCTCCACGGACATGCGCTCGTGCACGGTCTCCGCGAGCGGGACCAGCGGCTGCTTGGGGTAGGGCCACTCGTCGAGGTCCATGACGGTGTGCTTGGAGACGCGCCACGGCACGCCCGAGCGGTTCGGCACGACGCGGCCGATCCGGCCGTCGGGCAGGTATTCGACGTCGTAGAACGCGGGGATGTAGACGCTGCCGGTCTTCGCGAGGCGCAGCAGCACCTCCTCGCGTCCGCCCGGACGGCCTTCGGCCTTCCAGTGGCGGATGATCTCGGTCATGTCGAGCACGGCCTGCTCGCCGTCGCCGATGATCGCGGCGTCGATGAAGTCCGCGATCGGCTCGGGGTTGAAGGCCGCGTGGCCGCCCGCGAGGACGATCGGGTCGTCGAGGCCGCGGTCCTTCGACTCCAGCGGGATGCCCGCGAGGTCCAGGGCCGTGAGCATGTTCGTGTAGCCCAGCTCCGTGGAGAAGGACAGGCCGAACACGTCGAAGGCCTTCACCGGGCGGTGCGAGTCCACGGTGAACTGCGGGACCCGGTGCTCGCGCATGAGCGCCTCCAGGTCGGGCCACACGCTGTACGTGCGCTCGGCGAGGACGCCCGCGCGCTCGTTGAGGACCTCGTAAAGGATCATGACGCCCTGGTTGGGGAGACCGACCTCGTACGCGTCCGGGTACATGAGCGCCCAGCGGACGTCGCACTCCTCCCACGGCTTCACGGTGGAGTTCAGCTCTCCGCCCACGTACTGAATGGGCTTCTGCACATGCGGCAGCAGCGCTTCAAGCTGGGGGAAGACGGACTCGACAGGCATCGCGGTGACCTTCGATGAGCTGGCAGGGGTGACCCTCCAGACTAACGTGTCCCGCGGGGTTACTTGACTTCGTGCAGGCCGGAGGCATATTCGGGGTGCTCCTGCGGGCTGAGAGCGGGCAGATCGCGCTCGCAGTCGGCGGCCGCCCGCTCCTCGCGGCCGTACAGGAGCCCGTACGTGAAGGAGTTCTCCCCCGCCGCCGAAGCCTGCGCCGCGATCTCGCGCAGGGCCTCGCGGCACATCACGGAGTCCTGGTGCTCGCCGAGCAGCCCTTGCAGGCTCTTCGCGTACGAGGCCATCGCCTTGGCCGGTTTGCCGAGCGCGGGGGTCGCGAGCTCGGCGGCGTAGCGGGTGCGCTTGGCCTTCTTGCGGGCCTCGTGCATCTCGAGGTCGCGCTCGGGCGAGGAGGGTACGTCCAGCGCCCGCCGGATGTGGTCGGCGAGCTTGCGGTGGTCGCGCAGGACCGCCTTGGCCAGTACGCCTGCGGGGGCCTTGCCGGCCGCGGGCAGCACGGGCGGTTCGGCCAGCAGGGCGTCGAGGGTGTCGAGCAGCGCGAGGTAGCGCTTGCCGTCGAGGACCGCCGTGACATGGCGCTTGGTGCCGCTGCGCCGCGCGGCCGACCAGATGCGCAGGCGGGTGCGGACGGGCCCGGCGGTGAGCGCCCGCGGCAGCTCGGCGACGGCGGTCTGGATGCGCTCGGTGAGCACCTCGCGGTCCCGGTCGAGGCCCAACTCGCCGGCCAGCCACTTGAGTTCCTCACCGATCGGGTCGGTGACGGTCCGGTCGAGGATCTTCCCGTAACTGCGGAAGGCGCTGCGCATCCGGCGCGTGGCGACCCGCATCTGGTGGACGGAGTCGGGCTGGTCCTGACGTACGGCGGGGTCGAGGGCGACGAGGGCGTCGCGCTGGGCGCGGACGTAGGCGAGGACGTGTTCGCCGGCGCTGACCGGCTTGGCGGGGGCGATCGGCTCGATGGGCGCCAGGCCGGTCTCGGCGAGCGCGCGGGCCAGCTTGGAGGCGGACGTGGCGGGTTCGATCCCGGCCTTGCGCAGCCGCTTCTCGACCTTGTCGAGGAAGGCGGGGTCGACGCCGTCGGCCAGCTCGACCTCGATCTCGGTCCAGGCGGTGGAGCCGCCGCCCTCGGTGAGCCGCTCGGCCTGTACGGCGTCGATGCTGACCTCGGCGAGCAGCGCACCGGCCGCGTCCACGAGGTGGCGCAGATCGCGCTCGGAGCGCAGCCGTACGACCGGGACCAGCTGCCGTTCGCGGACCCGGGAGCGGACGAGGCCGGCGAGCACGCGCGGCACAGCGGCGGAGAGGGGGGCGTGCACCTCGTCGCGCACCCCGGTGGAGACCGGCAGCTTGAGGTGCCAGCCGGCGTCGTCGCCGCCGGTGCGGCGGCGCAGGGTGCGCGAGGAGGCGGCGAGCCGGAGATCCTCGGTGTCGTAGTAGACGGCGTCGAGTTCGGTGATGCCCTTGTCGATGACGGACGAGACGCCCGCGACCTTGGCCAGGGAGGGCAGTTTCCCGCCTGGACCGGCTTCGTACTTCCGCTCGATCTCGCGCTTCGTCTCCGCCATGAAGCGAATCTAGACGCGAAAGGGCGCGGGAACCAGATGCCGTTTACCGTCCCGTGAACGGGAAGTGGCCTGGGCGAGGACGTTCCATGCCGACCTGGACCGCTGCCCACCGCCGACCTGGACCGCTGAGCTATGCCGACATCGGCCGCTGCACCCGGATCGACTGCAGCAGCCCGATCGCGATCCACACCGCGAACATCGACGTGCCGCCGTACGACACGAAGGGCAGCGGCAGACCGGCCACCGGCATGATGCCGAGGCACATCCCGATGTTCTCGAAGGCCTGGAACGCGAACCACGCGATGATCCCTGCGGCCACGATCGTCCCGTACAGCTCGGTGGTCCCGCGGGCGATGCGGCAGGCGCGCCACAGGACGACGCCGAGCAGCAGGATGATCAATCCGGCGCCGAGGAAGCCGAGTTCCTCACCGGCCACGGTGAAGATGAAGTCGGTCTGCTGCTCGGGCACGAACTGCCCGGTGGTCTGCGACCCGTTGCCGAGTCCGGAACCGGTGAGCCCGCCCGAACCGATCGCGATACGCGCCTGGTTGGTGTTGTAGCCGACGCCGGAGGGGTCGAGCGCGGGGTTGGCGAAGGCCGCGAAGCGGGCGATCTGGTAGTCGTCGAGCACACCGAGCTGCCAGATGGCGAGGGCGCCGGCCGCGCCCGTGCCGAGCAGGCCGAGGATCCAGCGGTTGGAGGCCCCGGAGGCGAGCAGCACCCCGAGGACGATCATCGCCATCACCATGACCGAGCCGAGGTCCGGCATCAGCATCGTGATCATTATCGGGACCGCGGCCAGACCGAGCGCCTGCATCACCGTGCGGTGGTCGGGGTGCTCGCGGTCGCCGGCGTCCACGCGCGCGGCGAGCAGCATCGCCATGCCCAGGATGATCGTGACCTTCACGAACTCCGAGGGCTGCAGCGAGAGTCCGCCCAGGTCGAGCCAGGCGTGCGCACCGTTGATGGTGGTGCCGAGCGGGGTGAGCACGAGCAGCACGAGGAAGACGGAGACGCCGTACAGGATCGGCACGGCCGTGCGCAGGGTGCGGTGGCCGAGCCAGACGGTGCCGATCATCAGGCCGATGCCGATGCCGATGTTCAGCAGGTGCTTGAGCAGATACGCGTACGGGTCGTCGCCGACGAGCTCGGTGCGGTTGCGGGTGGCCGAGTAGACCAGGGCCGAGCCGATGACCGAGAGGGCGAGCGTGGCCAGGAGCATCGGCCAGTCGAGCCGCCGCGCGATCGAGTCACGCGCGAACAGCTTGGACATGGTGGTGCGTTCGGGCCCGTACCCGGAGACGGAGAAGCCGCCCATCAGTCACGCCTCCCCGGGTTCACGGGCGCCAGGCCCGCCGCCAGCTCCTGCTGGGCCGGCGGCTTCTCCTTGTTCGGCTCGTACGGCTTGATCTTGGGCACGTCGATCGAGCCATCGGTCTCGATCTTCGGCAGGGACGACTGCGGCTTGGGCAGCAGCGCCTTCTTCAGGTCCTGGTTGCCTTCGGCGTCGAGCCCGTACATCGCGTCGTAGATCTTGCGCACGGCGGGGCCCGAGGCACCGGAGCCCGTACCACCCTGCGCGATGGTCATCACGATCGTGTAGTCCTTGGTGTACGTGGCGAACCACGAGGTGGTCTGCTTGCCGTAGACCTCCGCGGTACCCGTCTTGGCGTGCATCGGGATCTTGTCCTGCGGCCAGCCGCCGAACCTCCAGGCGGCGGTACCGCGGGTGGCGACTCCCGCGAGGGCATCGTTTATCAAGTCGTGCGTCTTGGCGTTCATCGGCAGCTTGCCGTGCGCCTTCGGCTTGATCTCCTCGGTCCGCTTGCCGTCGGGGCTGATGATCGCCTTGCCGACGGTGGGGTCGTAGAGCGTGCCGCCGTTGGACAGGGCCGCGTAGATGGTGGCCATCTGGATCGGCGTGACGAGGGTGTCGCCCTGGCCGATCGAGTAGTTGACGGAGTCACCGGCGCGCATCTTCATGCCTTCGAGGCAGTTCTCGTACGCGATGCGCTCGGCGTAGTCGCCGGACTTCTTGCCCTGCTTGCACCAGGCGTCCTTGTTGGCCGCCCAGTAGTCCTTCTTCCACTGGCGGTCGGGGACGCGCCCGGTGACCTCGTTGGGCAGGTCGATGCCGGTCTCCTGGCCGAGGCCGAACTGGTGGGCCGTCTTGTAGAACCAGTCCTTGGCGCTCTTCCTCGGCTTGTTGCCGCCGTCCTTCTGCCACTGCTGGTGGGCGAGCGAGTAGTAGACGGTGTCGCAGGAGACCTCGAGGGCCTGGCCGAGGGTGATGCTGCCGTGGCCCTGGGACTCGAAGTTCTTGAAGACCTGGCCGCCGATCGAGTACGAACTCGGGCAGGGGTAGCGGCCGTTGAACTCATAGCCCGCGTTGACCGCCGCCGTGGTCGGGATGACCTTGAAGATCGAGCCGGGGGCGGCCTGGCCCTGGATGGCCCTGTTCAGCAGCGGGTAGTTGGACTTCTTGCTGGTCAGCTTGGTGTAGTCCTTGCCCGAAATACCGCCGACCCAGGCGTTGGGGTCGTAGTCCGGCTGCGATGCCATCGACACGATCCGGCCGGTCTTGGACTCCATCACGACGACGGCGCCCGAGTCGGCCTTGTAGTTCATCCCGGTGTTGTCGTCGAACTCCTTGCGGGCGGCCTTCATCGCCTCGTTGAGCTCGTACTCGGCGACCCGCTGCACCTGGGCGTCGATGCTGGTGACGACGTTGGCCCCGGGCTGGGCGGGCTCGGCCTGCGTCTGGCGCATCACGCGGCCGAGCTTGTCGACCTCGTACGCGGTGACGCCTGCCTTGCCGCGCAGCTGCTTGTCGTAGGTGCGCTCGAGGCCCGAACGGCCCACCTGGTCGCTGCGCAGATACGGCGAGTCGGTGTCCTTGGCGCCCTGGATCTCCTCGTCCGTGACGGGCGAGAGATAGCCGAGCACCTGGGAGGTCCTGGCCGATCCGGGCGCCGTGTAGCGGCGCACCGCGGTGGGTTCGGCGGTGATGCCGGGGAAGTCCTCGGCGCGCTCACGGATCTGCAGGGCCTGCTTGGGCGTTGCCTCGTCGGTGATCGGGATGGGCTGGTACGGCGATCCGTTCCAACAGGGCTGCGGGGTCTCGGCGTTGCACAGGCGCACCTTGTCGGCGACGTCCTTGGGCGTCATCCCGAGCACCTCGGCGAGCCGGGTGAGGACCGCTTCGCCGTCGTCCTTCATCTTCATCAGCTCGGTGCGCGAGGCGGAGACCACGAGCCGGGTCTCGTTGTCGGCGAGCGGTACGCCGCGCGCGTCCAGGATCGAGCCGCGTACGGCGGGCTGCACCACGCGCTGGACGTGGTTGCCGTTGGCCTCGTCGGCGTACTCGTCGCCGTTGCGCACCTGGAGGTACCAGAGGCGGCCGCCGAGGGTGAGGAGCAGGGACAGGACCAGGATCTGCAGGATGATCAGGCGGATCTGGACACGGGGTGTCCGGCCGGTCTCCGGAATATTGGTCACAGGCGCTTGACCCCCTTGATACGTCCGGCCCTGGCGACGCGGGCCTTGCTTGCCTTCATACGGAATCCACCGCGCTGGCTGCCGATCCTCAGGCCCGTACCCGAGGAGAGCCAGCCGGAGGCGACATCGCTCGCCTTGCCGGAGGCGCCGCCGGTCTCGGCCAGCGGATCGTTCTCGGCGCGTCTGGCCAGCCACATGACGGCCGGAACGACGAACGGGGCGAGCAGCAGATCGTAGAGCGTGGCGCTGAACAGCAGGCCGCCGAGGCCCACATGGCGGGCGGCCGTGTCACCGACGAGGGCGCCCACCCCCGCGTACAGGAGGGTCGAGCCGATCGCGGCGCCGACGACGACCGCCATCGGTCCGGTGGCGGTGCGCAGCTGGCCGCTCTCGGGCTTCACGAGCCCGGCGAGGTAGCCGATCACGCAGAGCACCAGGGCGTAGCGTCCGGCGGCATGGTCGGCGGGCGGGGCGAGGTCGGCGAGCAGACCCGCGCCGAAGCCGACGAGACAGCCGCCGACATGCCCGTACACGAGCGCGAGGCCGAGCACGGTCAGGAGCAGCAGGTCGGGGACGGCGCCGGGCAGGTGGAGCCGGGCCAGCACGCTGACCTGCACGACGAGCGCGACGACGACCAAGGTGGTCGACAGGAGCATCCGGTTGAAGCGCATGGCAGTTACTCCTGGTCGTCCTGTGCATTGCCGGCGTTCGGGTCCCGGCTCGCACCGGTCGGCGGGTTCTGGCCGCCCGCCGCGTCCTCGCCTTCCCCTTCGGCCGGGTACTCACCGTTCGCGTTCGGCGTCACCGTCACGGTCACGGTCGGCGTCGGCTTGGGCTTGACCGGCTCGGGCAGCACCTTGTCGCGCGGGTCGGTGCGCGGGGCCTCCACGACCACGCCGACGACATCGAGCTGCGTGAAGCCGACATACGGCTCCAGGTGCACGGTCCGGGTCAGACCGCCGTCGGAGGGGTCGACCTTGACGACCGTGCCGATCGGGACGCCCGGCACGAAGGGCTTGTCGGCCTGCGAGCCGAAGGTGACCATCCGGTCGCCCTTCTTGACCTTGGCCTTGCCGTTGAGCATCTGCACCGATAGCGGACGGTCGCCCTGGCCGGTCGCGAAGCCCAGCTCGTCGCTGTTCTCCATGCGCGTGCCGACGGTGAAGTCCGGGTCGGTGGCGAGCAGCACGGTGGAGGTGCTGGGTCCGACGGTGGTGACGCGGCCGACGAGACCGTCGCCGTTGAGCACGGTCATGTCGCGCTTGAGGCCGTCATTGGCGCCGGCGTCGATCGTCACGGTCCAGGAGAAGCCCTGGGCCGCTCCTATGCCGATGACCTGCGCACCCTTGATGCCGTACTGTCCGGCGCCGGCGGTCTTCAGCATCTTGTCGAGCTGGCGGACCCGGCTGCGGTTGCGGTCGTCACTGCCGAGCTTCGCCTTCAAAGCGGCGTTCTCGCGCTCGAGTTGACTGATCCGGGTGTGGCGGTCGCCCGACTCCCTGACGGCCTTTATGGCGTTGCCGATCGGGTCGACCGCGGCCGAGACCCCGTTCTCCACCGGACCGAAGACGGTCGCGGCGGCCTGCCGGGCACCGTCGACCGGAGACTCCTCGCCACCCCGGATATCCACCGTGATCAGCGCGAACGCGATGGCGATCAGCAGCACCAGGAGCAGCCGGCTCTCTCGTGTGTCCCTCACGTGCGGCGGCCGTGCCTTCCTCATTGGATGTACTTGCCATGGCCGGGACCGCCTGCGGAGCGCATCCCGGTTAGTGCCCTTATGCGGTTATTGGTGTCTTGCCTCTATATCAACGATCCGCCGTACGAAGTGGCAGCTTCGTACGGCGGATCGATGGTTTTTACGTCATCTGCGCGGCGACGCGTCGAGCACCTGCTGCAGCGCCTCGAACTCCTCGACGCACTTGCCGGAGCCGAGCGCCACCGAGTCCAGCGGGTCCTCGGCGATGTGGATCGGCATACCGGTCTCGCGGCGCAGGCGCTCGTCCAGGCCGCGCAGCAGGGCGCCGCCGCCGGTGAGCACGATGCCGCGGTCCATCACGTCGCCCGACAGCTCCGGCGGGCACTTGTCCAGGGTGGTCTTGACCGCGTCCACGATCGCGTTGACCGGCTCCTCGATGGCCTTGCGCACCTCGGCCGCGGAGATCACCACGGTCTTGGGCAGACCCGAGACCAGGTCACGGCCGCGGATCTCGGTGTGCTCGTCGGTGTCCAGGTCGTACGCCGAACCGATCGTGATCTTGATCTGCTCGGCGGTCCGCTCACCGAGGAGGAGGCTGTACTCCTTCTTGATGTGCTGAATGATCGCGTTGTCCAGCTCGTCGCCCGCCACCCGGATCGACTGTGCCGTGACGATTCCTCCCAGGGAGATCACGGCCACTTCGGTGGTGCCGCCGCCGATGTCGACCACCATGTTGCCGGTGGCCTCGTGGACCGGCAGGCCCGAGCCGATCGCCGCGGCCATGGGCTCCTCGATGATGTGCACCTGGCGGGCGCCGGCCTGCGTGGACGCCTCGATCACCGCGCGACGCTCGACGCCGGTGATACCGGAGGGCACACAGACCACGACGCGCGGCCGCGCGAGGTAGCGGCGCTTGTGGATCTTCAGGATGAAGTAGCGGAGCATCCGCTCGGTGATCTCGAAGTCGGCGATGACGCCGTCCTTGAGCGGGCGGACCGCCACGATGTTGCCAGGGGTGCGGCCGATCATCTTCTTCGCTTCGGCGCCGACCGCGAGGATCCCGCCGGTGTTCGTGTTGATCGCGACCACGGACGGTTCGTTGAGTACGATCCCTCGGCCCCTGACGTAGACCAGCGTGTTGGCGGTCCCGAGGTCGATCGCCATGTCACGGCCGATGAACGACATATTGGTTCCCATCAGGAGCGTCTGGCCTTCCCAAAATGGTGCATTGATGGCTTGTCAGGTAGGCGCGGTGGGCACGGTGGCGTGGAGGCTTCCATCGTAGTCTCGCCTGCACGAGCACTGTGCGGGGGTCTTCGCCATTGTCAGCAGACGAACCGCTGCCCCGCTAATGGGGACGAGCCGACGGAAGGATGCGTTCCCCCAATCGGCTTGCATATGCCAAGAGGCGACCGCGGTTTTCGCGGCCGCCCCTGGTCACCAGCCCACTCCGGCTGACGGAGCATCAGAAAGTACGGGCGGCGCTCATCGCCCCCGTATGAGTCGGTGTTACGCGAGACCCGGGAAGAAGATCTTCAGCTCGCGCTCGGCGGACTCCTCGGAGTCCGAGGCGTGGATCAGGTTCTCGCGCACGATGGTGCCGAAGTCGCCGCGGATCGAACCGGGGGCGGCGGCGATCGGGTCGGTCGGACCGGCCAGCGCGCGGACGCCCTCGATGACCCGCTCGCCCTCGACGACGAGCGCGACGACGGGGCCGGAGGACATGAACTCGACGAGCGGCTCGTAGAACGGCTTGCCCTTGTGCTCGCCGTAGTGCTGCTCGAGGGTCTCCTGGCCGAGCGAGCGCAGCTCCAGCGCGGTGATCTGCCAGCCGGCCTTGCGCTCGATACGGCTGATGATCTCGCCCACCAGCGAACGGCGGACGGCGTCCGGCTTCAGCAGGACGAGGGTGCGCTGGGTCATGGTGTGCGGCTCCTTGGCTCTACGGCGTGCGGGCCTCAGAGACTACTAGGAGTCACCAAGGGGCCTGAACTCGGACCGACCTCGGCCCTCGCTCACGCCGGGTCCGCACCCATACCATCCTGCTGCGCAGCGAAGCGCGCCTTCGCCTCGTCGATCTTCCGGCCGAAGTGCACCGACACCCCCCACAGCACCGCGAAGCAGACGCCGAGGAAGAACATCGCCGGGACGATGAAGCCCGAGGCGATCAGCGCGATCTGTAGCGCCCAGCCCAGCTGGACGCCGCCGGGGCGGGTGATCATTCCGCAGAGCAGCACGGACAGGACCATGCCGATACCGCAGACCGTCCAGACCGTCCCCATCGCCAGGTCGGGGTCCTTCATGGCGACCAGACCCGCGAAACCGATGATGAAGAACTCGCCGATCAGCGTGGAAGCACAGAGCGTACGCATCGGTGTCAGCCCCTCCCCAGGAGCAGTCGGGCCTCGCCGACGGTGATGACGGAACCGGTCACGAGCACACCGCCGCCGGTGTACTCGCCCTCTTCCTCGGCCAGCGTGATCGCCGCTTCGAGGGCGTCGTCGAGCCGCGGCTCGACCTGCACGCGGTCCTCGCCGAAGACCTCGACGGCGATGGCCGCGAGCTCGTCGGCGTCCATGGCGCGATGGCTGGAGTTCTGCGTGACGACGATCTCCGCGAAGACCGGCTCGAAGGCCTCGAGGAAGCCCCGGATGTCCTTGTCGCCGCTCGCTCCGACCACGCCGATGAGCCGGCTGAAGTCGAAGACCTCGCTGATGGCCTCGGCGGTGACGCGGGCGCCGGCAGGGTTGTGCGCGGCGTCGAGCAGCACGGTCGGCGAGGTGCGGATCAGCTCCAGGCGGCCGGGCGAGGTGACCTGCGCGAAGGCCTTGCGGACGGTGTCCAGCTCGAGCGGTTCGCTGCGGGACGCACCCACACCGAAGAAGGCCTCGACCGCGGCGAGCGCGACCGCCGCGTTGTGCGCCTGGTGCGCGCCGTGCAGCGGCAGGAACAGCTCCTCGTACTCGCCGCCGAGTCCGCGCAGCGTCATCATCTGGCCGCCGACCGCGAGCCGTCGCGAGACGACGCCGAACTCCAGACCCTCGCGGGCGACCGTCGCGTCGACCTCGACGGACTTCTTCAGAAGGACCTGGGCCGCGTCGACGGGCTGCTGCGCGAGGATCACCGTGGCGTCCTGCTTGATGATCCCGGCCTTCTCGCCGGCGATCTCGCCGGGCGTCTCCCCGAGCCGGTCGGTGTGGTCGAGGTCGATGGGCGTGACGACGGCGACATCCGCGTCGATCACGTTGGTGGCGTCCCAGCTGCCGCCCATGCCGACCTCGACGACGGCCACGTCGACGGGTGCGTCGGCGAAGGCCGCGTACGCCATGCCGGTCAGGACCTCGAAGAACGAGAGCCGGTACTCCTGCTGCGCGTCCACCATCTCGACGTACGGCTTGATGTCCTCGTACGTCTCGACGAAGCGCTCGGCGGAGATCGGCGCCTGGTCGAGCGAGATGCGCTCGGTGACGGACTGGACATGCGGCGAGGTGTAGCGGCCGGTGCGCAGCTCGAAGGCCGCGAGCAGCGCCTCGATCATGCGGGCCGTGGACGTCTTGCCGTTGGTGCCCGTCAGATGGATCGAGGGGTACGCGCGCTGGGGGTCGCCGAGCACGTCCATCAGCGCCTTGATACGGCTGACCGACGGCTCCAGCTTGGTCTCGCCCCAGCGCGAGGCGAGCTCCGTCTCGACGGCGCGCAGCGCCTTGTCGACCTCGGGGTCCTCGGGGCGGGCCGGGATGTCGGCGGCGGGCGGGCCCGACTGGGCGCGCAGGGTACGGCTGCCCGCCTCGATCACCGCCAGGTCGGGGTCGCGGTCCGTCTCCGAGGAGACGATCTCGTCGAACGCGTCGGGAAGGCCTTCTCGGCTGCTGTCGTGCGGGGGGAGCTCACTCACGTACGCCAGTCTACGGAGGTGCGCCGACAGCCCGCCGCGCGCCACCGACCGGACCGCGCCCTCGCCCTGTGCCCGCCACCGACGGGACCTTGGGCCCACCTGGTTCGGGACCTTCGGCGGCCCTGTTCCGGGCTGGTCCGGGCAAACTTGCCGATCATGGACATAGGGATCGATCTCGGCACCGCCAACACCCTGCTCTACGCCCGCGGCCAGGGCATCGTGCTCAACGAACCGTCCGTCGTGGCCGTCAAGGAGGGCGTACGGGGAGCGCTCGCCGTCGGCACGGAGGCCAAGGAGACCATCGGCCGCACCCCGGGCTCCATCACCGCGATCCGCCCGCTCAAGGACGGCGTGATCAGCGATTACGAGGCCGCCGAGGAGATGATCCGGGCTTTCGTCCGCCGGGCCGTCCCGGGCCGCCGCCCCCGTACGCGCATGGTCGTCTGCGTGCCCAGCGGGGTGACGCCCGTGGAGCGCCGGGCCATCGTGCAGGCCGCGCAGCGGTCGGGTGCGCGGCAGGTGCATCTGATCGAGGAGCCGATGGCCGCGGCGATCGGCGCGGGCCTGCCGGTCTCCGAGCCGCGCGGCTCGATGGTCGTCGACATCGGCGGCGGTACGGCCGAGGTCGCGGTGATCTCGCTCGGCGGCATCGTCACCGCACAGTCGCTGCGGGTCGGCGGCGACCGCTTCGACGTGGCGCTCACCGATTACGTACGCAAGGAACACTCGCTCCTGATCGGCGAGCGCACCGCGGAGGACATCAAGGTGGCGATCGGCTCGGCCGGACCGGTGCCGGGCGAGGACACCTTCGAGATGCGGACGTTCACGGTGCGCGGGCGCGAGAAGGTGGGCGGTCTGCCCAAGACGGTCGACCTGAGCGTGAAGGAGATCCGCGCGGCCCTCGACGAGCCGATCGAGGCGATCATCGAGGCCGTGAAGGCCACGCTCGAGGAGTGCCCGCCCGAACTCTCCGGTGACGTCATGAGCCACGGCATCGTCCTGACAGGCGGCGGCGCCCTGCTCCCGGGCCTGAACCTCCGCATGGCCACGGCCACCGGCATCCCGGTCTCCGTCGCCGACAACCCCCTCGACTCGGTGGCCATGGGCTGCGGCCACTGCGTCGAGGACTTCGACTCACTGTCACGCCTGATGTCGGCGGCGTAGGGGCCGTAGCGGACGCGACCGGCAGGACAGCACCCCCGACGGCCGGCAGCCGCGCGACGGCGGAAGGGGACGGGGAGGGGTGCCTGTTTTACGGGCACCCCCGACGGCCACGGCACCCTTCGCGGAGACGGCGCCATTGCCCGTAAAACAGGCACCCCGGACCGGCACCGACCCCACGACAAAACCGCAGGCGGGCCAGCACACCGACGGACAGCGGTCAAGCGGACGGACTCAGACCCCACGCCCCGCCGGCACCTCCGCCACCACCTCGTACACCC
>NZ_JAAKZW010000193.1 GCF_011044995.1 Streptomyces mesophilus | reverse complement strand
GTCAACCCTGTTCCGACGGAGCCCGACCCCGGCACCCCCGCACCCTCCAACCCGGTGCAGCCTCCCGTCGACCCGGCGCCCAGCGAACCTGTCGAGCCCGCGCCTGTCGACCCGCCACCCACCGAACCCGTGGAGCCCGCGCCCGTCGACCCGCCACCCACCGAACCCATGGAGCCCGCGCCCGTCGACCCGCCACCCACCACCGAGCCTGTCGACCCCGGGCCCGTGTGCCACGACATCCTCCGTGGCGGCATCACCGTCACCATCTGCTACACCGCCGGTGGATAGCGAAGCGCGCCTGTACGGCTATGAAGGCTCCGCGCCCCGCAACGGAACCTCCCGGATCAGCCAGGCCACCCCGAACGTCACAGCGCACAGCGCCGCGGTGCCGAGCGCGACGCCGTGCAGTCCGTCGACGACGCCGGACCGGAACGCGTCCTGGACGGGTTCCGGCAGGTCGTGCAGGAGTGCGGGCGTGAGTTCACCGCCGGTCAGTTGCTGTCCGTCGGCGCCGAGGTGGTCCGTGACCGTGGCGGCGAGGCGGTTCGTGTAGACCGAGCCGAGGACCGCGATGCCGAGTGAGCCGCCGATGGTGCGCAGCAGCGTCAGCGTGCCGCTGGCCGCGCCCATGTCGCGCGGTTCGGCGCTGTTCATCGTGATCAGCATCGTCGGCTGCATCAGGCAGCCGATGCCCACCCCGAGCACGAACGTGAGCCCGGAGGCCAGAGCCGCGCTCGTGCCGGTGCCGAGCGTCAGCAGGGCCAGGGCCCCGGCCGTGGCCAGCGCGCCGCCCGCGATCGGGTAGCCGCGGTAGCGGCCGCCTTCGCCCACACGCCGGCCGATGACGAGCTGTGAGGCGATCATGCCGAGCATCAGCGGGACCAGGAGCAGTCCGCTCTGCGTGGACGACAGGCCCTGCACGAACTGCATGTACTGCGGCAGGTAGCTCGCCGCCGCCAGCATCGCCGCACCCGTGACGAAGCTCAGGATCTGCGCCACCGTGAAGTTGCGGTCGCGGAACAGCCGGGGCGGGATGACCGGTTCAGCGACGCGCCGTTCCACGCGTACGAAGGCGGCGAGCGAGGCCGCGGACACCAGGCCGAGAGCGATGATCTGCGGTGAGGTCCACGCGTATGTCGTCCCCGCCCAGGTCGCGAGCAGGGTCAGCGCGAGGATGGCGGCCGTCAGGAGTCCCACGCCGGCGAGGTCGATCCGCGCCTTTCTGCGTTCGGCGCGCAGCCGCACCCCGAACCCGATGAGGGCCAACGCCACGGCTCCGACCGGCACATTGACGTAGAACACCCAGCGCCAGTCCCACTGGTCGGTGAGGAAGCCGCCGAGCAGCGGCCCGCCGATGGTCGCGGCGGGCAGCAGCACTCCGATGAGCGCCTGGGCGCGGCCGGCCTCCGCCGGCGCGAGGAGTGTGCCGATGAGGGAGAGGGCTCCCACGAACAGGCCGCCCGCACCGATGCCCTGCAGCGCCCTGAACGCGATCAACTGCCCCATGTCCTGGGCCAGTCCGCACAGCACGGAGCCGACGAGGAAGAGCGAGATGGCCCCGAGGTAGCTTCCCTTGCGACCGTACAGATCGCCGACCTTGCCCCATATCGGTGTGGAGACGGCCATGGTGAGCAGATAGGCGGTGAGCACCCAGGACAGTTGGTCGAGCCCGCCCAGGTCGCCGACGATGGTTGGCAGGGCGGTGCCGACGATGGTGCCGTCGAGCGTGGCGAGCACGATGCCGAGCAGCAGGCCGAGGATGACGAGCCTGGAAGGCGGGGCGGGTGGCTCGTCCGTCGTGGCGCTGTCGGGCTGCTTCGCGTCCGTAAGTTGCTTCATGGCGTCTCTCCGGTTCCGGTTCGCAACCCGCTCAGGCGACGTACGAGCGAAGGGACTTGGCGTCGCGCAGGGCGTGGCCCCACCAGGCGAGCTGATCGAGCAGCGCCTTCGCGGCGGTGTCGGCGCCCTGGTCCGTGACCGCGCCGGACTCGTCGAACCGGGCCCAGGCCTCGTGGAAGCTGACGGTGTTGCGGATGGTCGTGGCGTTCAACTCGGCCATGACAACCCGCAGATGCTCCACCGCGCGCAGGCCGCCCGACAGTCCCCCGTACGAGACGAACGCCACGGGCTTGCCGTGCCACTGCTCGTTGTGCCAGTCGATGGCGTTCTTCAGCGACGCCGGATAGCTGTGGTTGTACTCGGGCGTGACGAACACGAACGCATCGGCGGCGGCGAGCCGCGGCGACACGAGGGCGAGCGCCTCCGTCGTACCGGCCGGCGGCTCCTGGCCGAAGGCCGGCAGGACGGTCGGCAGCGGAGTCTCCGCGAGGTCGATGACATCGGCCTCCATGTCCTCGCGCTGCTCGAGGTGGCGGCTGAGCCAGTTCGTCACGACCGGCCCGAAACGGCCCTCGCGGGTGGACCCGACGAGTACGGCGACGCGGAGTGACGTGGTGGTGGCAGGCATGACAGACCCCCTGGTTGTGTACGGCGTATCTTGTTGAGTACAACGTACACATCGATGTGTACGCCGTCCACTGCGAGGGATACGCTGTACACGACATCGCCCGAGGAAGCTGTACGCCACATCCCGCGAAGAAGAGGAGCTGCGCCATGGCGGCCCGGAAGCAGGACGAAAGCAAGGCCGTGAAGCGTGACGAAAGCAAGGCCCGGAAGCAGGACGAGAGCAAGGTCGTGGAGCCCTCTCTCTGGGAGCGCATGGAGCGGCCCGCGCCGGCGTCCCGAGCCTCACTGACCCTGGAGCGGATCGCGGCCGCCGCCGTCGAGATCGCCGACGAGGAGGGCGCCGCCGCCGTCACCATGCGCCGCCTCGCCACGAAGCTCGGCGTCGCCCCCATGGCGGCCTACCGACATGTGACGGGCAAGGACGACCTCTGGGCGCTCATGATCGACCAGGTCTCCAGGCAGCTGACAGCGCCGGACGAGGCCGCGGACTGGCGGGAGGTGCTGCACTCCTTCGCCCTGCAGACACGGGAGTTGATGCTGGCGCACCCGTGGATGGGATCCATTCCGCTGATCTCGCTCACACCGTCGCGGATGGCCGTGGCCGAACAGCAGCTGGCGGCGCTCGCCGCGTGCGACGTGGATGCCGACTCGATGATGGCCGCCTTCCGGACCCTCAACTCCTATGTGCACGGTTCGACGCAGGCCGAGATCATCCTGCGCGAGTACCAGGAGCGGCACGGCTGGTCCGGCGGCGTCGAGACCCGGGAGGCGCTCGCTCCGCAGATGAACTACCTGATGAGCACGGGCCGTTACCCCACTTATGAGCGTTACGGCATGGAGGCGGCGCGCAAGGACGACCACGCCTGGGCATTCGAGTTCGGCCTCGACTGCGTACTCGACGGCATCGCGAAACGCCTCGGCATCTGACCCTCCCCGCACTCGGCCCAGGAGCTCCGGCGGAGCCCCGCCGCCCCAACACGCGCCGGCCGTCTGATAGATCTCCCGTGAGTGAAACTCGAGCCGTACCGGGCGACGCACCCAGGAGCATGCCGCATGAGCAACGTGGTGACCATGTACAGCACCCCTAAAGGGGTGGAGGTCCGCAACCCGGACAAGGTACGGCACACGGTCAACTTCTCCGACGCTTCGGGGCCGGCCCCTTCGGCCGTGTACGTGGAGCGCGAACTGCCGCCGGGCGGGATACCCGCCTACCGCAAGGCCCGTGGCAGCGGCGCCCGTTCCTTCGCCCTGTGGGCCGATGACCGCCGCACGGCGCGGGTGGCCACCGTGACCACCCTGTCGGCCACCGGCGGCGTCGCGAGGTTCCAAGTGGTCGGCGCCCACGGCGAATTGCTCGGCACCATCGTGCGCGAGAAGGCGCTCCGCGGCGGGAGGCTGCGCACGCGCTGGATCGTGACGCAGTCCGACGGTCTCGAGGCGGTGGGGCTCAAGGGCCGGATCGTGTGGTGGTGGATGTGGTGGCTGCTGCTGCCCTTCATGGTGCTGATCCTCGTGATCAGCGTGATCGACGGCACCCCGGGCAACGAGGGCGGTCTCGCACGCCCCCCACGCCGCATCCGATGGCGCGCGAACGGCCAGGTCCCGCTGGAGTTCAGATCCGGTGGCAACAAACTCCACCTGCACACCCCGGGCGTGGACTGGCGCCTGGGCGCCGCGCTGATCACACTGCTGCGCAGCTTCGGCGCAGGCGGGTGGGACGCGGCGAAGAAGTGAGGGAAATCAGCGCGGGATACCGGCGAAGGGCCGCCCTTCTCCGCCGGCTCGCGATCATCGGGGCAACCCTCCTGGCGGTTGCCGCACCGACTCCTCGAGCCCCCGGTCAGGCGTAGTGGCGGTAGACGGCCTGGGCGACGCAGGCCGGCTTGTCGCTGCCCTCGACCTCGACCGTGAACGTCAGGGGCATCTGCACACCGTTGCCCTTGACCTCCTCCACCGTGCCCACGACGCCGTGCAGGCGGATCTTGGCGCCCACCGGCACCGGGCTGGGGAAACGGACCTTCTCCAGACCGTAGTTGACGCTCATCGTGACACCGCTGATGGTCAGGAGCTCGCCGAAGAGCGGGATGATCAGCGAGAGCGTCAGGTAGCCGTGCGCGATCGGGCCGCCGAAGGGCCCGGTCTTGGCCTTCTCGGGGTCCGTGTGGATCCACTGGTGGTCGTCGGTGGCGTCGGCGAACGTGTTCACCCGGTCCTGGGCGATCTCACGCCACTCGGTGCGCCCGAGGTCGGCTCCGGTGAGGGACAGGAGAGCGTCGAGACCGTTGGCGGTGGTGGGCATGGTGATGTCCTTTCGTTGATACGGGAGTCAGGGACGCTCGCTGTCGCCAGCAGCCGCGTAGGCCTCGCGTACAGCAGGCTTGATGAACTTTCCGGTGGCCGTACGGGGCAGCGCGTCGGTGACGACGACGGACTTGGGGATCTTGTACTTGGCGAGCCGGCCGCGCAGATGCCCGAGCACGTCCTCCTCGTCGGCGCTCGCCCCTGGCCTGAGCACGACCACGGCGCGCCCCACCTCGCCCCACACCGGGTCGGGCACCCCGATGACCGCGCATTCGGCGACGGCGGGGTGGGTGAGGAGCGCGTCCTCGACCTCGGCCGGGGAGACGTTCTCGCCGCCGGAGACGTACATGTCCTTGATCCGGTCGACGAGGTACACGTATCCGTCGGCGTCGGCCCGTGCGACGTCACCCGTGCGCAACCAGCCGCCTTCGGCGAACGCGGCCTCGGTCTCAACCGCCTTGCCCCAATAGCCGGTCATGACGTGAGGTCCCTGCACGAGGATCTCCCCGTGCTCCTCGGGACCGGCCTCGCCGCCGTCGGGGCGAACCAAGCGCAGGTCGGTGAAGAAGTGCGGCACGCCGGCCGAACCCGCCTTGGCGGAGGTCTGTTCGCGGTCGAGGAAGAGCACGCCGGGCGATGCCTCGGTCATCCCGTATCCCTGGCTGAAGGCCAGACCGCGGTCGAGATACGTGGCGATCGTGCGGGCCGGGACGGGAGCGCCGCCGCAGTTGAGGGTGCGCAGGCTGGACAGGTCCGTGGCCGTCCAACGCGGGTGGGCCGCCATGGCGTCGTACATCGTCGGGACGCCGAACATGTAGGTCACCCGCCGGCGTTCGATCAGGTCGAGGACGCGTCCGGGGTCGAAGGAGCCGAGCAGTACGACCCGGCCGCCCTTGAGGAGGGTGGGCAGGCAGGTCATGTTGAGTCCTGCGGTGTGGAACAGCGGCGCCACGACGAGCGTCACCTCGTCGGCGGCGAGATCGGTGTCGACGAGGACGTTGACGCTGTTCCAGGTGAGGTTGGCGTGGGAGAGCACGGCGCCTTTGGGGCGGCCGCTGGTGCCGGAGGTGTACATGATGATGCACGGGTCGTCCGGTGCCACCGGCTCGTCGAGAGGGGCGGGTTCGGCCCCGGCCAGCAGTTCCTCGTAGCCGAGCGCACCCTTGTCGTCGGGGCCGGCGAGTGCGATCCGGTGCCGCACGCCCGCAGCCTCCGCGGCAGGGACTGCCTCGGCCGCTTCGGGTCCGTGGACGAGGACGGTGACGCCGGCGTCGGTGAGGTTGTAGGCCAACTCGGGTGCGGTGAGGCGGGTGTTGAGCGGGACGAAGACCGCACCGAGCGCCCCGGCCGCGAACAGCGTCTCCAACACAGTGGGATGGTTGGGCCCCAGGTAGGCGACGCGGTCGCCGCGCCGGACGCCGAGGCCGCACAGGGCGTGCGCCAGGCGCAGGACGCGCTCGTCGAGTTCCCGGTAGGTCCAGGTGCGGTCCTCGTGCACGACGGCGATCCGGCCGGGGGTCTTGCGGGCCCTGCGCGCCGGCCAGGAACCGATGCCTTGGTTCAGCACATTCGGCTCCTTCAGTCGGTGGTCGCGGATGCCGATGAGGAATTGCCTGCTCCGCCTGGCAACGTCGCGGGCCGGTCCGGGCGAGATCCGGCCAGGCCGAGCAGGCGGGCGGCATTGTCCTTGAGGATCTTCGGCCTGATCTCCGGTTTGATGTCGAGCTTCTCGAAGTCGGCGAGCCAGCGGTCGGGCGTGATCACGGGGTAGTCGGACCCGAACAGGACCTTGTCCTTGAGCAGACTGTTGGCGTAGCGCACGAGTTGGGGCGGGAAGTACTTCGGGGACCAGCCGGACAGGTCGATGTACACGTACGGCTTGTGCGTGGCCACCGCGAGCGCCTCGTCCTGCCAGGGGAAGGACGGATGGGCGAGGATGATCCGCAACTCCGGGAAATCCACGGCCACATCGTCGACCAGCATGGGGTTCGAGTACTTCAGACGGATGCCGCCGCCACCAGGGACACCCGCGCCGATGCCGGTCTGGCCGGTGTGGAAGAGGGCGGGCACGCCGAGCTCCTCGATGGCCTCGTACAGCGGGTAGGCGAGTGGATCGTCCGGCGAGAACGCCTGGATGCTCGGGTGGAACTTGAACCCGCGTACCCCGTAGTGCTCGACGAGCCGCCGCGCCTCCCGTACGCCCGCGCGACCCTTGTGCGGGTCGATGGAGGCGAAGGGGATCAGGACGTCGGCGTGGGCGGCGCAGCTCTCGGCTATCTCCTCGTTGGAGATACGGGGGTGCCCGGTGGCGTGTTCGGCGTCGACGGTGAACACGACGGCCGCCATGCGGCGTTCGCGGTAGTGACCGGCCATCTCGTCGATGGTCGGCTGCCGGTGTCCGTGGGCTTTGAAGTACGCCTCGGAGGCACCGAACAGCTCGGGGCTCAGCGCGCCGTGGCCGTCCTTGGAGACTTCCGCGTGCGTGTGCATGTCGATGGCGGTCAGCCGGTCGAGGTCGAGCGTGAGGTCGGCCATGTCACGCCTGCCGGGGCTGGGGTGCGGGGATGCCGTAGGTCTCGGGGTCGCCGCCCACGCCGTCCGGCCATGCGGCGGCGATGGCGTCGGCGTCCCAGCCGCCGTCGGCGAAGGCCACGGCCTTCTCCTTGGGGTGGGCCCATAGCGCGAGGCGGTCGCCGCCGATGCCGATGGCCTGCCCGGTGACGTCCTTCGAGGCGTCCGACGCGAGGAAGGTGACAAGCCCGGCGACATCCTCGACGGTGCCCAGGCCCTCGTCCTTGCGCAGCCAGTCGGGCAGCGGCGCACCGGTGCGCTCGGACTCCTCGATGACGGGTGCGAACGCCGGGATGGTCTTGGTCATCTCGGTGGCGGCCACCGGGACCACGGCGTTGACGGTGATACCGGCGCGGCCCAGCTCGAGGGCCCAGGTGCGGGCCATGGCGACGATGCCGGCCTTGGCGGCGGCGTAGTTGGTCTGGCCGAAGTTGCCGCGCTGACCGGCCGGCGAGGAGATGAGGATGAGTCGTCCGCCGGTGCCCTGCTCCCGCATGCGTACGGCAGCGGCCCGCGCACAGGTGAAGGTGCCGCGCAGATGGACGCGGACGACGGCGTCGAAGTCGTCGTCGGTCATCTTCCACAGCACGCGGTCGCGCAGGATGCCGGCGTTGGTCACCAGCACGTCCAGGCGGCCGAACTCCTCGACCGCCGCCTGGACCAGGCGTTCGGCGGACTCGCTGTCGCCGACGGCGGCGACGACACCAGCCGCCGTTCCGCCCTGCGACCGGATCGCAGCGACGGCCGAGTCGACCGCTTCCTGGTCGATGTCGTTGACGACGACAGCGGCGCCCGCCGCGGCGAGTGCCTGCGCGTAGCCGAGCCCGAGGCCGCGTCCGCTGCCGGTGACGACGGCGACTTTGCCCTGAAGATCCATGCGGGGAACCTCTCGTACGTGGTGCGAGTGGATACGTGGGGAGCGTGGTGGCGGATGCGGCCTCGGATGTGCGGTGCCACAGGTGGAGGGCACGGGCGCAGGTACGCACAGAGGGCCGCATTGACAGGAATCCTGATGAATGCTCGGCCAGTCTGAGCAATCAACAGGATTCCTGTCAATGACCTAGGCTGGGGTCACCGCCGCAGGGGCGGCACGAAGCGAGAGGAAAACCAGGGGCTGTGAGCACCTCGCTGCTGTACCTGATCAAGCGCACCGAACTGGCCGTGCGCGCCCGCCTGGAGGAACTGCTCAAGCCGGCCGGGATCACGGCACTGCAGTACACCGCCCTCACCGTGCTCGAGCGACGCGACGGGGTCTCGGCCGCGCAGCTCGCCCGCGACTCCTTCGTCACGGCCCAGACGATGGCCGACATGGTCCGGGCCCTGGAAAGCCGGGAGTTGATCCGTCGCGAGCCCAACCCCGCCAACCGCCGCGAACGCCTCATCCTGCTCGCGGACCCGGGACGGAAGCTGCTCGCGCAGTACGCAGAGCCAGCCCGCGAACTGGAGCAGCGCATGGTCGCCGAGCTGAGCGGTGAGGAAACGGATCAACTGCGCGCGTCACTGATCAAGGCGTGGCGCGCGCTGGCCTAGCCGGGCAGGCCCCGACCGGGGCCCACCGGGCGGCCGGGAGTGGTTACTTGAGGGCGTACATGCGGATGATCACGGCCTTGTCGCCGTCGGGACGGGCCAGCCCGACGAAGACTGTCTCCGCGAGCCAGCGATGCGCGGCCGCATCCGTACGAAAGACCGGGGACGTGCGGTAGTAGTGGCCGGCCTCGGTCACCTGCACGTCCCCGTCGAACTGGTCGGGACAGTCGGCCTTGGGCCGGTAGTAGCCACGGTTGACGATGTCGATCACCGCGCCGTCCTCCGCCTGCAGCAGGTAGCGCGCCTCCAGTTCGCAGACCTCCCCGCGCGTACTGCTCCAGTCGCCGCCGCCCGGCAGGACCTTGCCGCGCAACCGGGGGCCATCCACGCTGCCGCCGGTGATCGGGGTGAACTCGGTGACTTCCCCGTCGCCGTTGCCGATGTGCAGCGAGTCGGAGACCTCGGCACGGATCTCGAACGCGAAGTCGAGGGCGGGAGTGAAGGACATGAATGTTCTCCGCATCTGTGAAAGGGGTCGGCGCACCCGCGGTTCCTCGCGGTCCGACCGCGAGAGGGTCACGCCTTGCTCTTGACGCGTTAGCTCACCAGATGCAAGCGTGACATGCAACAGCGTTATATGACATTCATTTACGACGCCGTTTCGAGCTGGCGCGTCTCCGCCCATATCGGGCGTCCCCCTTGCACTTCCTCCCCCCTCGCATTTCTTCACCCTCCTCTCTTCCCTCCTCCTCTCGGCAAGGAGCATCAGCTATGGCTGCGAAGAAAACGGTGCCGGCGGTGTGCGCCGTCGTGGGGCTCATGGTCGCCACGGCGTGCAGCGGCGCACCGAACGGCACCCACGACACCCCCAAGCCCAGGCGCCTGTCCACCACCACACCGCCCGGCACCTCCGAGGTCGACCGCGTGACCTGGGCCCTCCCCTACGGTGAACCGACCACGCTGGACCCGGCGAAGGTCGGTGACTACTCGCCCCAGACGGTCGGCGCGAACCTCTGTGACACCCTGACGCGGATGAACGCCGACTTCTCCCTGAGCCCGGGGCTCGCCGAGAAAGTCGGCTGGTCCGACGACCGCACGCTGGTGATCGACCTCCGCAGCGGCGTGACGTTCTGGGACGGCTCCCCCATGACCTCCGAGGACGTCGTCCACAGCCTGGAGCGCCAGCGCGACCCCAAGACGCAGGCCCTGTACGGCAATTACCTGGCCGACGTCACCGCGATCGAGGCCGACGGCCCCCAGCGCGTGACGCTGCGCACCAAGGGGTACGACCAGACGCTGCCCAAGGCGCTGGCCACCTCGTTCGGCGCGGTCAGCAAGAAGTCGTACGCCGAGAAAGCCGGCCCCGCCTACGGGTCGCCCAAGGGCGGCCTGATGTGTACGGGCCCGTACAAGCTGGACTCCTGGAAGTCCGGCAGCACCATCACCCTCGAGCGCAACGACTCCTACTGGGACACGGGGCTCAAGGCGAAGGTGCAGCGGATCGAGTTCCAGTTCATCACCAACAGCAACACCCTGACCAGCGCACTGCTTTCCGGTGAGGTGGACGGCACGTACGAGCTGCCGCCCAGCAGCGCCACCGCGCTCGCCAAGGCCGACAACGGCGCGCTGCACCTCGGCCCGTCGACGCAGAACGTGCTGCTGATCCCAGGGCACGCCGAGTCACCCGCCGCGGATCGCCGGCTGCTCGACGCGCTGTCCCTTGTCGTCGACCGCGAGGCCCTGATCAAGAACGTGTTCGGCGGGGCCGCCACCACCCTCAAGTCCCTTGTCCCGCCCGTGACCTGGCGCGGCGACCCGGCGGCCGACGCGTTCGACACCGCCTACGCCGCGCTGCCCGACGTGCCCGAGCAGGACGAGGAGAAGGCGAAGAAGCTTCTCGCCGAGGCCGGCGCCCCGTCGCGTCCACTGGTGGCGGCCATCCCCGCCGGCGACCAACGCTCGCTCCAGGCCCTCACGTTCATCCAGGCCGCCGCAGAGAAGATCGGACTGGACATCAAGATCAAGCAGCTCCAGCCCACCGAGATGTCGTCTCTCTTCTACGACCCCGCCGTGCGCAAGGGGCTCGATCTCGTGCTCACCTTCGGCTATGTGGGCATGACCGATCCGGCGTCCTACGTCGCCGAGAGCGTCACACCGCGCGGCATCTTCAACTGGACGGGCTACGACAATCCCGAGGTCGCCCGGCTGCTCGACCAGGCGCGTACCGCCTCCGACCCGGCGGCTTCGGCCAAGGCCTACACCGAGGCCCAGGCCCTGTTCACACCGACCACACCGGCGGTGTTCCTGGCCACCACGCACGAGCGGATGTTCATGAACAAGCGCATCAGCGGCGCACCGCCCTCCTTCGCCTACATGAGCATGCCGTGGGCCGCCCACCTCGGCGGGACCGCCAAGTGAACCTCTCTTCCTTTCCTTTGGAGACGACGATGACCGAGACCGTGGGCGACAAGCCTCTGTGGGACCGCCCGGCCGCCGAACTGGCCGCCGGTATACGGGAGAAGAGCTTCTCCGCGACCGAGGTCGCGCAGGCGTTCCTCACCCGCGCCGAGGAAACCAACCCCCACGTCAACGCACTGGTCGACATCCGGCCCGACGAGGTGCTCACCCAGGCCGCCGAAGCCGACGCGGCGGTCGCCGCCGGCGGGGATCTGCCGCCGCTGCTCGGCGTCCCGGTCTCCATCAAGATCAATACCTCGCAGCGCGGCTTCGCCAGTTCGCACGGTGTGGCGGCCTGGGCCGGTGCCGTCGCCCAGGGCGACGCCGCATGCGTCGCCGCGCTGCGCGAGGCCGGCGCGACCCTCCTGGGCCGCAGCAACAGCCCCGCCTTCGCCGTACGGTGGTTCACCTCCAACGACCTGCACGGGAAGACGCTCAACCCGTGGCACCCCGGCCACACTCCGGGCGGGTCCTCCGGGGGCGCGGCCGCGGCGGTCGCCGCCGGCATGACCCCGATCGCGCAGGGCAACGACATCGGCGGTTCCGTCCGGTTCCCCGCCTACTGCTGCGGCGCCGTCGGTCTGCGCCCCACCGTGGGTCTGATCTCCGGCGTGGAGCCGCGCGGCGCCGAGGAGTTCGACAGCCCTCTGTCGTTCCAGACCATGGCGGTGCACGGCCCGCTCGGCTGGACCGTAGACGACGTACGGCTCGGCCTGCACGCCATGGTGACGCCGGACCTCGACGACCCCGTCGGCCTGCCGGTGCGCCCGCCGCTGGGCACGCCCGGACGCGTCAAGGTCGCCCTCGTACGCGACGCGGGAGTGGTCAAGGCCCAGCCCGCCGTGAACGCGGCGCTCGACGACGCCGCCCGCTGGCTCACCGAGGCCGGTCACGAGGTGGAGGAGGTGGAGCTCCCCGAACTCGGTGAGGCCGCACGGCTCTGGTCGCTGCTGCTCTACCAAGAGCTGAAGACGATGATGACCGAGATCGAGATGTTCGGCGACGACGCCGTCCGCGACTCCCTGGCGTCCTCGTTCCGTGCCGCCGCGCAGATCTGGGGCGAACAGCCCTCCCTCACCGACTACATCCGGGGCTACGCACGCCGCGGCACGCTGATCGGCCGCCTTCAGCGCTACCTGGGTCAGGACCGCGTCGTACTGACCCCGGTCGCCGCCGAGGTGCCCTTCGAGCAGGACGCCGACCTCGCCGGCGACTCCCGTATGGCCGAACTCCTTGCCGCGCAATGGCCGATGCAGGCGGTCCCGGTCCTCGGCCTGCCCGCCATCTCCGTCCCCACCGGCCTGCGCGACGGCCTGCCCTCCGGCGTCCAGCTGATCGGCGGACGCTTCACGGAGGACCTGCTGCTCCACGTGGCATCGGACATCGAGGCGAGGGCGCCGCGTGGCCGGCCGTCCTTCGCCTGGGCTCAGCCCGACCCAGGTCAGGGGCTGTAAAGGCGGATGAGTCGGCCAGTTCACCCGGATCAGATCTCCCGCGACTCTCGTACGGGGCGCCGCTCACGGAAAGTGCAGCGTCAGGGTGAGGCCTCCGGCAGCGCCGGGGTGGGCCGTCAGCGTGGCGTGGTGGGCCTCGGCGATGGAGGCGGCGATGGACAGGCCCAGGCCGTGGCCAGTGGTGGCGGTGCGGTCGCCGTCGAGGCGGCGGAAGGGCTCGAACAGGTCGGTGATCCGGTCGGGAGGCACGTGGGGGCCGGTATTGGTCACCGTCAGGGTGCGGGCGTCGACTCGTACGTGGACGTGGCCGTCGGGGTGGTTGTACTGGATGGCATTGCGGATCAGGTTCGTCAGGAGGTGGCGGAGCAGGACGGGGTCGCCGGGGACACTCAGGGCGGCGTCGGTGGTGGTGTCGAAGTCGATATGTACGCCGTTGTGGTGGGCGTGCGGCGCGAGTTCAGCGGTTGCGAGTCGGGCGGTGGCGGTGAGGTCCACGTCCTCGGTCTCCTCCAGGCCCCGGTCGCTGCGGGCCAGGAGCAGGAGTGCGTCGACGAGTTGTTCCGCCTCGCGATTGGCGTCGAGCAAGTCCTCGCGGACGTCGGCGAGGCCCTCGGGCAGCGGGTCGGCGAGGCCGACCTGGAGGCTGGTGCGCTGCACCGCGAGGGGGGTCTTGAGTTCGTGGGAGGCGTTGGCGACGAAGCGCCGTTGGCTTTCGAAGGATTTCTGCAGCCGGTCGAGCATGGTGTCGAAGGTGTCGGCGAGCCGGTGGAGTTCGTCGGAGGGACCGGTGAGCGCCAGTCGCTGGTGCAGGTTCTGCTCACTGATGTGGCGGGCGGCTTCGGTCATGGAGACGACGGGGCGCAGCGCGCGGCCCGCGAGCCACCAGCCGAGCACTCCGGCCAGCACGGCCATGACGAGGAGCCCGACGGCGGACCAGAGCAGCATCTGACGCAGCGCCGTGTCCTGGACGGCCTGCACGGTCTGGTCGATCTTCTGGATCTCGGCCACGTCACTCGGGGCCTCAGGCGTCCCATCCGGCCGGGCAGGCCGAGGGGACACGGACTCGTAAGGTGCTGCGGGCTCGCTCACTCCGTCGTCGTTCGGCACGTTGCCGTACGTGATCGACATCCCCTGGACCTGCTGTTCCGTTCCGTAGCGCACGAGCAGCACCACAAAGGCGAGCAGGAGGACACCGGCGAGCAGGAAGAGCACGGAGAAGGCCGCGGCCAGGCGGGCGCGGAAGGGCAGCTTGCTCAGCAGGGCCCGTGGGTTCAGTCGCACAGCCGGTACCCCTCTCCCTTGTCGGCGAGGATCAGGCCGGGGTCGCCGAGTTTGCCGCGCAGGCGGCTCACCGTGGCGCGGACCGCGCTGGTGCGCGGGTCGAGGTGCTCGTCCCAGATGGTGCGAACCAGTTCGTCGTGCGGCACCGGCGCTCCGCCTGCCAGGAGCAGCAGGTGCAGGACCGCGAATTCCTTCGGGGTCAGTTCCAACGGGCGGCCGTCCACTGTCGCCGTGCGCCTGGCCTGCTCCAGGGTGATGTTCCCGAAGCGCAGCACGGCGGGCGGCGGCTTGGGTGCGCGACGCCCCAATGTCCTTACACGGGCGACGAGTTCGGCGAAGTCGAAAGGCTTGGGCAGGTAATCATCCGCGCCGAGCATGGTGAGGCCGTAGATCCTGTCGGTGAGCTCGCCGGCCGCGGTCAGCATCAGGATCCGCGGCGGGTCATGGAGTTCACGCAGCCGCCTGCACACCTCGTCGCCGCTCATGACGGGAAGGTCACGATCGAGGATCAGCACGTCGTAGGCAGTGAGCAGGCACATCTGCTCGGCCTCGGCACCCGTACGGGCGATGTCGACGGCCATCGCCTGGCGTCTCAGGCCGGTGGCGATGGTGCGGGCGAGAACACGGTGGTCCTCGGCTACCAGAACTCTCATGTCCTCATAGAACCAAGAGCATGTTTGCAGCCGGATAAGGACGCGGGAACGGCGGGACCCTGTGGCCCTTATGCCGCTGTAACACGCTTACCTCCCTGCAAACAGCGGGCTGCTTTGGTCTCCTGCATGAACTTCGTCAAGCGCGCCGGGATGAACCTGGGTGCCAGAAAATCCAGAACCGCCGGCTTGCTGGGCATCTTCTTCGTCATCTGCACCCTGCTCCTGGGCGGCTTCCTGCTTCAGGGCGCCGCCGCACGCCAGGAAGCCGACGCGCAGCGCACCATCGGTGTCGACGTCACGGTGAAGAAGAAGGGCCTCACGCCGGCCCTCGCCGACCGGCTCGGCAGCTCGCACCTCGTGCACCGCTACAACCCGGAGCTTCCAGTGCGGGCCGGAACACGTGGCTTCACGCCGCTGACATCGGGCGTGCCGGAACCCGGGGACGCCGGCGCCGGTACAGGGAAGAAGGCGCAGAGCCCGCTGGCCGTGCACGGCCTCCGCGACTCGGGCATGCTGCTGCCCTTCTCGTACGGATCGATGAAGGTCACGGCGGGCCGCGGCATCGCCCCCGAGGACGCGGGCCGCCACGTCGCGATGATCGAGCAGCGTCTGGCCGACAAGAACGGTCTCCAGGTCGGCAACACCGTCCAGGCACAATCGGCGGACGGCAAGCGCACGGTACCGCTGAAGATCGTCGGCATCTTCCAGGACCCGGCACAGGATCCGACGGTGTGGAAGCCGCCGCACGAACTGCCCGGCAACACGCTGTACGTACCGGTGGACACGGCACGGACGCTGGGCAGCAGCACCGCGAAGGTCAGCGAAGCGGTGTTCAGGATCGGCTCGCCGGAACAGGCCAAGCAGCTGCACGCCGAAGCGGAGCGTCTCCTGGGCAAGGGCACCTTCGACTTCCGGGTCAACGACAAGGCGTACCGGGACCAGGTCCGGCCGATCCAGCAGGTCGGCACGTTCGCGGGACTGATCGTCTGGGTGATCGCCCTGGCCGGGGCGCTGATCCTCGGCCTCATCGTGATGCTGCAGATCCGCGAGCGGCGCGGCGAGCTCGGCGTGCTGCTCGCGATGGGCGAGAAGAAGTGGAAGCTCATCGGCCAGCACGCGGTGGAAATCGCGGCGGTGGCCTTGCCCGCCGTGGCGCTCGCCGCACTGGCCGGCTCGCTCGCCGGGCAGAGCGCGGGTGACGCGCTCCTCGGCGGCAAGAACGACGACGCCAAGAACGGCACGCCCGTCACCGCGGCCGGTCCTCCGGATGTCGCGATCGCTCCACCGACGGTACGGGTCGAGCCGGCCACGGTCGGCAAGGTCGCCGGCATCGGGCTCGGGATCTCCCTGGTCTCCACCGTCGTCCCCGGCATCGGAATCCTCCGCCTGCACCCCCGTTCCATCCTGGCCGACACCGAGTAGCCGGCCGCACAGCCGCCCCCGGCAGCACCCCCCTTACCC
>NZ_JAAKZW010000192.1 GCF_011044995.1 Streptomyces mesophilus | reverse complement strand
GCCGCCACCCGATCCGGTGGATCCACGGCCCTCACCGCTTCGGCGATCCGTACCGCCGCACACCTGCACAGCTCCAGACATACAAAAGGGCCGGGCCCCGGGGAAATCCCCGGGGCCCGGCCCTAACAGCCGCCGACGGCTACGCGCACATCAGGCGCGTACAGCCTGTCAGTTGTCGTCCTCGTCGATCAGGAACCCGCGCATCGGCGAGGGAGCCTGCTGCATCGGCTGCGGAGCCTGCGGCCGCACCGGCGCCATCGGCTGGGTCATCGCCGGCGACATCTGCTGCTGGCCACCGTACGAAGGCGCACCGGCCATGGACTGCTGGCCGCCCATCGACTGCTGACCGCCCATGGTGTGGCCGCCCATGGAGGGCGCACCCGCACCGGCCGGCTGCATCGACGGCGACGGCGGCAGCGAAGCGGTCGCCGGGGTCCGCGGCGGAGCCAGCGAGTCGTCGGCCTGGGTCTCCAGCTGACGCAGCTGCGACTCCAGGTAGGACTTCAGACGCGTGCGGTACTCGCGCTCGAAGCCGCGCAGGTCCTCGACCTTGCGCTCGAGCGTGGCGCGGGCGGACTCCAGGGAGCCCATCGCGACGCGGTGCTTCTCCTGCGCGTCCCGCTCCAGGGCGTCGGCCTTGGCACGGGCGTCGCGCTCGAGGCCCTCGGCACGCGAACGCGCCTCGCCCACGATCTTGTTGGCCTCGGAACGGGCCTCCGCGATCGCCTGGTCGGCGGTCTGCTGCGCAAGCGAGAGCACGCGCGCGGCGCTGTCGCCGCCGGGGCCCTGACCGGGCTGCGGCATCTGCGGACCGTGGTTGCCCATGGGGCCGCCCATCGGACCGCCCATGGGGCCGCCCTGCATCGGGCCGGGGCCCTGCGGACCGTGGCCGCCCTGCGGACCGTGTCCACCCTGCGGGCCGTGGCCACCCTGCGGACCGTGTCCGCTGGGACCGGCCGGAAGCTGCGGGGCACCGCTCGGCAGCTGCGGCGGACCGCCCATGGGGCCGCCCATCTGCTGCGGCGGGCCCGATATGCCGGCGGGCACGGGTGCGCCCGGACCACGCTGGTCCTGGGGCTCCGGGGGCTTGCGCATGCCCTGCTGCTGGTTCTGCGCGGCGGCACGGGTCGCTGCGGCCAGCTTGGCGCGCAGGTCCTCGTTCTCGCGGAGCAGGCGGGTCAGTTCGGACTCGACCTCGTCGAGGAAGGCATCAACCTCGTCCTCGTCATAGCCTTCTCGGAGGCGGACAGTCGTGAACTGCTTGTTCCGCACGTCCTCGGGGGTCAACGGCATCTCTTCACCTCAACGTAGTCGTCGGCATTCGGCAAGACCGTAATAGACATCGTGCTCACAGCCGGCTCACAACGGAGATCAGGATGTAGACGATGATCATCAGCACGAAGAAGGACAGGTCGAGCGCCACGCCCCCGAGACGCAGCGGCGGAATGAACCGCCGCAGAAGCTTGAGCGGTGGATCAGTGACAGTGTAGGTGGCCTCCAGAACGACCACCATCGCCTTGCCGGGTTGCCATGAGCGGGCGAACTGGAAGACGTAGTCCATGACCAACCGGAAGATCAGCACCACAAGAAACAACGTCAACGCGATATAGAGCACATTCCAGACAACGCTCATGACTCGCGCTTCCCTCTCCCCTGTGTCTCGTGCTGTTCGTGTTCTGCCGGTACTGCGTCTCAGCTCTGGTTGAAGAACCCGCCCTCTGCGATGCGGGCCTTGTCCTCCGCCGTGACATCGACGTTAGCAGGAGACAGCAGGAACACCTTCTGCGTCACCCGCTCAATGCTGCCGTGCAGTCCGAAGACCAGACCGGCGGCGAAGTCCACCAGACGCTTCGCGTCCGTGTCGTCCATCTCCGTCAGATTCATGATCACCGGAGTGCCTTCACGGAAGTGTTCCCCGATGGTACGGGCCTCGTTGTAGGTCCGAGGATGCAACGTCGTGATGCGGTACGGCTCCCGCTCGGACACAACCTTGGGCATGATCACCGGTGCGTTCTTCTCCAGGCTCTGACGTTCAGGTGTGATGGATGCCACGGGGGCAATACGAGCGGGACGTCCGATTTCAGCCGAAAGCGCACTCGAACCCCCGGCCGCGACCGGGACCGAGGATGAAATAGGCGCCCGGGGTGCGGGAGTTTGTACCTTTCGCTCCGGTTCCTCCCGGTGCAGTTCACGCGACGGCTCGTGCCGCCTGCGGTCCCGCTCCGGCTCGGGGTCCAGCTCGGGTTCGAACTCGTCATCGGGGTCGAAGCCCCGGCCGTCGTAACCGTCGTCCTCCACGAGGCCGAGGTAGACCGCCATCTTGCGCATCGCGCCGGCCATGCTCTGAGTCCTCCGCTCTGAGGTGGATACGCCGGCGCCGCCAAGTGCCCACGATCCACCGGATATCCCCGCTGATCTGCGAGAATCACCATATTTTCTGCTGTGGTCCGACTTCTTGGCGACGTTACCCGAGCCGGGGTCGGACTCCGAGTACCGCAGTGCCGACGCGTACATGTGTCGCCCCTGCCGCAACGGCCTGTTCGAGGTCCGCGCTCATCCCTGCCGAGACCATGTTCGCAGCCGGATGAGCGCTGCGCAGGTCAGTCGACAAATCCATCAGCCGCTTGAACGCCTCGAGTTGTTCACCGGCGTACGGTCCTGCGAGCGGAGCGACGGTCATCAGTCCGTCGAGCCGCAATCCGGGAGATTCCGCGACAAGCGCCGCCAACTCCTCGATTCCGTCCGGGGCTACGCCACCGCGGTCCCCTCGCCCGCCCACTTCGGCGTCGAGCGCGACCTGGATCAGACAGCCCACTTCACGTTCGGCGCGCACCGCCGCCGTCGACAGCGCGGTGACCAGCTTCGCCCGGTCCACCGACTGCACGACATCCGCATAACCCACCACGGAACGGACCTTGTTGGTCTGCAGCTGCCCGACGAAGTGCCACTGCAGCGGAAGGTCCGCGCAGGCGGCCGCTTTGGGCGCCGCGTCCTGGTCCTTGTTCTCCGCGACATGGCGTACGCCGAGTTCGGACAGCAGACGGGCATCGCTCGCGGGGAAGGTCTTGGTGACCACGATGAGGGTCACTTCCTCGCGCGCGCGACCTGCCGCCGCGCACGCGGCCGCGATCCGCTCCTCCACCTCTGCGAGGTTTGCCGCGAGTTCGGCCTTACGGTCGGTCATGTCGTATCAGTCCAGCCAGACATAGCTTGCGAGCCGGCCCGTCGTACGGTCGCGGCGGTACGAGAAGTGATCGGCGGATTCCCGGGTGCACACGCCGCATTCGGCGACATCGCCCACCCCGAGCCGCTCCAACTGGGCCCGCACCCCGGCCGTGACGTCGACCGCCGGGGTTCCCCAACTGGTCTCCGTATACGCCGCGGGCTCCACGGCCGCCACCTCCGCGCGCATGTCTGCGGGGACTTCGTAGCAGCGGCCGCACACGGCGGGGCCGGTGCGGGCGATGATCCGGCCGGGCTCGGCGCCCAGCTTCACCATCGCCTCGACGGTCGCGGCGACCACCCCGGCCACCATTCCCGGCCGCCCCGCGTGCGCGGCGCCGATGACGCCGGAGGCGGGGTCGGCGAGCAGTACGGGGGTGCAGTCGGCGGTGAGGACCGCGAGGACCAGGCCCCGTCGTGCGGTCACCGCCCCGTCCACGGAGGGGATGTCCGCGGCGGAATCCCAGGGGCCGTCGACGACGGCCACGTCCTTGCCGTGCACCTGGTTCATCCAGACGACCTGGTCCGGATCGAATCCCAGGGACCGCGCCGCGAGTTCACGATTGCGGAGAACGGACCCGGGGTCGTCGCCGACCGCGCCGCCCAGGTTGAGCTGCTCGTACGGAACGGCGCTCACCCCGCCCCACCGGTTGGTGAAGGCGAAGTGGGCGCCGCTCACGAGATCATGCTGTGCCGCTATGGGTACCGGTGTCACTTCAGGAAGTCCGGTACGTCCAGCTCCTCGGCCTGGGTGTCCTGGTAGGGACGGGCCGGCGGGACCTGCGGCGGGGCGATCGGCGCGGCCGGGGCGTCGGCCGGCTTGGCCTCCGCGACCGGCTCGGGTGCCGAGGTCTCCTCGCGCGGGGTCACGCTGCCGAGGCCGCCGAACGCGGGGCGGGACTCGGTGCGTGCCGGGGTCGGCTCCTCGCGCTTGCTCGAGGACGCGCCGATCACGTTGTCCCGCTTCGCCGGCGGCTGGCCGCCGTCGAAGCCGGCCGCGATGACCGTGACCCGGACCTCGTCACCGAGCGCGTCGTCGATGACCGCGCCGAAGATGATGTTGGCCTCGGGGTGCGCGGCCTCGCTCACCAGCTGGGCGGCCTCGTTGATCTCGAAGAGACCGAGGTCGCTGCCACCGGAGATGGAGAGCAGCACACCGCGGGCGCCGTCGATGGACGCCTCCAGGAGCGGCGAGGAGATCGCCATCTCCGCGGCGGCCACCGCGCGGTCGTCGCCGCGCGCCGAGCCGATGCCCATGAGCGCCGAACCCGCCTCGGACATCACGGACTTGACGTCCGCGAAGTCGAGGTTGATCAGGCCGGGCGTGGTGATGAGGTCGGTGATGCCCTGGACACCCGAGAGCAGCACCTGGTCCGCGGACTTGAACGCGTCCAGGACGCTGACCTGGCGGTCCGAGATGGACAGCAGGCGGTCGTTGGGGATGACGATGAGGGTGTCGACCTCTTCGCGGAGTTCGGCGATGCCGTCCTCCGCCTGGTTGGCACGCCGGCGTCCCTCGAAGGTGAACGGCCGGGTGACCACACCGATGGTGAGGGCGCCGAGCGAGCGGGCGATGTTGGCGACGACGGGTGCGCCGCCGGTGCCGGTGCCGCCGCCCTCACCGGCGGTGACGAAGACCATGTCGGCCCCCTTGAGGACCTCCTCGATCTCCTCGCGGTGGTCTTCTGCGGCCTTGCGGCCGACGGCGGGGTTGGCGCCGGCGCCGAGTCCGCGGGTGAGTTCACGGCCGACGTCGAGCTTGACGTCGGCGTCGCTCATCAACAGGGCTTGCGCGTCGGTGTTGATGGCGATGAACTCGACACCCTTGAGACCGACCTCGATCATCCGGTTGATGGCATTGACACCACCGCCGCCGACACCGATGACTTTGATGACTGCGAGGTAGTTCTGCGGTGCTGCCACGTCGAAGGCCTCTCGCCTCGAGTTACGTGCGTCGCCTCGCCGGTCGAGCGAGCGACGACTGATGCCGAATTTGGGACGGTCCGAGCGCCGACCCGAACCCTAACGCTGAAGTTTAGGGTTACCAGTGCGTCTGTTGCTGGTCTTTGTCTGACCCTTCCGAACAGGACACTAAGTCGACAAGTGGCGCGCGTTCAACGAACACGCCGAACCTCCCGTTTTTCTTTTCACCCTATGTGATCAGCCGTTGCGCTGACCAACCAGGGTGCTGGCCAGCACCTATGTGCGTCAACTCCCTGATACGGCAGGGGAAGTGGGGGCACTCACATCGAAGTGACCGGCATCCGGAGCCGCTTTCATCAGCGCGGTCAACGCGGCGGCCTTCGACTCACCCTTCTCGCCGCTTCCCCAGTCGACGGTACGGCCGTCGCTCAACTCCAGGGAGATGGAGTCATATGAACGCACTTCCATCGTGCGGGTACGGGAGGCCACCGCGGGCGGGATGTCGCGGGCCACTTCCACCGCTTCGACGAGCAGCCGGTCGATCCCGAAGCGATGCAGACTCGGTGAGCGGTCGGCGGTCAATTGCAGCTTCGGTACGTTCTTCGGGGCGCTCGTGACGGTCGCGAACCGCACGCCTTCCGCGTCCACTTCGACGAACTTGCCGTCCTTTTCGAGGAGCAGAACCGGCTTGCGTTCGGTCACTTTCAGCGCGATTCCGTGCGGCCAGGAACGCACCGCGTCAACGGAGTCGATACGGGGCAGTTGTCGCCGCAACCGGTCCTCAATCGCCTCGGTGTCGACGGAAATCAGGGGCGCACCGACCGGAACGGACGCGGCGTCGAGCACCTGATCCGGGGTCAGCACCTGGGTCCCCGAGGCCGTCACGCGCTCCACGTGCAGCCACTCCGAGCCGTAAAGCAGCCAGATGGCTCCCCCGCCGAGGACCGTCACGAGGACGGCGACGGCGAGCAGCAGCCGGGGCGAGGGCAGACGGCGGCCGGGGGAAGGCCGCGGCGGACGGGCCGGGGCCTTCGGCCGCTGCCGTTCTCCGGTGACAGCTGAGGGTCCGGCCACGCTCGCCTGCCTTCTCACGCCCTGTGGCGTGCCGCTTCGTCCGGTCGCGTGCTCACGCCCGGTGGCGCGCCGCGATCGCCTCGTACACCATGCCGACCAGAAGTTCGTCGGCGTCCCGGCGGCCGAACTCCGAGGCGGCGCGGGACATCTCGTACAGCCGGTGCGGATCGGCGAGGACGGGCAGCACATTGTGCTGGACCCATTCCGGCGTCAGTTCCGCGTCGTCGACGAGGAGTCCGCCGCCCGCCTTGACCACCGGCTGGGCGTTCAGCCGCTGTTCGCCGTTGCCGATGGGCAGCGGGACGTAGGCGGCCGGAAGTCCGACGGCGGAGAGTTCGGCGACGGTCATCGCGCCCGCGCGGCAGAGCATCATGTCGGCCGCGGCGTACGCGAGGTCCATCCGGTCCACGTACGGTACCGGGATGTACGGGGGCATCCCCGGCATCTGCTGCACGTGCGGCAGTTCGTTCTTCGGGCCGACCGCGTGCAGGATCTGGATGCCCGCCTGCTGGAGATACGGGGCCGCCTGCTGGACGACCTCGTTGAGGCGGCGAGCGCCCTGCGAGCCGCCGGAAACCAGCAGCGTCGGCAAGTTGGGGTCGAGCCCGAACGCGGCGCGCGCCTCGGGGCGGACCCGGGCGCGGTCGAGGGTCGCGATGGTGCGGCGCAGCGGGATGCCGATGTAGCGGGAGCCGCGCAGCTTGCTGTCCGGCGTGGAGACTGCGACCGCCGCGGCGTAGCGCGAGCCGATCTTGTTGGCCAGACCGGGCCGCGCGTTGGCCTCGTGCACGATGATCGGCACGCCGAGGCGCTTGGCCGCGAAGTACGCGGGCAGCGCCACGTATCCGCCGAAGCCGCACACGGCGTCGGCCTTGGTGCGCTCCAGGATCTGCTCGGCGGCCTTGATGGTGCCGCGCAGGCGGCCCGGGACCGTGAGCAGTTCGGGGGTGGGCTTGCGCGGGAGCGGTACGGCGGGGATCAGCGCGAGTTCATAGCCGCGCTCGGGTACGAGCCGGGTCTCGAGTCCACGCTCCGTGCCCAGGGCCGTGATGCCCGTGGTCGGGTCCTGCCTGCGCAGGGCGTCCGCGAGGGCGAGCGCGGGCTCGATGTGGCCGGCGGTCCCCCCACCGGCGAGTACGACATGCACCGAAATTCACCGCTCTCCGGACGGTCGCGCCTTGGCGCGCCGTCGCATCGTGTTCCATCTCCCCGCAGACCGCTTCTTACCAGAGGCTGCCAACCTCATGGCAAGTGCGGCCCGGGCCGCGGGTTCATCACGCGCGAACGCGATGAGCAGACCGATCGCGAACATGGTCGGCAGCAGGGCCGAGCCTCCGTAGGAGAACAGCGGGAGCGGGACACCGGCGATCGGCAGCAGGCCGAGCACCGCACCGATGTTGACCACGGCCTGGGCCGTGATCCAGGTGGTCACACCTCCCGCGGCATACCTCACGAAGGGCTCCTCCGTGCGTCCGGCCACGCGGATACCCGCATAGCCTAGAGCCGCGAAGAGACCGAGTACGGACAGCGTCCCCGCCAGGCCGAGCTCCTCCCCGGTGATGGCGAAGATGAAGTCCGTGTGGGGTTCGGGCAGTTGGCCCCATTTTTCCACACTGGCGCCGAGACCGGAACCGAAGAATCCGCCTGAGGCGAGTGCGTAGATTCCGTGCAGAGCCTGCCAGCACTGGTCGCCGGGACCCGCGTCAGAGGTGCCCAGACAGGCAAGTCGGGCCATACGGTTCGGGCTGGTCCTGATCAGGATGAAGCCGAGCAGACCGGCGACCGCGAGCACACCGCCGAAGAGCCGGGTCGGTGCTCCCGCGAGCCAGAGCAGGCCGAAGAGGATGGCCGTGAGAATGATCGCGGTGCCCATGTCGCCGCCGAGCATGATCAGGCCGAGCAGCATGAACGTCACCGGAACGAGCGGCACCAGCATGTGCTTCCACTGCGTCAGCATCTGCCGGTCGCCCTTGCGGGCGAGCAGGTCCGCGCCCCACAGCACCAGCGCCAGCTTGCCGAACTCGCTGGGCTGCAGCTGGAACGGGCCGCCGAGCGAGATCCAGTTCTGGTTGCCGTTGACCGCATGCCCTATCCCCGGCACCTGCACGAGGATCATCAGGAAGACGCTGCCGACGAGGATCGGATACGCGAGGGCGCGATGCAGCCGTACCGGCATCCGCATCGCCACGATCAGCAGGATCGTGCCGAGCACGGCCGCGAGGAACTGCTTGCGGAAGAAGTACGAAGGCGACAGGGAGTACTCGAGCGCCTGGATCTGCGACGCCGAGTACACCATCACGAGCCCGAGGGTCGTGATCAGCAGACTGCCGCCGAGGATCAGGTAGTACGCGGTCAGCGGCCGGTCCCAGGCCCGCTTGGCCTGCTCGTAGAGCCGTCTGAGCTGCCCCAGGGCGCCCGGCGCACGGCCGGGGCCCGACATACGCGGCCGCGGCCCCGACGAGGGCCGCCGCACTGTGCCGGAACGGCTCGCACCCATCTCGTGTCCCCTCCAGTCGTCGCCGCCGCCCCCGCCGGGCGTGACTGCTCGGACAGGGCTAGGCGGTCTCGGCGGCCAGGGCGCGGACCGCTTCCGCGAAGGCCTCACCGCGCTTGTTGTAGTTCACGAACATGTCCATCGACGCGCAGGCCGGCGCCATGAGGACGGTGTCCCCCGGCTGCGCGAGGCGCGCTGCCTCGCGGACCGCCGCGGACATCGCCCCAGTGTCGGTCCGTTCGAGGTCGACGACCGGGACGTTTGGCGCGTGTCGCCGAAGCGCTTCGGCGATCAGCGCGCGGTCTGCGCCGATGAGGACGGCGCCACGGAGTCGCTTGGCCGACTTCTGTACGAGTTCGTCGAAGGTGGCGCCCTTCGCGAGCCCGCCCGCGATCCAGACGATGGACTCGTACGCGGCCAACGAGGCTTCCGCTGCATGGGTGTTGGTCGCCTTGGAGTCGTCCACGTAGGACACCCCTGCCACGTCCTCGACGTGCGAGATGCGGTGCGCGTCCGGACGGAAGGCGCGCAGCCCCTCCCGTACGGCAGCGGGCTGGACGCCGTAGGCACGCGCGAGGGCCGCCGCCGCAAGGGCGTTGGCGATGTTGTGCGGGGCCGGCGGGTTGACGTCGGCGACCTCGGCGAGTTCCTGGGCGTTCTTCTGCCGGTTCTCGACGAAGGCGCGGTCGACCAGGAGGCCCTCCACCACACCGAGTTCGGAGGGGCCCGGGGTGCCGAGGGTGAAGCCGATCGCGCGGCAGCCCTCGTCGACATCCGCCTCGACGACCAGGTCCTCGGTGGCCTTGTCCGCCACGTTGTAGACGCAGGCGATCTGATTGCCCTCGTAGATACGGCCCTTGTCGGCGGCGTACGCCTCCATCGAGCCGTGCCAGTCGAGGTGGTCGGGCGCGAGGTTCAGGACGGCCGCGGAGTGGGCGCGAAGGGAGGGCGCCCAGTGCAGCTGGTAGCTCGACAGCTCCACGGCGAGCACGTCATACGCGTCGTCGCCTTCGAGGACCACGTCGACGATCGGGGTGCCGATGTTGCCGACCGCGGCGGTGCGCAGCCCGGCCGCACGCAGGATCGAGGCGAGCATCTGCGTGGTGGTGGTCTTGCCGTTGGTGCCGGTGATCGCGAGCCAGGGGGCCGCGTTGGGACCGCGCAGGAGCCAGGCGATCTCGACGTCGCCCACGACGTCGACGCCCGCTTCGGCAGCGGCCGCGAAGAGCGGGGACGAGGGCTTCCAGCCCGGCGAGGTGACGACGAGTGAGGTGGCATCGGGCAAGGTCTCGGCATCTCCCAGACGTACGGAAATACCGTCCGCCTCGAGAGCCGCCGCCCGCTCCTTGTGCAGCTCGCCCGAGCCGCCGTCCACCACGGTCACCGAAGCGCCGAGGCCGGCCAGGGCGCGGGCGGCGCTGATGCCGCTCACGCCGAGACCGGCGACGGTGACGTGCTTGCCCTCGACGTCCAAGGCGCCGTGTGAGGTCACTTGTTGTTCGCCCAACCTGCGTAGAAGAGACCGAGACTGACGATCACGCACATGCCCTGGATGATCCAGAAGCGGACCACCACAAGGATCTCGGACCACCCCTTGAGTTCGAAGTGGTGATGCAGTGGCGCCATCTTGAAGACGCGCTTGCCGGTGAGGCGGAACGCACCGACCTGGATGACCACGGACAGGGTGATCAGGACGAAGAGGCCGCCGAGCAGGGCGAGAAGCAGCTCGGTGCGGGAGCAGATCGCCAGGCCCACGAGGGCACCGCCGAGGGCGAGCGAACCGGTGTCGCCCATGAAGATCTTGGCGGGCGAGGTGTTCCACCACAGGAAGCCGAAGCAGGCGCCCATCAGGGCGGAGGCGACGATCGCGAGGTCCAGCGGGTCACGTACCTCGAAACAGGCCGAGGGGTTGGTGAGCGTCCCGGCGTTGGCGCAGGACTCCTGGAACTGCCAGACACCGATGAAGGTGTACGCGCCGAAGACCATCACCGAGGCGCCGGTCGCCAGACCGTCGAGACCGTCGGTGAGGTTCACGCCGTTCGACATGGCCAGGATCATGAACAGCGCCCAGATCACGAACAGGACCGGGCCGATCGTCCAGCCGAAGTCCTGCACGAAGGAAATCTTCATGGACGCGGGGGTGTTGCCGCGGACGTCCGCGAACTGCAGGGAGAGCACCGCGAAGGTGATGCCGACGATCAGCTGACCGGCCAGCTTCGCCTTGGCCCGAAGCCCCAGCGAACGCCGCTTGATGATCTTGATGTAGTCGTCGAGGAAGCCGACGAGGCCCATGCCCGCCATCAGGAAGAGCACCAGGAGACCCGAGAAGGTGGTCGGCGCTCCCGTGATCAGCTTCGTGGCGAAGTACGCGATGATCGTCGCCAGGATGAAGGCGATACCGCCCATCGTCGGCGTACCGCGCTTGCTGGCGTGCTCGCGCGGGCCGTCGTCGCGGATGTACTGCCCGTAGCCCTTCTTCGCGAGCAGCTTGATGAGCAGCGGGGTGCCGATCAGGGTCAGGAAAAGACCGATGACACCGGAGAAGAGAATCTGCCTCATCGGCCGGAGACCTCACCCTCGAGCAGTGCGAGCGCGACCTGTTCCAGGCCCACCGACCTGGAAGCCTTCACGAGCACGACGTCTCCCGGGCGCAGCTCGCTGCGCAGCAGGTCGACAGCCGCCTGTGCGTCGGACACGTGCACCGACTCCTCACCCCACGAACCCTCGTTGTATGCGCCCAGTTGCAGCCAGGACGCTTCCCTGTCCCCGACCGCGACGAGCTTGCTCACGTTGAGACGGACGGCGAGCCGTCCGACCGCGTCGTGCTCGGGCAGCGCTTCATCGCCGAGCTCGGCCATCTTGCCGAGCACCGCCCACGTCCGGCGGCCCTTCGCCATGGCGGCGAGCGCGCGCAGCGCGGCCCGCATGGATTCGGGGTTCGCGTTGTAGGCGTCGTTGACGACGGTCACACCGTCCGCGCGCTCGGTGACCTCCATACGCCAGCGGGACAGGTTGCCCGCCCCGGAGAGCGCGGTCGCGATCTCGTCGGCGGACATACCCAGGTCATGGGCGACGGCGGCCGCGGCGAGCGCGTTCGACACGTGGTGCTCACCGTACAGGCGCAAGGTCACCTCGCTGCACCCGGTAGGCGTGTGCAGCGTGAAGGCGGGCTGCCCCTGGTCGGTGAGCCGGACGTTCTCGGCACGTACGTCCGCGTCGTCCACCTCTCCGAAGAAGAGCACCTTCGCCTTCGTACGGGAGGACATGGCGCGTACGAGCGGATCGTCCGCGTTGAGGACCGCCGTGCCGTCGGCCGGCAGGGCCTCCACCAACTCGCCCTTGGCCTGGGCGATCTGCTCGCGGCCGCCGAACTCGCCGATGTGGGCGGTGCCGACGTTGAGCACCAGGCCGATCTTCGGCGGGGTCAGACCCGTGAGGTAGCGGATATGGCCGATGCCGCGGGCGCCCATCTCCAGGACGAGGTGCCTGGTGGTGCTGTCCGCGGTGAGCGCGGTGAGCGGCAGACCGATCTCGTTGTTGAGGGAGCCGGGCGTCCAGACCGTGGGCGCGTGGTGCTGGAGCACCTGCGCGATCAGGTCCTTGGTGGACGTCTTGCCGGCGGAGCCGGTGAGCGCGACGACCTCGGTGCCCAGGCGCTGCACCACGGTGCGGGCGAGGGTGCCGAGCGCGGTCTGGACGTCGTCGACCACGATCGCGGGCACGCCGAGCGGCCGGGTGGCGAGCACAGCGGCCGCTCCGGAGGCGATGGCCTTGTCCGCGTAGTCATGGCCGTCGACATGCTCGCCGGCGAACGCGGCGAAGAGTCCGCCGGGTTCCACCTTGCGCGAGTCGATGACGACGGAGCCGGTGACCTCACGGCCGGTGTCCGGTATGTCGTGGGGCTGCCCGCCGGTGATGGTGGCGATCTCGGCGAGGGAGAGGGCGATCACAGCTTCATCCCCGGGGGTTCTGGGCGGCTGCGCGGTGGCGCCGGATTGCGGTCCGCAGCACGTCTCGGTCGTCGAAGGGGCGTACCACCCCGTTGATGTCCTGGCCCTGTTCATGGCCCTTGCCGGCGACGAGCACCGTGTCACCGGGCTCGGCACGGGCGACCACCGCGGCGATCGCGGCGGCCCGGTCCTCGAACAGGACCACGTCGCCACGTTCGTGCACGGGCACCTCGGCGGCGCCCGCGATCATCGTGGCGAGGATCGCGAGGGGGTCCTCGGAGCGCGGGTTGTCGGAGGTGAGCACGGCGGTGTCGGCGAGCCGCGCGGCCGCCGCACCCATCGGGGCGCGCTTGGTCTTGTCCCGGTCGCCGCCGCAGCCGAGCACGATGTGCAGGTTGCCCTCGGTGACCTTGCGCAGGGCGCGCAGGACCGATTCGACGGCGTCGGTCTTGTGGGCGTAGTCGACCACGGCGAGATACGGCTGTCCCTCGTCGACCCGCTCCAGGCGGCCCGGTACGCCGGGCACGGCGGCGATGCCGTCGGCGGCGGTCTGCGGGTCGATGCCCGCGACGGCAAGGGCGACGATCGCGGCGAGGGTGTTCGCCACGTTGAAGGGGCCGGCCAGCGGGGACTTGGCGGCGATGCGCTCGCCCTTCGGGCCGATCACCGTGAACGCGGAGTCCATCGGGCCGACTTCGACCTGCTCGGCATGCCAGTCGGCGTCCGGGTGGCCCTCGGCGGAGAAGGTGACGACCGGGACGGTCGCCTCCTTGGCGAGCCTGCGGCCGTACTCGTCATCGAAGTTGACGATGCCCAGCTTGGACCGCTTCGGCGTGAAGAGCTGCGCCTTCGCCTGGAAGTAGTCCTCCATGTCGGAGTGGAACTCCATGTGCTCCGGGCTCAGGTTGTTGAAGACGGCGATGTCGAAGACACAGCCGTCCACGCGCCCGAGCACCAGGGCGTGACTGGAGACCTCCATCGCGACCGAGTCGGCGCCGCGCTCGCGCATCACGGCGAACAGGGCCTGCAGATCGGTCGCTTCGGGCGTGGTCCGCTCGGACTTGATGCGCTCGTCGCCGATGCGCATCTCGACCGTGCCGATGAGACCGGTGTTGCGGCCGGCCGCCTTGAGCCCACCTTCGACGAGATACGCGGTCGTGGTCTTGCCCGACGTACCGGTGATCCCGATCTGCAGCAGGTCCTCACCGGGACGCCCGTAGATCGTGGCCGCGAGCTCGCCCATCCGGCCGCGCGGGTCACCCGCGACCAGGACCGGCAGGCCGGTGGCCGACGCGCGGGGCAGGCCCGCCGGGTCGGTGAGGATCGCCACGGCGCCGAGATCGGCGGCCTGCGCGGCGAAGTCCGCGCCGTGGACACGGGCTCCGGGTAGCGCGGCGTAGATGTCACCGGGGCGTACCGCACGGGAGTCGTGGGTGATGCCGGTGACGTCGGCGGCGGCGGGGGCGTCGACACCCAGTGCGGCGGCGAGGTCGGCGAGGGTGCTCGCCGCGACCCGCTCCGGCCGCGGCGGTCCCGGATAGGTCACGGGGCCGCCCTCACGGGTGGTGGGGGACTGATCAGCGTGTGGCACGGCGGTGAGCGTACCGGGCGCGGGTGGCCGGGGGCGAAATGGGGCGGCGTGGCCGGGCGGCTGCTCGGCCTGGTTCCCGGGGCCCGGGGTGATCGTTGTCACGGCGGCGGTACCTGTTCAGTGCTCGTGGGGATCTGCGTACGCGGGGTTGCCGGCTGTTCGTCGGGGTCAGTCCTCCGGTTTGAACGTGACGGGCAGCCCGGGCGCCTTCGCGCCGGACGGGGCCACCTGAAGGGTCTTCAGGGCGAACTCCATGACCTGCTTGTAGATGGGGGCGCAGATCTGGCCGCCGAAGTAGTTGCCCTTGGTCGGGTTCTGTACGACGCAGTAGACGGCGAGCCGCGGCTTGTCGGCCGGGGCGAAGCCGGCGAACGAGGACGTGTAGCCGTTGTAGCGGCCGGTCTCCGGGTCGACCCGGTTCGCGGTGCCGGTCTTGCCGGCCACCCGGTAGCCGTCGATCTGCGCCTTGGTGCCGGTGCCCTCCGGGTCGTCGACCACGGACTGCAGCATCTCGGAGAGCGTCTTGGCGGTGCCCTCGCTGATGACCCGGGTCTTCTTCGGCTCGTCCTCGGGCGTGAACCGGCCGTCGGGGCCCTTCTTCCCTCGTACGAGAGAAGGCTCCACGCGGACCCCGCCGTTGGCGACGGTCGAGTACATGGAGACGGCCTGCACGGCGTTGAGTGAATAGCCCTGGCCGAACGGGACCGTGTACTGCGTGGACGTCGACCAGTCCTCGGGCTTGTGCAGGAGGCCCGGGGTCTCGCCGGGGAAGCCGGTGCCGGTCTTCTGGCCCATGCCGAACTTGCGCAGGTAGTCGTACAGGACCTTGTTGGCGTCCGGCTGCGTCTTGCCGAGCTGCTGGGTCGCGAGGATCGTGCCGATGTTGGAGGACTTCGCGAGAACGCCGTTCAGGGTGAGGTACCAGGTCTCGTGGTCGATGTCGTCGCGGAAGAGACGGTCGCCGCGGTGCAGACGGTTGGGCACCGTGACATGGGTGTCGGGTGCGGCGGCCTTCTCCTCGAGCACGGCGGCCATCGAGATCAGCTTGCTGGTCGAACCGGGCTCGTAGGCGTCCTGCAGGGCAGGGTTGCCGAGGTTCTTCACGCTGGCCTTGGACAGGTCGTTGGGGTCAAAGCCGGGCGCGTTGGCGAGCGCCAGGATCTCGCCGGTCTTCGTGTCCTGGACGACGACGTAGCCGCGGTCGGCCTTGGACTTGGAGACCTGGTCCTCGATGGCCTTCTGCGCCACGTACTGGATGTCGCGGTCGAGCGTGAGCTCCACGTCCGAGCCGGGCACGGCGGGGGTCTCGCTGCTGCCCGCGGTCGGTACCCGGCGACCGCCGGACTGGGCATAGGTGATCATGCCGTCCTCGCCCGCGAGGTCCTTGTCCAGCTGCGACTCGACACCGCCGCCGCCCTTGCCCTCGGCGTTGACCCAGCCCAGTATCCCGGCGGCGAGATCGCCGTTCGGATAGAGCCGCTTGCTGCTCGGCTCCTGGAAGATCCCGGCCAGGACGCCGCCGGTCTTGGGGTTCTTGTCGGCGAGCGCGCTCTTCAGGTCCTTGATCTGGTTCCAGACCTGGGGGGTCTGGCGGCGGGCCAGGACTGCGTAGCGCTTCTTGTGGTTCTTGAGCTTGTCCGCGAGGTCGGCCGCCTCCTTGCCCAGGATGGGCGCGAGCAGCGCTGCCGCCTGCTCGGGCGCGTCCTTGGTCTCGGTGGCCTCCTCCGAGAACATCTTCGGGTCCGCGGTGATGTCGTAGGCGTCGACGCTGGTCGCGAGTTCATAGCCGTTGCGGTCGGTGATCTGTCCGCGCGTGGCGGCGAGCGTGCTGCTGAAGTACCGGTTCTGCTCCGCCTTGGACGCGTAGACGCTGGCGTCGACGGCCTGTACCTGCACCAGACGTACGACGAAGGCGAGCAGCACCAGGGTCAGGCCGAGGCTCACCAGGCGCAGCCGGGGGCGGGGGCTGCCGAGCCGGATGAGCGCCGGTGCGGGCTTGCGCGACCCGGTCTGCGGGCGGCGGGCGGCCGGTCTGGCGCCCGGTCCCGGCCGGCGCGGGGCGCCGGGGCGCGGGGGCTTCGCCGGTCCGGGGACGCGGCGGCGCGGCGGTTGCCGGTCGGTCACAAGGTCACCTGCCGGGGGTGGTGGAGGGCGACGGGC
>NZ_JAAKZW010000191.1 GCF_011044995.1 Streptomyces mesophilus | reverse complement strand
GATACCCCTCGGCCGTCAACTGCTCGTACGCCTCGGTGACCAGACCGCGCGAGACGCCCAGGTCACCGGCGAGCGCACGGCTGGCCGGCAGCCTGGTACCGGGAGCGAGCCGGCCTGAACGCACAGCCTCGCGCAGCGCCGACTGGAGCGCCTTGCCGCGCGAGCGTGCGGGCGCGGCCGCGGCGGGCAGCAGCAGTTCCCAGGCGGTGGTCCAGCCCCGCGCATCGTCTTGAGCGGCAGGCGAATTGGTCCCCGATGACGTCATGAAAGTGGACCTTAATGCGGACCGCCTCGCTCTCTAGCGTCAACGGCATGACCGCACCACACCTCACCACCGCGCGCGGCAGCCTCCTCGCCGCCTTCGCCTGCTGCCTGGTCGGCGCCTCGTTCACCGCGAACAGTGTGCTCGGCGACTACCCGTACGCCGGAGGGCAGTTCCTGCGCTACGGGCTCGCCTGTCTCCTGCTGCTTCCGTTCCTCGGACGCGGCGCCCTCGCACCGCTGCGCCGCCTGACCGGCCGCCAATGGGGACGCCTCGCCCTGCTGGCGGCCGTCGGCATGGTCGGCTTCAACCTGGCCGTGCTCTACGCCGAGCGCACCGCCGAGCCCGCCGTCCCCGGTGTGTTCGTGGGCTGCGCGCCGGTGGTCGTGGCGGTGCTCGTCCCGCTGCTCGGCTCCCGTAAGCCGACAAAGCCCGTCCTGTACGGCGCGCTGCTGGTCGCGGCAGGGGCGTTCACGGTGCAGGGCTGGGGCAGGACCGACGCCGCGGGGATCGCGTTCTCGGTGTGCGCGCTGCTCGGTGAGGTCGGCTTCGCGGTGATCGCCGTACCTCTGGTACGCCCGCTCGGCCCCAAGCTGCTCTCGGCGACGGTGTGCGGGATCGCGGCCGTCGAGTCCCTGCTTATCGGCCTGCTGAGCCAGGGCACCCACGCTCTGCGCGTACCGACCGGGGCCGAAGCGACCGCTCTGCTCTGGCAGGCGGTGATCGTCACCGTGATCGGTTTCGTCTGCTGGTACGCGGGGATGCAGCGCATCGGTGCCGAGCGGGCCACGCTCTTCTCGGGCCTCATCCCCGTGGCCGCCGCCGCGACCGCGCCCTTGGTCGGCACGGGGCACTACGGCGCGGCGCAGGCGGTCGGCAGTGTGCTCGTCGGGCTCGGAGTCGCCCTGGGCTCGGGGGTGTTCGCGAAGGCGGCCGTCCCGTCAGGAGCTGGCGTCGAGGACCACCCGGGACACGAGGGCCGGGTCGTCGTTCATCGGCACGTGACCGCACCCCCTGAGGGCGATGAGGCGGGCGCCGGGTATCGCCCGCTTGGCCCGCACTCCCTGGCGGCGCAGCAGCAGCCGGTCCCGGGTACCCCAGCCGATGGTGACCGGGACGGAGTCGACGTCGTCGATCCACCGGAGGCCGCGCCCGGCGGCCAGCGTCGCGTGGAAGCCCGTGGCCTCGCGCAGCGCCAGGGTCTCGGCGACCACCGCCTCGGGTGAACGGCGCCCGGGCCGCGCATAGATGGCGCTGGTGAGGGCGGCCCGACCGACCGCGGAGCGGGAGAGCCGCTCGATCGCCGGCAGCGGGAGCAGCTTGGCGCCGCGGTGCATCGCAAGCAGCGTGCCGAAGGCGTAGCGCTGCTCGGCCCGGGTCCAGAATCCGGCCGGCGACAGCGCGGTCACCGACCGTACGAGCTTCTCGCGGCCCATCTCGAGCGCCAGCAGACCGCCCAGCGAATTGCCCACCACATGCGGCCGTTCGATGTCGAGGGCCTTGCACAGGGCGTTGAGCGCGGGGACGAAGTTCGCGAGGTCGTACGCGAAACCGTCGGGCAGCGCGGGCGAGGCGCCGAACCCCGGCAGATCCACGGCGATCACGTCACGCTCGGCCGCGAGGATCCCGAACACCGGGTCCCAGGCCTGGTGGTGGTGCCCGATGCCGTGCAGCAGAAGTACCGGATCCCCCGAACCCCCGCGCCGGTAGACGACGCTCACATCCTTCGGGCCCTGGGCGGAGTCGACGCTGAAGGTGACGGTGGCGGACATGCTGCTCCTCGTCGGTGGACAACACGGCGGTGGCGCTGGACGCTCCAGGACAACCGGAAGCTCCTAGACAGTCTGTCAGCAACAACTACTGTTGGGTAACCCCCTGTTGGGCTCCGGCCGGACCCCGGCTGGACACAGGCGCATGGCGTCAGGTGGGATGGAACGGTGCCGACCGACACTCTTGTGGACGAATTCGAAGCCCGGCGGCCGGTCCTGACCGGCGTCGCCTACCGCATGCTCGGGCGCGTGGCGGACGCCGAGGACGTGGTCCAGGAGGCCTGGCTGCGCTGGTCGGCGGCGGACCGTACCGAAGTGAAGGACGCGCGTGCCTTCCTGGTGCGGATCACCACCAGGCTCGCCATCGACCGGCTGCGGCAGGCGCAGTCGCGGCGCGAGGCCTATGTCGGACCCTGGCTGCCGGAGCCGGTCTATACCGAGTTCGGGGACAAGGTGCCCGACACCGCCGAACAAGCGGTACTCGCGGACTCCGTCTCCCTCGCCGTCCTGGTGGTCCTCGAGTCGCTCTCGCCGCTTGAGCGTGCGGTGTTCGTGCTGCGCGAGGCCTTCGGCTTCCCGTTCGCACAGATCGCCGAGACCCTCGACCGCTCCGAGGCGGCGGTACGCCAGCTGGCGGGCCGCGCCCGCAAACACGTCGACGAACGCAAACCCCGCTACGACGTCGACCCGGTTGAACGCCGCACGCTCACCGAGCGGTTCCTCGCCGCCGCCGGCGCGGGCGACCTCGACGGACTGATCGGCATGCTCGCGCCCGACGCACGCCTCGTGGGCGACAGCGGAGGCAAGTCCAAGGCGCCGCTGCGCGTCCTGGAGAGCGCGGACAAGGTCGGCCGCTTCCTGCACGGCGTCGCCGGGCAGACCGGCGCGGCCCTGGACGAGTACCGCATCGTCGAACTCAACGGCGGACCGGCCCTGTTGGGGATCATCGACGGCAAGGTCGACGTGATGATGCAGCTCGACATCGCCGACGGCCTCGTCCGATGCGTGTACATCCAGCGCAATCCCGACAAGCTGGATTCCCTCCTCGTGGACGACAAGGACTGATTGCCGGGATTCTCCGATACGGGCGCCAAGTCCCCTTTGCTGAAAAGCCCCCGCCTTCCGTGGCGGGGGCTTTCCTGTGCGCGACAAGCTCGTGAACACCTCATGAGAGCGGAGCGCTGCGCTCTGTAACGGAGCGAGGATTGGTCTTGACCAAGGGTGTGCGCAGCCCTATCGTCGCGGATAGTGCAGGAACCTTTAATAAACAAGGGCACGTAAAAGCCGCCAGTGGCTGGGCATTTACGCCAGGGCGAATGCGGAGGATCAGGGTGGGGACCACGCAGCTGGAGACGGCACCGGAGACGAAGTACTGGCACCTCAAAACCGTGATCGGTGAGGCGCTGGACTCCGAGTTCGCGGTCGGCGAGATTCTTCCCAACGAGCGTGATCTGGCGGCCCGTTTCGGCGTCGCCCGCGCGACGTTGCGCCAGGCACTGGAACAGCTCGAACTCGAAGGCCGGCTGCAGCGGCGCCGCGGCGTCGGCACCACGGTCGCCCCGCCCCGTATGGGCGTGGCCGTCGGAGCCGCCGGAAACGGCTGGCCCGGCAGCTCCGGCGACGCCTGGCAGCCCGCCGACTGCACGCAGGAGATCCCGCCCGCCGTGGTCGCCGAACTGCTCGGCACGGGAGCCGACGAGGCCGTCCACGTGCTGCGCCGCTCGCGGATGTACAGCGGACAGCCCGTCGCCGCCGACCTGCTCTACGTGCCGGCCGCGTCGGTGCCCGACCTGTCGGCCATAGACATTCCGGACGGCGTCACCCGCGCCCGCGTCGTGCTGCGCGAACTGCAGCTGCTCGGCTTCGAGGGCGAGGACCGCGCGGTCGAGCTGGGCTCGGCACGCGCCGACGACGCCCGGCAGCTCGACCGGCTGCCCGGTGCACCCGTGCTCCTGGTGACCACCCGCTACTTCGGCCACGGCGGGCGCACCGCCGCGGTGTCGGTGGCCACGTACCGCGCCGACACCTGCCGCCTGACGTTCGGCGGCGATGTGGAGTTCCACTCCGAACAGGAGCGCAGGGCCTCCTGACGGAGACCCCGCAGACCCGGCCCGTCGCCCCCTCCGCGGCGGGCCCGGTCGTGTGACCGGCGGGTCGCGAGGGTGACGGCGAGCGGGTCTTGAGGTGTAACAGCCACACCAGGAACGGGCCTCAGACGGCGACGAGCTCCCGCTCGCGGTCCGGCGTTTCGACCTTGGGCTTGGGCTGCTCCTTGTTCGGCAGCGAGAGCCGGAAGACCTTGTGCCACGCGGAGAACACCTGCTTGGGCAGCGGGCCGGTGACGTACTCCAGCTCGTACTTCTCGAACAGCGCGCGCACCTTCACCGCGACCTCGGCGTACCGGTTGCTCGGCAGATCCGGGAACAGGTGGTGCTCGATCTGGTGCGACAGGTTGCCGGTCATGAAGTGCATGGCCTTGCTGCCGCTGATGTTCGCCGAGCCCATCATCTGGCGCAGGTACCACTGGCCGCGCGTCTCGCCGTTGATCGACCGGCGCTCGAAGACCTGTACGCCCTCGGGGAAGTGCCCGCACATGATCACCGAGTGGGTCCAGATGTTGCGGACCAGGTTCGCGGTGAACGTGGCGGCGAGCGTGGGGAGGAACGACGGGCCCGAAAGCAGCGGGTGGATCACGTAATCCTTGAGCACCTGCTTGCGGATCTTCCGGCCCACGGCCCTGGCCCGCTCGCGGAACTCCGGGTTCTTGCGGCGGCGCTTGCTCAGGTTCTTGCCGAGCTCCAGGTCGTAGGCGGCGATGCCGTACTCGAAGAAGCAGGCGTTGAGGAAGTTCCACAGCGGCTGACCGAGGTGGAACGGGTGCCACTTCTGGTCCTCGTCGACGCGCATGATGCCGTAGCCGAGATCGTTGTCCTTGCCGATCACGTTGGTGTACGTGTGGTGCAGCTCGTTGTGCGAGTGCTTCCACTGCTCGGACGGCGAGACGTGGTCCCACTCCCAGGTGGTGGAGTGGATCTTCGGGTCCCGCATCCAGTCCCACTGGCCGTGCAGGATGTTGTGGCCGATCTCCATGTTGTCCATGATCTTCGCCACGGACAGCCCGGCGGTGCCGAGCAGCCATGCGGGCGGGAAGATCGAGAACAGCAGAACGCCCCTGCTGGCCAGTTCGAGCTTGCGCTGCGCCGCGATGACCTTGCGGATGTAGGCGGCGTCCTTCTCGCCGCGGGCGGCGATCACCTCGTCGCGGATCGCGTCCAGCTCGCGGCCCAGCTCTTCGATCTGCTCCGCGGTCAGGTGGGCGGTGGGGTCGATGGCGGTCAAGGTGCTCCTACCGTTCGATGTCGCAGGGGCCCGCCGCGGCGGACACGCAGGTCTGGATGAGGACGCCCGGCTCGGCCTCGGTGATCTCGCCGGTGCGCAGGTCGCGTACGGCGCCCGCCTTGAGCGGCGTGACACAGCCGAAGCAGATGCCCATGCGGCAGCCGGAGGGCATGAGCACGCCGGCCTCCTCTCCGATGTCCAGCAACGGCGTGGCGCCATCGGCGTCCACGGCCTTGCCGGTGGTGCTGAAGGTGACCTCGCCGCCTTCGCCGGTGACGACGACGGTGGGGCGGAAGCGTTCGGTGTGCAGGCGGTCCGGGACGCCGTGGTCGGCCCAGTGCTTTTCGGCGGCGTCGAGCAGACCCGCGGGCCCGCAGGCCCAGGTCTCGCGCTCGGTCCAGTCGGGTACGAGTGCGTCGAGACGGGCGATGTCGAGCATGCCGTCCGTCTCGGTGTGCACCTCGGTGAGCCGCAGCTTCTTGTCCGCGACCAGGCCGTGCAGTTCGTTGCGGAAGATCACGTCTTGCGGCCGGGGCGCGCAGTGGACCATGACGACGTCGTCGAATGCGGTGTCGCGCAGCATGCCCATCACGGGCGTGATGCCGCTGCCGGCCGTCAGGTAGAGCACCTTGGCGGGCTTGGCCCGCGGCAGTACGAAGTCGCCGGTCGGCTGGTCGAGCCGGATCAGTGTGCCCGGCTTCGCCCTGCGCACCAGGTGGTTGCTGACCTTGCCGTCCGGGATCGCCTTCACGGTGATCGTGACGCGGCCGTCTTGGCGGTCGGTCGGTGAGGTGAGGGAGTAGGCACGCCACAGGAGCACCCCGTCGACGTCGACCCCGATCCGTACGTACTGGCCGGCTGTGTGGCCGCGCCAGCCTCGTCCCGGCCTGATCACGATCGTCGCGGCGTCACCCGTCTCGGGGTGCACGGCTTCGATGCGCCCACGTAGGTCGGCGCCCGCACGCAGCGGGCTGACCAGGTCGAGGTAGTCCGACGGCAGCAGTGGCGTCGTGACCATCTCCAGAAGTTTCCACGCCCTGCTGCGGAGGGCTGTACTCGTCATGACTCCACCTTGCTGTGCCTCAAGGCGTAAAGTCCTGACCGCAGGACGTGAATCTGGTCGGCAGAACTATGCGCAGGGAACAAAAACATGAGCCATGCAGCCCGGAGGGCCAGCGAACTGGCCCTGGATGAGACGACCGTCACCGCACTGCGGGCCGCGCTGAAGACCACCGCCGACGAGGTCGTCCAGGCGATCATCGACGAGGTCCCTTCCTACGCCAACGCCCTTTCTGGCCGCATGGGCGGCACCATCCGTGGGGCCGTCCGCACTGCCCTCGGGCACTACCTGGACCTCGCCAGCGGGAAGGCCACAGGCGGTGACGGCGGTGACGCGGCCTACGAGTTGGGCCGCGGCGAGGTGCGCGACGGCCGTTCGATGGACGCCCTGCTCAGCGCCTACCGCGTCGGCGCCCGTGTGGCCTGGCGATGCCTGGCAGCGGGCGCTGTACCTGCGGGTCTGCCCGCCGCCGAGGTCGCCAAGTTCGCGGAGCTGACCTTCGCGTACATCGACGAGCTCTCCGCCGCGAGCGCCGCCGGCCACGCCGACGAACTGGCCGCCCGGGGAAGGGCCCACGAACGTCACCTGGAACAACTGGCCCGCGACCTCCTCGCCGACGCGAGCCCGGACGTGCTCCTTGCCTCTGCTCAACGGGCCGGGTGGCAGCCGCCGGTTTCCCTGACGGCGGTCCTGCTGCCCGCGGCCCAGGCCCGGCCTGCCTACCGCGTGCTCGACCCGAGCGCCCTCGTCCTCGACGATCTGCCGGATGCCACCGGTGTGCTGCTCGTCCCCGATGCCGACCGCGCTCACCTCCTGCGGCAGCTGACCGACCGCGCCGCCGTGGTCGGCCCGGCCCGGCCATGGACGCGTGCCTCCGCCTCGTACGCACGAGCCGTACGCGCACGCTCCCTCTCCTCCGATATTCGCGACACCGAGGACCACCTGCCCGAGCTGGTACTGAGCGCCGACGCGGAGGCGTTCGCCGACCTGCGTACCCGAGCCCTCGCACCGTTGCAGACCTTGCCTGCCGCGACCGCACGGAAGCTGGAGGAGACGTTGCGGGCATGGCTGCTGCACCAGGGCAGGCGGGACGAGGTGGCGGCGGCGCTGTTCGTCCACCCTCAGACGGTCCGGTACCGGATGTCGCAGCTGCGGGAGCTGTTTCCGGATCTCGCCTCGCCACAGCGGGTCCTCGAACTGACGCTGGCGGTCGGTCGAGGGCGCTGAAGGATGGTCCGAACCGGGGTGCTCGACCGTGCGCACCGCAGTTTCAGCGAGCCAGCAGCACCAGGGCGAAGACCGCCAGGGCGGGCACCGTCTGCACGAAGAGGATCTTGCGGGATGCCGTCGCGGCGCCGTACAGCCCGGCGACGGCGACGCAGGCCAGGAAGAAGACCCGTACCTGGAATCCGACCGGATCGGAGGCGAAAGCTCCCCACAGGAGTCCGGCTGCCAGGAATCCGTTGTACAGGCCCTGGTTGGCGGCCATCGCCTTGGTCGCGGCCGCGAACTCCTCCGTCGTACCGAAGGCGGCCCGGGCGCGAGGGCCCGTCCACAGGAACATCTCCAGAATCAGGATGTAGACGTGGAGAAGGGCGAGCGCAACTACGGCGACCGTAGCGATAGCAGACATATCGGACACGTTATGTCACGCGCATCGGAGCCACTCGCCACGCGCATCGAAGCCGCACGCCTAGCGGCCGGTCACTGTCCCCTCCACCGCGAACAGCTCTTCCTCCACGTGATCGAGCGCGAGCCGCAGCGCGCCCGTCGCCACCGCCGCCTCGCCCAGCATCGACAGCGCCACCCGCGGCGGACGCAGACAGTAGCGGGCCAACTCCCGGCGCAGCGGCTCCAGTACGCCGTCGAGGCCCGCGGCCCAGCCGCCGATCACCACCAGCTCCGGATCCAGGGCAAGGACCAGCGCCGCCACATCGTGGACAAGCCGCTGGATGTACCGCTCCACCGCCGCCTTCGCGCCCACATCGCCCTCGCGGGCGTGCTGGAACACTTCGGTGACCGCCTGCTCGTCGAGCGGGTGCAGCGGCTCGTCCGTCGTGGAGAGCAACGTCTCGGGCGTGACGTCGCGGCCGAGCAGATGCAGCGCACCGATCTCGCCCGCCGCACCCCCGAAGCCGCGATGCAGCCGGCCGCCGATCAGCGAGCCCGCACCCGGGCTGAGACCGGCGAGCACGAACACCACGTCGTCGGAATCGCGGGCCGCGCCCTTCCAATGCTCGGCGACCGCCGCCGTGTTGGCGTCGTTCTCCACCAGGACCGGGCACTTGAAGGAACGGCGCAGCCGCTCGCCGAGCGGCAGTCCCGTCCAGCCGGGCAGCGCCGTACCGAGCCGTACGGTGCCGTCCGCCTCCACGATGCCGGGGCTGCCCACGCCGACGGCGCGCAGCGCGTCACGGGCGATGCCGGCACGGCGCAGCAGCTCGGCCACGCAGGTGCGCAGCCGCTCCAGACGTTCGTCGGACGAGGCGACCTCGTCGACCTGCTTGTGGTTGGCACCGAGCACCTTGCCGTCCAGGTCCGACAGGACCGCGGCCACCCGGTGCGGGCCGATCTCCAGGCCGAGCAGATGCCCGGCCTCGGCACGGAAGCGGAAGCGGCGGGCCGGCCGGCCCTGCCGCCGGGCCGCACCCTCCTCGACGGGGGCCTCGACGACGAGTCCCGCCTCGATCAGGCCCTCGACCACACCCTCGACGGTGGGGCGGGACAGGCCCGTGATCCGGGTGATCTCGGTGAGCGTCGCGGAGTCGGCGTTGCGCAGGGCGTGCAGCACCACGGCCGAGTTGATCCGTCGTAGCAGCGAGGGATCCCCGCCGGTCAACCGGCTCAACGTACGTCCTTCCTGCTCTGCGACCTGCCTGGCCGGATCGTACTCGCCGCGGCGTGGCCACGGCGAGTGTCCGGAGGCCCACATTCGGTGGCCCGAAGGCCCGGAGAAGTGATCAGCCGGGCGACACGAACCCCGACTCGTACGCGGCGATCACCGCCTGGGTGCGATCCCGCGCCCCCAACTTCGCCAGTACGGCGCTGACATGGGACTTCACCGTCTCCGCACCCACGACCAGATCGGCCGCGATCTCGGCGTTGGACATCCCGCGGGCCATGAGGCGCAGCACGGCCGCCTCGCGTTCGGTGAGCGCCGCCCGCTCCAGGGCCGCACGCGCCGGCTCGCTGCCGTACTCCGCCGCAAGCGAGCGCACCGCCGCCGGGAAGAGCAGCGACTCGCCCTCCGCGACAAGCCGCACGGCGTGCACGATCTCCGCGGGCCGCGCGCGCTTGAGCAGAAAGCCGTCGGCGCCGGCGCGCAGGGCGTCGTACACGTACTCGTCGTTCTCGAAGGTCGTCACCACAAGGATCTTGGGTGGCGCGTCCACGGAGCGAAGGACCGCTCGGGTGGCCTCGATGCCGTCGAGCAGCGGCATCCGTACATCCATCGCCACGACATCCGGCCGCAGCGAGCGGACCAGCGGCACCACCGCGGCGCCGTCCGCGGCCTCGCCGACCACCTCGATGTCCGGCTGCGCCTCGAGCACGGCGCGCAGACCGGCGCGCACCAGGGGTTCGTCGTCGACGAGCAGGACGGTGATCGGCATCCGGCCAGCTTAGGGGGTGGTGCGCAGCCCTTTTGGATCACCCTTCGATCACCCATGGATCACCCATCGATCCTCCTCGGATCCTCCTCAGGACGCCGGGAGGGATCCTCCTCAGGACACCGGGAGATCGACCGTGAGCTGCCACTCGCCGTCCCCGGGACCGGCCGTCGCGCGGCCGCCGAGCAACGTGGCGCGTTCGCGGATACCGCGCAGCCCCGAACCGCTGCCGGCGCCGAGGGAGCTGCCGTCCAGCGGATTGGTCACGGTCAGGAGCAGCCGGCGCTCGTCGGCCGTGATCCGCACGGTGACCGGCACGGCGCCCGCATGCCGCAGCACATTGGTGAGTGCCTCCTGCAGGATGCGGTACGCCTCGCGCGTCACCGGTCCCGGCAGCCGGTCGAGCGGTCCGGTGATCTCCGCGTCGACCTTCGCGCCCGAGGCCCGCGCCGAATCCAGGAGCCGGTCGGCCTCGGCGAGCGTGGGCCTGCGGTGCGCGGGCTCGCTCGGTTCGCGCAGCACCTTCAGGACCCGCTCCAGGTCCTCCAGCGCCGCGCGGCCGGTGTCCTCGATCGCGGCCAGCGCCTGATCGGTGAACGCGGGGCTGTTCGCGGCGCGTGCCGCCCCTGCCTGGACGACGGCCACGGTCAGCGCGTGGCCGATCGAGTCATGGAGCTCGCGGGCGATGCGGTTGTGCTCGAGCAGCTGCTCGGTGCGTTCCTCCAGGGCGGCGAGGCGTTCGGCGGGGGAGGGGCCGAGCATGCGCAGGGCTGTCCTGGCCATGAGCGCGCCCGCACCCGCCGTCACGAACACGAGGACGAGCAGCGGCACCGGTACCAGGAACAGATAGGACCAGTGGGAGCCGTGCGTGGTGAACACGTAGTCGCCACCGGGGTCGTCGCCGACCATGGCGCCGGCGAACGACAGCGTGGCCGCGCCCGCCTGGATGGACAGCCAGGCCATCGCGCTTCCCGCTTCGAGGCGGAGCACCATCCACAGCGCGGTGACTCCGCGGTCGCGCCATGTCTGCGCGGGACGCGCCACGATGACCGGTTCCGGGGCGTTCTCGTCGCCTTGGCGTGCGTGCCGTCCCGGGAACAGCATCAGCCTGGCCTGAAGCCCCTCGGCCAGGCGCATCGCGGGCACCAGGCCGGCCGCCGCCACCAGCGGGATCGGCAGCAACGCGAGAAACAGCCAGTGCGCGACGGAGTCGGTGTGCACCCCGACGATGAACGACCCGATCACGGTGGGCACCGCCCCCACGACCAGATGCACCCAGCGCGTATACGTCACCGCACGGGTCAGCGGTCGCAGGAATCGAGGCATGCGGCCATCGTGCCAGCCGCCCGCGACAGGCGGTTCCCCCGTGCGGGGGAGGAGATCCCCACGGCCGGGGGAGGTCATGGAGTCGCCGTTTGTCGAGGCTGGAGCCATGACAAGCATCGAGGTCGCAGCACTCACCAAGGAGTACGGCAGCACCCGCGCCGTCGACCACCTCACGTTCACCGTCGCACCGGGCAAGGTCACCGGGTTCCTCGGCCCCAACGGCGCCGGGAAGTCCACCACCATGCGGCTCGTCCTGGGCCTGGACCGCCCGACCTCCGGTACGGCCACGGTCGGCGGCCGCACGTACGCCTCGCTCTCCGATCCGCTGCGCGAGGTCGGCGCCCTGCTCGACGCCCAGAACGCGCACGCCTCCCGCACCGGCCGCAACCATCTGCGCGCTCTCGCGGTCAGCAACGGCCTGCCGGTGCGGCGCGTCGACGAGGTCCTGGAGGAGTCCGGCCTCGCCTCCGCGGCAGGCCGCCGTATCAAGACGTACTCGCTCGGCATGCGCCAGCGCCTCGGCATCGCCGCCGCACTGCTCGGCGACCCGCCCGTGATCATGCTGGACGAGCCGTCCAACGGGCTCGACCCCGAAGGCATCATCTGGATCCGCGAACTCCTGCGGCGCCTCGCCCGCGAAGGCCGCACCGTGCTGGTCTCCAGCCATCTGATGAACGAGACGGCCGCCTTCGCCGACCACCTTGTCGTCCTCGGCCGCGGCCGGCTTCTCGCGGACACTCCGATGCGCGAGTTCCTCGACGAGCACAGCCACGCCCGCGTACGGGTGCGCAGCACCGAGCAGACGCGGCTGCGGCAGGCCCTGGTCGAGCAGGGATACGTCGCCGAGTTCGCCGAGGACGGGAAGCTCACCGTCGAGGACGCCAAGGCCGAGGACATCGGCGCGCTCGCGGCCCGCGAAGGTGTGGCGATCCTCGAACTCGCCGACGAGCAGGCCTCCTTGGAGCAGGCCTATCTCGCCCTCACCGCACAGGACACCGAGTTCGCCGCGGCTCCCGCCCGCCCCTGACGTCGACCGACGCCGACCGACCGACGCCGACCGACCGACGCCAACCGTCGTCAGCCGACCGACTCCCCGCCGAGGAGACCTCACCATGACCACCTCCGCCGTCCTGCGCTCCGAATGGATCAAGATCCGTTCCGTACGCGCCAGTTGGGGCTCCCTGCTCTCCGTGCTGGTCGCGACCCTCGCCATCACGCTGCTCGCCTTCCCGCTGATCGGCCAGGCCGAGGCCGACAACCCGGAGTACGACGCGCTGTTCAGCGCCTTCTACGCGATCAACTTCGCCCAGATCGCGGCCATCAGCTTCGGCGCCACCGCGTTCTCCTCCGAGTTCGCCCACGGTGCGCTGCGGGTCTCGCTCGCCGCCGTGCCGCGCAGAGGCCTCTTCTACGCGGCCAAGACCGCGGTGATCGGCGCGGCGGCACTGGTCCTCGGTCTGATCACGTCCTTCGCCACCTTCCTCGTCGGCCAGCTCTTCATGGGCGAGTACGCGATCGGCCTGGGCGACGAGGGGGCGCTGAGCGCCTGTGTGGGCGCCGGCATCTACCTGGCGCTCATGGCCCTGTTCGCGAGCGGACTCACGGCCTTGCTGCGCAGCGGCGTCGCCGTCCTGAGCCTGCTGATCCCTTTCGTCCTCATCGTGGGCTTCGTCATCGGCGACATGAACGCGGGAGTCGCCGAGTTCCTGCCGGACCGCGCCGGCCAGGTGGTGCTCCACTCCGACTACGACGGCAGCCTCGGCCCCTGGCCGGGACTGGGCGTCACCGCGCTGTGGGCGGCGGCCGCGGTGGGCGCCGGGTGGTGGGCGGTGCGGCGCAGGGACGCCTGAGCGGCGCCCGTTGTCAGTGGCGGTTGCTCTACTGGACGCATGACCGCCGCACCGCGGCCCGAGCCGCACCCGCCGACGAACTCCGAAGTGCGTCTGCTGCACGATCAGTTGGCAGCGCTGGATCTGCTGTGCTCCCACGTCCTCGACACGGAGCACGGCGGCTCCGGCCCCGGCGCGTGCGGACCGGGCTACCGCATAGCCGAGCTGGCACGCGACGCGGCGCCGGCCGCCCACGACTCACTCGTGGTCCCGCTCGCGAAGCGGTGGGGCGAGCCGGTGCGCCTCGGCCTGCGGGACCTGGCGGGGGAGATACCCGAATCCTGGGCCTTCCTCGCCACCCTGGTGGCCGAGGTCGACATCTGGCGTGCCCGCGACCGTTGGCTGGCCCTCGGCGCCACCCACGACCGTCCCGCACGCCTTCTGGCCTTGGTCACCACCGCAAACCCGCCCTGAGCAGTGTCCCCTTGAGCGGTGCCCCTCACCTTGGCGGGCCAGGTCAGTCGAACAGGGCGACGAGTCCGTGCACCCAGATCGCGAAGAACGCGAGGACCGCCAACAGGCATCCCAGGCCCGTCATCACACCGCCGGCCGTCCACGGGCCGGAAGCCGATTCGGACTCCTCCCCGAGGCCGTCCTTGTAGGAGGCGGGGTCGTCCCAGTCGACGGGATGCCCCAGGTCCTCGGCGCAGGCGGTACGCACCGCGACCAACTGCCCCTCGGCGAAGGAGGTGCCGGCCATGGTCTCGGGTCCGTGCCAGGCGAGTGCCTTCATCCGATGGGCGCCGGACCTGTAGCGCGTCTCGAAGGCGGCGGTCTCGTCGGCGTCGCGGTCCTCTTCGAGGTACATCCAGCGTCCGGCCTGGGCGGCATCGCCATAGAGCCGGTACACCCCGCCCAGACGCCGGCGGAGCATCAGGTCGTACGGAAAGGAGGAGACGAGGCCGCGCAAACGCTGGCGCGCGACGGGAACCCGGCCGGCGGCCAGGTCCGCGTCGACTCTCGCAAGCGTCTCGGTGAGGGGCATGCACGCATGATCGGGTACCGCACTGATCCATGTCGACCCGGTTTGCCGCAGAGCACCCGCACGCGTTCTGCACCGGCCGAGCCCCACCGGCGCGTACCCGGACTGCCGGCGCGGCCCTCAGCCGGCCGCCTCCCGCAGCCGCCCGTACTCCTCGGCCATCGTCTGCGCCGTCCAATGCGCGTTCAGGCCACTGGGGTTGGGCAGCACCCACACCCGGCTGCCGCCGATCGTCCGCTCCTGCGGCCCGATCTTCGCGGTGCGCTCGCCGAACGCCGCCCGGTACGCGGTCACGCCCACCACCGCGAGCCACTGCGGCGCCAATCGCTCGACCTTCGCCTCGAGGATGCGGCCGCCCTCCACGTACTCCTGGGGCGTCAGCTCATCGGCCCGCGCCGTCGCCCGCGCGACGACATTGGTGATGCCGAGTCCGTACGAGAGCAACTCCCGCTGCTCGGAAGGGTGCAGCTGTCGCGGGGTGAAGCCCGACAGATGGAGCACGGGCCAGAACCGGTTGCCCGGGCGGGCGAAGTGGAAGCCCGAAGCCGCCGTCAGGAGACCGGGGTTGATCCCGCAGAACAGCACCCGAAGACCGCCCGCCACCACATCGTCGACGATGCGGCCACGGGCGGCCTCGAGCTCTTCGCGGCTGTAGCGGGTCATGCGCGGCAGTACCGGGTCAGAGGATCGCGCCCGGCGTGTACGCGGCCGCCTCCGGGTGCTGCTTGACGAGCGCGTCGATCCGACCGACCACCACACCGACCTGGTCGGCGGCCGCACCCGTGAACGACAGCTTGTCCGCCATCAGTTCGTCCAGCTGCGCGCGGTCCAGAGGGATCCGCTCGTCGGCGGCCAGCTTGTCGAGCAGCTCATTGCGCTCCGCGCCCTGCTCGCGCATCGCGAGCGCCGAGGCGACCGCGTGCTCCTTGATGGCCTCGTGCGCGACCTCGCGGCCCACGCCGCCGCGCACCGCGCCCATCAGGACCTTGGTGGTGGCGAGGAAGGGCAGGTAGCGGTCCAGCTCACGGGCGACGACCGCGGGGAACGCGCCGAACTCGTCGAGCACCGTCAGGAAGGTCTCCAGGAGACCGTCGAGCGCGAAGAACGCGTCCGGCAGCGCGACCCGGCGCACCACCGAGCAGGAGACATCACCCTCGTTCCACTGGTCACCGGCCAGCTCGCCCGTCATCGAGGCGTAGCCGCGCAGGATGACCATGAGGCCGTTGACGCGCTCGCAGGAGCGGGTGTTCATCTTGTGCGGCATCGCCGACGAGCCGACCTGGCCCGGCTTGAAGCCCTCGGTGACCAGTTCGAGCCCGGCCATCAGACGGATGGTCTTGGCGAGCGAGGACGGGGCGGCCGCGAGCTGCACGAGCGAGGTGACGACTTCGTAGTCCAGGGAGCGCGGGTAGACCTGGCCGACGGAGGTGAAGGCCTGACCGAAGCCGAGGTGCCCCGCGATGCGCTGCTCCAGATCGGCCAGCTTGCCGGCGTCGCCGCCGAGCAGGTCGAGCATGTCCTGGGCGGTGCCGACCGGGCCCTTGATGCCGCGCAGCGGGTAGCGGCCGAGCAGCTCCTCGAGACGGCCGTACGCGACGAGGAGTTCGTCGGCGCCGGTCGCGAAGCGCTTGCCGAGGGTGGTGGCCTGGGCGGCGACGTTGTGCGAACGGCCCGCCATCACCAGCTCGCCGTACTCGGCGGACAGCTTGCCGAGCCGGGCCAGGACGGCGACGGTACGGTCCCGCATCAGCTCCAGGGAGAGCCGGATCTGCAGCTGCTCGACGTTCTCCGTGAGGTCACGGGAGGTCATGCCCTTGTGGACGTGCTCATGGCCGGCGAGGGCGTTGAACTCCTCGATCCGCGCCTTCACATCGTGCCGGGTGACCTTCTCGCGCTCGGCGATCGAGGCCAGGTCGACCTGGTCGAGCACGCGCTCGTAGTCGGCGAGCGCCTGCTCGGGCACCTCGATCCCGAGGTCCTTCTGCGCACGCAGCACGGCCAGCCAGAGCTGACGCTCCAGCTTGACCTTCTGCTCGGGGGACCACAGGGCGGCCAGCTCCACGGAGGCGTAGCGGCCGGCCAGGACGTTCGGGATGCGGGGCTTCACAGTCACAGTCGGTCATTCTACTGGGCGAACCTGCAGCTCAATCCGCCCGCCCGTTTCGGCGGAAGCTACGAAGGCGCGCGAGTCCCGTCCATCGCCCCCGTGCCACCCATCGCCCC
>NZ_JAAKZW010000190.1 GCF_011044995.1 Streptomyces mesophilus | reverse complement strand
CATCCCCACACCCTGTCTCCCCCGCCGATTCGGCCACTCTCCGTATCCTTCCGGCCAGATTGGCGCCCTGAGACCCGGCCGGAAGGGGGTCTGCGGAAGCCGGGCCCGAAGGGTTCGCACCGGTGTGAATGCAGGTCCCGCATATGCCCCGCGCACACGCTCCCGCGCCCCTCACCAGGCCGCTTTACTGTCTGTGCGCAGAACAGGGATGGCTGCGCACGGACAAGTTTCAGCCACGTACGACCCAGGAAGGAGCGGATCCGTGAGCCCCGACCCCGAGCATCCCGTGATCCAGGAAGAACACGCAGAGTTGCGCCGCAGCCTGGATGTGGGACTCGCCCGTATCGAAGGCCACTTGGCGCTGCTGACCCAGCGCGACGAACACAGCGCCAAGGAGCTCGACGACCTCACCACCCGTATCACCGCACTCGAGCACAACCGCTGGCCCTTGCCCACCGTCGCGACGCTGACCGCGATCGGCGCCCTGGTGGTGGCCGTGTGGCAGGCGCTCGGGCGGTGACCGGGATGATCCGGACCCAGGCGATCACCCGAGTCGCAGGTGGTGCAGCATCAACAGCGCGGCCGTCATGTTGGCCGCCGGCACCTCCCCCCGCGCCACCATGTCGGGGACGAGTTTGAGGGGCACCCACTCCCGTCGCGATGACTCGAAGTCGTCCACGGGATGGCCCGTATACGTCCCCTCGTCCGCCCAGTAGATGTGATGCCGGGCGTCGGTGAGGCCGTTGGAGGGTTCCACACTGAGCAGATGCTGGAGGGGGCCGGGCCGCCACCCGGTCTCCTCTTCCAGCTCACGGGCCGCCGCGACCGCGATGTCCTCACCGTCCTCGACGACCCCCGCGGCCAGCTCCCAGCCCCAGCTGTCGGTGATGAAGCGGTGCCGCCACAGGAGCAGGACTTCATTGGCCTCATTGACCACCGTGGCGACGGCCACGGGACGCATCCGGATCAGGAAGTGATCGAGGTGCTTCCCGTTCGGTAGCTCCACATCCGCCAAGTTCACCTGGAACCAGCGGTTTTGGTACACATTCTTTTCGCATAGGTTCGTCCACTGCACGGTTCTGCCACCTTCCGCCGAGATAGATGGCAATATCGCACGCACCCTTGCAGCAGGCGCTCAGGGTCACAGCGGGACGCGCAACGCCCCGTCGATGAGTGCGGCAGCTTCTTCGGTGCCGGAACATCCGCTGCGTACGAGATGCTCACGCACCGCACGCAGCCGGTCGCGCAGCCGCTGAGACTCCATCCCCCGTGCCTGCCGGGCCATTTCGACGGCCGTGGCGACCGCCGCCTCCGCCTCACCGCGCCGCAGCTCGATCTGGCTGAGCACCGCGAGGCGGTGCACCCGCCCCCGGTCATGGGCCGGGGTGTCCACGGCCGCGGCCGAGTGCATCCGGGCCGCCGCGAGATCACCGAGACTGAGCAGGGCCTCCGCCACCTGTACGTTCACCAGGCCCGGCTGCACATAGCCGGTCTCGGCGGGTTCATGGCCCGGATGGATCCGGTCGGCGGCCGATTCCGCCCGCCGGATGCAGAACAACGCGCTGCTGCCGTCCCCGAGATGGGCATACGCCTTGGCCTGCATGGCGTAGAGATCGGCGGCGAGCGCGGGCGTGATGTGCCGCCCTGCGGCTCTCAGGGCGGCCTCCGCGAACGCGACGGCCTGCCGGTATTCGCAGATGAACAGCGACTGGTTGACAAGCAGCGCTATCACATACGCACCAAGTCCCCTGTCCCCGCTCGCCTTTGCGAGCCGGAGCGCCTGGTGGAAGTAGCGCTGCGCCAGACCGTGGGCGTCGGAGTCGTACGCGCAGATACCGGCGATCGCCACCAATCCACCGGTGGCTCTGTGCAGTTGGCGCCCTGTCGCATCCGTATAGCTGCCGCGCAGCAGCGGGGCGGCCTCGGCGTTGAGGAAGCCCACGATGCGTGCGCGGGTCGCGACCCCTCCCGTCTTGCGGTACATCTGCTCGTAGTGCGCACGGGCCGAACTCAGCATCGCGATATCGGACTTGCTGACCTGATGCCGTCCGCCGCGCGAGACATCGACGTCCTCGGGCGGGTTCTCCCACTCCCACACCGGCATCACGGCCGGCGTGCCGGTGACCGCGGCCGCGCCGAGCACATGCGGGCGCTGCTGCATATCGGACCGCCATAAGGCGGTGGCCCGTTCCACGAACCCGGACAGCGACGTCGCGGCCACACTCGCCTGCTGCCCGGGCACCCCCAGACCGATGTCGTCGAGCGTCACCGGGCGCTGCAGCCGGGCCGCGAGCACTTCGCAGATCAGGTCGGGCACCTGGCCGCGCGGCCGCTGGCCCTTCAACCAGCGGGCCACGGCGGTGTGTTCGTACCTCAGCGCGAGACCTCGGGCTTTGCCGGCCTGGTTCACATGGGCCGCGAGGCCCGCATGGGAGATCCCGGCCTCGTCGAGTATCGCGTCGAGCAGGGTGTTGGGCTGCATCAGGCCCTCCGGTGGCTCGGTGCCGCCCAGAGTAGTCGAGCGGCTTTCACACGGGGTGCGAAGCAAGTGCCCACAGTGACCGGGCGTGCACTCTGCCGTACCGGGGGCGGCGGCCGGTTGGATATATGCGTCCGGACCCCCTGGACCGGACACCTTCTGGCCTCGCCAGAGGCGGCCGGGCCGCCGGCTCCCCCTCGTACAGTGCGGCGGCCCATACCGCGCCGCTCACCTCGTCCGCCTGCCGAACTCTCCGCGGCGAGGTGGGCGGCGCCGGCCGGGCCGGTGGTCCAACCCTCCCTCGTACGGGAGTGGTTCGCGCGACGGCGGATCGGTGTCCTCCTTGCTCGAGCGGTCGAGAGCGCGAGGACAGCCGCACCGATACGCACGGCCCAGCGGCCGCGGGTGGCAGCCCGTGGCCCGGTGACCGCGGGTGGCAGCCCGTGGGTCAAGTGGCCGTTCGTGCCCCGCGCACCACCGGTTCGCCCGGCTGCTGCGGCACCTTGCGCCGCTCGTTGCGCAGCACGAGGAGCGCCATGTCGTCGGCGAGCCGGCCGCCCGTGTGCCGCAGCAGCGCGTCGCACACGGTGTTGATCACCTCGCCGGGCGCACTGCGGTTCCCGGCGAGCACGGTGGCCAGCGGGAAGAACTCGCCGGCCGCGTCCCGTGCGTCCTCCACACCGTCGGTGTGCAGCAGCAGCGTCTCGCCGGCGCGCAGCCATCCGCAGTGCAGGACCGGCAGGTCGGCGGGGAGCGGGAAGGGCCCGAGCGGCGGCAGGGGTTCGCCGCCCGCGATCCGCTCGGCCTGCAGACCGAGCCGGTAGGGCCAGGGGTGGCCGCAGTTGAGCGCGTACACCGAGCCGTCGAGACGGATCTCGAGGAGGAGGACGGTGACGAACTCCTCGGAGAGCGGGGTCTCGGGTTCTCCGGTGCAGGCCGAGGGGTGCTCGGACCGTGCGCGCTCGCGCAGATGCCGCCCCATCGCGCGCTCCAGCCTGCGCAGTACGGAAGGAAGTTCGGCCTCGTCGTGCGCGGCCTCCCGGAAGCTGCCGAGCAGTGCGGCGACGGTGCCGATGGCGGCGAGGCCGTGCCCGCGCACATCGCCCATGACGACCCGTACGCCGTGGTCGGTGGCGACGGCTTCGTAGAGGTCGCCGCCGACCGTCGCGGCCCGATGGGCGGAGAGCTGCCCCGCGGCGATCGCCAGACCGTCCAGGCGGGGCGGCAGCGGACGCAGGAGCACCCGCTGGGCGGCGCCGGCGACCTCGCGGATCTGGGCCAGCTCGTGCAGGAGGGCCCGGCGTACGCCGAGTATCAAACCGGTGCCCACGGCGAAGAACACCGCGCTGGTGGCGACCCGCGCGGTGAGCCCGTCCTGCTGGGCGAGCGGGCAGGTGAGCTTGTAGAGGATGGCGACGCCGCCCCACACCGTCGGCAGGGCAAGCGTGACCACGCGCCGGATCGGGGATGACTCCGCGCGTGACGTGCGGTGTCCGGACCCCGGTACGACGGGTGCCCTGGACTTGATACGGATCATCGCCGACGGCCTCCCTAAGGCCCTGTCGAGCAGGGGCCAGCCCCGAGACAGCGCGTGCACCGGAGCAGCGACTGCTCGGCGTACGGCCGGATCGATTCTGTCCATGGGGTGGCCCGATCGGGCCAGGGAGTCCGTTCTTCTCACCCGAATGAGTGAGGGGCGCACTTGGTGTCCCAAGTGCGCCCCTCACCAGGCGTTTTGAGCCTGGGCTTTACGGGAACGCGAGCCCCCGCCGCGGCTTCACGCGCCGCGCAGCACCGCGCCCGTGATCTCGGCGGCCTTGGCCACCGCGGCATCGCGGGCGGCCGACGCCTCGTCGACGGTCAGGGTGCGGTCCGTGGCGCGGAAGCGCAGCGCGTACGCGAGCGACTTCTTGCCCTCGCCGACCTGGTCGCCGGTGTAGACGTCGAACAGCCGGATGTCCTCGAGGAGTTCACCCGCGCCGAGGCGCAGGAAGTGCTCGACCGCGGCGGCCGGCACCTCGCTGTCGACGACGAGCGCGACGTCCTGCGTGGCCACCGGGAAGGTGGAGATACGCGGCGCCTGCAACGTGCCGTCCACGGCCTGCTCGACGAGGTCGAGGTTCAGCTCCATGGCGCAGGTGCGCGCGGGCAGCCCGAGCGCCTTGACCACGCGCGGGTGCAGCTCGCCCGCGTGACCGGCGAGGGTCTTCACCCCGTCGATGACGACGGACAGTTCGGCGCACCGGCCCGGGTGCCAGGGGCCGTACTGGCCCTGGTCCACGAGCAGGTCGACGCCGGCCTCGGCGGCCACGCCGCGCGCGGCCTCCACGGCGTCGGCCCAGTCGGCCGGGCGGCCCTTGCCCCACCAGCCGGCCTGCTCACGGGCGCCCGCGAGGACGACCGCGACATGGCGCGGCTGGACGGGCAGCACGGCGTCGATCCCGGCGAGCTCCTCGTCGGTGGGCCGGCGGTCGACCGGAAGGCGCACGGCGGTGCCGACGCCCGTCGACGAGGCAGCCGGGTGGAAGACCAGACCCGTCTCGAAGAGAGCGAGGTCGTGGCCGCCCCGGCCGTCGTTGCGGCGCAGCGCCTGCAGCAGGCCCGGAAGCAGCGTCGTACGAAGAGCGGGCTCCTCGTCGGAGAGCGGGTTGACCAGCTTGACGACACGGCGGGCCGGGTCGTCCTTGTCCAACTGCAGCTGGTCGAAGACCTGCGCGCCGATGAACGGGTAGTTCAGCGCCTCGACGTAACCGGACCCGGCGAGGGTACGGCCGACACGGCGGTGCAGGCGCTGGCGATCGGTCAGGCCCAGGCCCGCGGGGGGCTTGGGCAGCGTCGAGGGCAGGTTCTCGTAGCCCTCGAGCCGGATGACCTCTTCGGCCAGGTCGTTCGGGTCGGTCAGGTCGGGCCGCCAGGACGGCACGGTGACGACGAGCTCGTCCTGCCCGTACACATCGCAGCCGACTTCCTGAAGACGCCGTACGACGGTCTCGCGGCCGTAGTCGACACCCGCCACCTTGTCCGGGTGGTTCGCCGGGATGCTGATGGTGTGCGGCGCGAACGGCGCGATCACCTCGGTGACCCCGGCCTCCGCGGTGCCGCCCGCGAGCAGCACGAGCAGGTCGACGGTCCGCTGGGCCGCGGCGGACGCGGCCTTCGGGTCGACACCGCGCTCGAAGCGCTTGGACGCCTCGGACGACAGCTTGTGCCGGCGCGCGGTGCGCGCGATCGACAGCTGGTCGAAGTGCGCGGCCTCGATGACCACCTCGGTGGTGCCCTGCGCCAGGCCCGTTTCCGGGTCGACCTCGGGGTCGGCGATCTCGGTGTTGGCGCCGCCCATGACACCCGCGAGACCGATCGGCCCGCGGTTGTCGGTGATCACCAGGTCCTCGGCGTCCAAGACGCGCTCGACACCGTCGAGGGTCGTGAACTTCTCGCCGGCCTCGGCACGGCGCACGCCGATCGGGCCCTCGATCGACGAACGGTCGTACGCGTGCAGGGGCTGACCGAGCTCCAGCATCACGTAGTTGGTGACGTCGACCGCGAGCGAGATCGGGCGCATTCCGGCCTTCTGCAGCCGGCGCTGCAGCCAGATCGGGGAGCGTGCCTCGGGCTGGAGACCGACGACGGTGCGCGCGGTGAAGCGGTCGCAGCCGCGCGGGTCGGAGATCTTCACGGGGTGGCCGAACGAGTTCGGCGCCGGGACGTCGAGCAGCGCCGGGTCGCGCAGCGGCAGACCGTACGCGGTGGCGGCCTCGCGGGCCACGCCGCGCATGGACAGGCAGTAGCCGCGGTCGGGCGTGACGGCGATGTCCAGGACCTCGTCGTACAGCTCGAGCAACTTGGTGGCATCCGTGCCGACCTCGTGCTCGGGCGGCAGGACGATGATGCCCTTGGTGCCGTCGTCGCCCATGTCCAGCTCGTCGCTGGAGCAGATCATGCCGCGCGACATCTTGCCGTACGTCTGGCGCTCGGCGATCCGGAAGTCACCGGGCAGCACGGCGCCGGGCAGGGCCACGACGACCTTGTCGCCGACGGCGAAGTTGCGGGCGCCGCAGACGATCTCCTGGGGCTCGCCGGTGCCGTTGGCCTGGCCGACGTCGACGGTGCAGAAGCGGATGGGCTTCTTGAACTCGGTCAGCTCCTCGATGGTGAGGACCTTGCCGACGACGAGCGGACCGGTGAGGCCCGCGCCCAGCTGCTCGACGGTCTCGACCTCGAGGCCGACCCCGATCAGCTTGTCCTGTACGTCACGGCCGGTGGCGTCCGCCGGCAGGTCGACGTACTCCCGCAGCCAAGAAAGCGGGACCCGCATCAGATCTCCATCCCGAACGGCCGGGTGAACCGGACGTCACCCTCGACCATGTCTCGCATGTCTTCGACGTTGTGGCGGAACATCAGCATCCGCTCGATGCCGAACCCGAAGGCGAATCCGCTGTACTTCTCGGGGTCCACACCGCAGGCGGTCAGCACGCGCGGGTTGACCATGCCGCAGCCGCCGAGCTCGATCCAGCCCTCGCTGGAGCAGGTGCGGCAGGGCTTGTCGGCGTTGCCGACCGACTCACCGCGGCACACGTAGCAGAGCATGTCCATCTCGGCGGACGGCTCGGTGAACGGGAAGTAGTTGGGGCGCAGACGCGTCTTCATGTCCGAGCCGAAGAGCGCCTTGACCATGTGATCGAGGGTGCCCTTGAGGTCCGACATGGTCAGGCCCTCGTCGATGGCGAGCAGCTCGATCTGGTGGAAGACCGGGGTGTGCGTCGCGTCCAGCTCGTCGGTCCGGTACACGCGGCCGGGGCACACGATGTAGACCGGCAGCTCACGGCCGAGCAGCGCACGCGCCTGCACCGGCGAGGTGTGGGTGCGCAGGACGATGCCGGACTCGTCGTCGACGGTCGGCTTGCCGTCCTCGCGCGTGCCCTGGACGAAGAAGGTGTCCTGGGTCTGGCGCGCGGGGTGGTCCGGCACGAAGTTGAGGGCGTCGAAGTTGAACCACTCCGCCTCGACCTCGGGTCCCTCGGCGATCTCGTATCCCATGGACACGAAGACGTCCGCGACCCGCTCCATCATCGTGGTCAGCGGGTGCCGGGCGCCGGCCGGTACACGGTCGTAGGGCAGCGTGACATCCACGGCCTCCTCGACGAGTACGCGGGCATCGCGCTCGGCCTCGAGCTCGACCTGGCGGGCGGCGAGCGCCTTGCTGACCGCGCCACGGGCCTGGCCGATGCGCTTGCCGGCCTCTGCCTTGGCCTGCGGGGGCAGCGCACCGATCTCGCGGTTGGCGAGAGCGAGCGGCGAGGTGCCGCCGGTGTGCGCGACCTTGGCGGCCTGCAGCGCGTCGAGGTCACCCGCGGCGGCGAAGGCGGCGAGCGCCTCGTCCCGCATGCGCTCGATCTCTTCCGGTTTCAAGGCTTCGACCTCAACAGGGTCGTACGACTTATTCGGTGCCGACATCTCTTCCCGTGCTTCCGATTGTCCCCCAGCTACCGCTGGGAGGTGCCCCCAGGCTGGGGTCTCCTGGACCGCAGGCCGCGACCACGCAGACACAAATGCGCCAAGGGTCGAGTCTAACGGGGTGCCAGTGTGGCTGAATGCGCCCGTGGGGGGCCGGAGGTCCTAGAGCAGATAGCCCGGAGTGCCCACGGGCAACGTAAATCGGAACTCGGCGCCACCGGAGGGGCCGCGGCCGACGGTGATCGACCCGCCGTGCGCCTCGACGATGCCCTTGACGATGTAGAGGCCCAGGCCGGTGCCGCCGCGCTTGCTTCCCCGCCAGAAGCGGGTGAAGACACGGCCCATCGACTCCTCGGGGATGCCGGGGCCTTCGTCGCTCACGGTGACTGCCGTTCCTTCCAGTGGGCTGTGCTCTTTGGGCAGCGGTGCCACGTCAATGGTGACAGTCCCCTCCCCGTGGCGCACGGCGTTTTCCAGGAGGTTGGAGAGCACCTGGTCGATCTTGTCGGGATCGGCCCACAGATCGGGCAGCGGCTGCTGCAGCCGTACGAGGAAACGGTCCGGCGCCTGGCCCGCCGCGATGTGCGACTGGATGTGCCGCCCGACGGCGGCCGCGATGTCCACGGGCTGCCGCCGCAGCTCAAGACGGCCCGAGTCGATCCTCGAAATATCGAGCAGCTCCGCGATCAGCCGCGTGACGCGGTTCGCATCCGCGTCGACGGTCTCCAGCATCAGCTTCTTCTGGTCGTCGGTGAACCGCTCCCACTTGGCAAGCAGCGTCGCCGTGAACCCTTTCACCGAGGTCAGCGGCGAGCGCAGCTCATGGGCGACGGTCGCGATCAGTTCGGCATGGCTTCTTTCGGTACGCCGCCGGGCCTCGGTGTCCCGCAGGCTCACCACAAGGCGGTGCAGGGGCCCGGTGGGCCGCGTCCGCACATAGCGCGCGGAGACGAGCACCTCGCGGCCGCCGGGCAGCAGCAGATTGCGCTCGGGCTGGCCGGTGCGGATCGCGAGCCCGCCGTACGGATCGGTCAGCTGCCACCAGCGCCGGCCTTCGAGGTCCTCGAGCGGCAGGGCGTCCTCGACCGGATGCCCGAGGGCGTCCTCGGGGCGTACGGCGGTGATCCGGCCGGCCGCCGCGTTGAAGCAGACGACCCGGCCCTTCTCGTCGGCGACGACCAGACCGTCGGGCAAGTCGTCGGGGTCGACGCCCAGTTCGCCCAGCGGGGTGTCGATACGGGGCGCGGCAGGGCGCGGCACGGAGCGTCGCGCTCCGGCCTGTCTCCTGGTGCCGACACTCATCCCCGTATCCCACCTCTCGACTCGTCATCAGTGGGCCCCCGAGCCCGCCACACTACTAGCCGAGGGTGACGGTGGGGGTGCCCCGTGTACCGGTGAAGGTGAGAACTTCGGGGAGGAGGGGCTCAGGGCCGGGGCGCGTTCCTGCGCTGGGCGCGCGCCGAGGCGTACAGGCATACGGCGGCGGCCGTGGCGAGGTTGAGGCTCTCGGCCTTGCCGTGGATGGGCACGCGCACCACCGCGTCGGCGAGTGTGCGGGTCTCCTCGGGCAGGCCCCAGGCCTCGTTGCCGAAGATCCAGGCGGTCGGCCCGCCCATGGTGCCCTTGTCGAGCTCGTCGTCGAGATCGTCCTCGCCGGCCCCGTCGGCCGCGACGATCCGTACACCCGCGTCCTTGAGCCCTTGCACGGCCTGCTCGACCGGGACGCCGACGGCGACGGGCAGATGGAAGTGCGAACCGACCGACGCCCGTACGGACTTGGGGTTGTACAGATCGACCGACGCGTCGGTCAGGACGACGGCATCCGCGCCCGCCGCATCCGCGCAGCGCAGCACGGTGCCGGCGTTCCCGGGGTCGCGCACATGCGCCAGTACGGCGACGAGCCGCGGCCGCGCGGCCAGGATCTGCTCGAAGGGCGTGTCCAGGAAGCGGCAGACCCCGACGAGGCCCTGGGGCGTGACGGTGGTGGAGATGTCGGCGATCACGGTCTCGTCGGCGAGATGCACCCGGGCACCGGCCTTCTGCGCGGCCTCGATGATGTCGGCGTACCGCTCGGCGGCCTCGACGGTCGCGAACAGCTCGACGAGCGTGGCCTCACCCTCACTGCTGTGCCCCGCCGCTTCCCGCACGGCCTGCGGCCCTTCGGCGAGAAACAGCCGCTCCTTGGTCCGAAAGTTCCGCTTCCCGAGCCGCCGGGCGGCGGCGACGCGGGTGGACTTGGGAGAGATCAGCTCAGGACCGGCAACCATGACTCATACCTTAGTGATCTAGGGGCGCGGGGAACTGCGCACATCAGGGGCGCGGGGAACTGCGCGAGGGCAGGGCAGACGCGGATCCGAACGCAATCGGACCCGTGAACCGAAACGGTCCACGGGTCCGATCAAGCGCTCAAGAGCGCAACGCTCAGGCAGCAGCCTTGGGAGCGTTGACGTCGGCCGGCAGAGCCTTCTGCGCAACCTCGACCAGCGCGGCGAACGCGTTCGGGTCGTTGACGGCCAGCTCGGCGAGGATCTTGCGGTCCACCTCGATGTTGGCGGCGTTCAGACCCTGGATGAGACGGTTGTACGTCATGCCGTTCTGACGGGCCGCAGCGTTGATGCGCTGGATCCACAGACGACGGAAGTCACCCTTGCGCTTCTTGCGGTCGTTGTAGTTGTAGACCAGCGAGTGGGTGACCTGCTCCTTGGCCTTGCGGTACAGGCGCGAACGCTGTCCGCGGTAGCCGCTGGCCTGCTCGAGGATCGCCCGACGCTTCTTGTGCGCGTTCACCGCGCGCTTGACGCGTGCCACTTTTAACTCCTTGTAGCGGGGCCGTGGTTGTGTTCACACGGCCCGAGTTCGAATAGGTCCCGGTCGAGGCGTCCGGCCCCCGTTTCCAGGGGCCGCGACGTCACTTGCCGAGAAGCTTCTTGATCTTCTTGGCGTCGCCCGGGGCCATCTCGGCGTTGCCGGTGAGGCGACGCGTCAGGCGCGACGACTTGTGCTCGAGCAGGTGGCGCTTGCCGGCACGCTCACGGAGCACCTTGCCGGAGCCCGTGATCTTGAAGCGCTTGCTGGCACCGCTGTGCGACTTGTTCTTCGGCATAGCGCCGTTCTCTCCTCGTCAGTGGCGCTCCCCCGGTCGTGAGACCGGCAGACGGGAGCGTCAGTTGTATCGGTTGGCGATCCTGGGCTCGCGCCCCGGATCAGGCCTCGGCAGGCTCCTCGGCGGAAGCCTCGGTGGGCTCCTCGACAGCAGCCTCGGTCGGCTCCTCGTCCGTGGCGCGGTCACGACGCGTGGTGGTCGCCGGAGCGTCCGCCTTGCGGGCGGCCTGCGCCTCGCGAGCCTCGGCCATGGCCTCGGTCTTCTTCTTGTGCGGACCGAGAACCATGATCATGTTTCGGCCGTCCTGCTTCGGGTTCGACTCGATGAACCCGAGGTCCTCGACGTCCGAAGCGAGCCGCTGCAGCAGTCGGAAACCCAGCTCGGGGCGGGACTGCTCGCGACCACGGAACATGATCGTGATCTTGACCTTGTCGCCCGCCTTGAGGAACCGGACGACGTGACCCTTTTTGGTGTCGTAGTCGTGCGGGTCGATCTTCGGCCGGAGCTTCATTTCCTTGATGACCGTGTGCGCCTGGTTCTTGCGCGCCTCACGGGCCTTCATGGCCGACTCGTACTTGAACTTGCCGTAGTCCATGAGCTTGCAGACGGGCGGACGTGCGCTCGCCGCGACCTCGACCAGGTCGAGGTCGTACTCCTGAGCAAGCTCAAGGGCCTTGGCAAGCGGAACAATCCCGACCTGCTCGCCGCTGGGACCGACAAGTCGTACTTCGGGAACGCGAATCCGGTCGTTGATGCGGGGCTCGGTGCTGATGGATCCTCCTCGGTAGCACCACGCAACGGTCTGGCGGACCGCCACGTAACGTCATGTTGTGAGACCTAACCGCACCGGCACATGAAAAATGCCCCGGACGATCACAGGCGGGGCTCCAAACCGGAGCACCACCGCGACGTACACGGGGCGCATCAGCGACGGGAATACACACGAGGTGTCCGTCGGACCGGTGACCCGCCGCCCTATCGGGTGGCCAGGTGGGAGATCGGAGCCTCCACTTGTGGGCCGGGCACGCGAGTGTCCGGCCGGTCGTTACACAAGGTTAGCAGAGCTTGGGGGGTGCGGCTAACGGCCCGTGTTCAGGGCCGTCGCCGCGGGCGGGCTCAGCCGAAGACGGGGCCCGTGTACTTCTCGCCGGGGCCCTGACCGGGCTCGTCCGGGACGAGGGAGGCCTCGCGGAACGCCAGCTGGAGCGACTTGAGACCGTCGCGCAGCGGGGCCGCGTGGAAGGAGCTGATCTCGGTCGTGCTGGCGTCGAGCAGACCGGCCAGGGCGTGGATCAGCTTGCGCGCCTCGTCGAGGTCCTTGTGCGCATCGCCCTCTTCGGTCAGACCCGCCTTCACGGCGGCGGCGCTCATGAGGTTCACCGCCACGGTGACGATCACCTCGACCGCGGGGACCTCGGCGATGTCGCGGGCCATGGTGTCGAAGTCGGGGTTCTGTCCGGTGGGGCTTGCGTCAGTCATGGTGCTCAGCCTAAGCGCGTACGGGATGTGCTCCGACACCCCACCTAGCTGTGCCCACCCACCGATGGCTGGACCCGCACGTACAGCGGCTCGCCCGGCGGCGTCGCCTCGGCCGGCAGAAGTGCGAGGTCGAGTCCGCGGACCAGGCGCGCCCGCAGGTTCTCGTCCGCGGCGAGCGCCCGCGCGACGCGCTGCGCGGCGGCCGCGGGGTCGCTGCCGTCGTCGAGCACCAGGGCGAGCGTGCCGTCCGAGTTCCCTGCGGCACCCAGGTGGGCCCGGATCACCGACGGCTCGGCGGTGACCACTGCCCGTACTGCTTCGGCGACGGCCGGATCGGTCAGCGGATCCGTCGAAGTGCGTCCCTCGGCGAGCGCGTACAGGGCGCGGCGGGGCAGCTCGTACGGGACGGGGCCCGCCAGGTCGAGGACGATCGTGTCGGCCTTCTCGTGCGCGGCCGCGCGCAGCGCCTGCTGCATCGGCACCGCGACGGGCCGTGCGGCCGGGTCCCACAGGGAGAGGGCGTGCGTGGAGGTGAAGGCGGGCAGCGCGGTGCGGTCGCCGGCCTTCAGGGTGGGCACGGCCATATCGCTGTTCTTCTCGCGCTTGAGGCCGCCCTCCCGTCGCCCACCACCACCCTTGTTCGACGCTTCGCGGCCCCCCTCATCGTCCGTCTCGACCTCACCGAGGACGGCGACGACGGGGACAAGAAGCCGGGCTTCCTTGAGCGCTTCGAGGACCAGGCTCTCGTTGGCGGGCGTGCGCTCCGCGGCCCAGGCGCCGAGTGCCGCGCCGAGGCGGGGGTCGGCGGAGCCGTCGTCGTTCCCGTACCCGTGGTCGGGGATGTTCTTGTTCGCCACGTTGCCCGACCCTACAGAGCCGCGGCGGCCGGTGTTCCCACCGAGTTCTGAGGTGGATCTCACGCTGCGCACAGGCAGGCGGCCGAGCCTCGCGGTATGCACGTGCCCCGTACCCTCGCCGTGTCCCTGCTCGTCTGTGTGGTGGCCGGCTGTGCTCCGACGGCCGACGCCGGCCCCGCGTCCGCCGTGCGGACGCCCCGCCAGGAACCCGTCGTACAGGAGGCGACCGTGCGGCCCTCCATGGATTCGCTGCTGGAAGAGGCGCTGGCATCCGTCGCGCTCCCGGGAGAGGCGCGCTTCTCCGCCGCCGTGCTCGGCCTGGACGACGGCAGCAGGGGCGGTTACGCGGACGAGCAGGCGTACGACACGGCGAGCATCGTGAAAGTCGACATCCTGCTCGCGCTGCTTCTGCGGGCGCAGGACGAAGGGCGCGCCCTGTCCGGGCAGGAGCGGTCCTTCGCGCACGCCATGATCACCAGCAGTGACAACGCGGCGGCGACCGCACTGTGGGCCGTGATCGGCGGAGCCGAGGGGCTCGACGCGGCCAACGCCCGCCTCGGACTCACCGGGACCAGCGCCGGCACGGACGGGCGGTGGGGGCTGACACGGACCACCGCCGCGGATCAACTGGTGCTGCTCGAGGCCGTGTTCGGCGATGCGCGAGTGCTGTCCGCCGCATCGCAGGCGTATGTACGGAAGTTGCTCGGGGCGATAGTCGAGGGGCTGGGCTGGGGGGTCTCGGCGGCAGGCGGCGACAGCGCGCTCAAGAACGGCTGGCTGCCGCGCTCCACCACCGGGCTCTGGGACATCAACAGCATCGGCCGCGTGACGGTCGACGGGCGGGAGTATCTGATCGCCGTGCTGTCGGACGGGCATGAGACCAAGGAGGACGGGGTCGCGCTGGTCGAGCGGGTGGCGCGCGCGGCGGCCGCGGCGGCCGCGGCGGTGACCAAGGGCGCGGGAAGCTGAACCCGCGCTTCAGGTCCGGCGCCTGGTGCGCCAGAGCACGGTCGCGACGACCAGGAGACCCGCTCCCAGGGCGCCCGCCGCCAGGCCCAACCAACTGGATGTGCTCGAGCCCGGTTCCTGCTTGGACGGGCCCTGGCCGAAGTACTTCTTCGGGTACGCCGGTGCCGCCGCGGGCTTGATCTCGGTGCCCTTGGCGATCGCGGCCACCGGGTCGATGAAGCCGTACCCGAAGGAGTCGTCGCGGCCGCCGGACGGGGAGTCCTCGGCCGTGTCCTCCAGGAGCCGCTTGATCTGGGCCGGGCCGAGGTCCGGGTGGGCGGCGCGGACCAGCGCCACCGCTCCGGAGGCGAAGGCGGCCGCGGCCGAGGTGCCCCAGCCCTTGTAGTACTCGCGGTCCGGACCCGCCATCACGATGTCGTCGCCGGGGGCGCTGACCGTGGCGTACCAGCGGCGGGTCGAGAACGAGGCGCGCGCACCATAGCGGTCGACGGCCGTGACGGCGATGACGCCGGGGTAGGCCGCGGGATACGAGATGTGGTCGCCCTTCTCGCCGCCGTTGCCCGCCGAGGCCACGACGACCGCGCCCTTGCTCAGGGCGTACTGGACGGCGGCGTCCTCACGGGCGTCGGCATGGGCGGACTCGCTGTCGTCGCCGAGCGACATGTTGATCACGTCGGCGCCGTGGTCGGCGGCCCAGCGGATGCCGTCGGCGAGGGCCGTGCCGCGCGTATTGCGGGCTTTCGTACGGGACTTGTCGCCGTCCTCGAGGATCACCCGTACCGGAAGGATCTTGGCTTCGGGGGCGATGCCGAGGACACCGTCCGCGCGGCCCGGGCCGTGTCCGTGGCCCGCGATGATGCCGGCCATGTTGGTGCCGTGCCGGGCCCAGGCCTTGTCCCCCTGCCGGGCGCCGAAGCCGATCATGTCCTTGCCCTTGAGGACGTTGTCCTCGAGGTCGGGGTGCGTGCCGTCGACCCCTGTGTCGAGGACCGCGACCGTGATGCCGCGGCCCTTGGTCGTGGCCCATGCCCGCTCGGCGTCGAGGGCGTCGAGCGCCCACTGCTGGGCGCGGATGGTGTCGGCCTGTGCGGCGGTCGCCGGCAGCAGGACGAGGGCGCCGGTCAGGAGCAGGGCGCCGAGGGAGCGAACCTTCACGAAGCGTCCTCCGTGGCCTCGGCGGCCTTCTTGCGCAAGCCACGCTCGATACGGTCGGCCAGGCCCCGCGCCTCATGGCCGAGACCGGACTGGGCGGCCGGGCTGGTGGCGCCCTCCGCCATGGCCTTCGCGGCCGGTTCGGGGGCCGGGACCGGGCGGCCGTCCGCGAATCCGGAGACCGCGAACACGACGACGGGTGCGTCGCTGAGCACCGACACGCTCCAGCTGGCCCGCTGCCGGTCCCCGAAGTCCGCGGCGATCGTGCCCTTGACGGGGTACGCGCGCGGCAGCAGATCGGGGCGGGCGGCGAGGCCTTCCTTCGCGAAGCGGGTGCGCAGGGCGCTCATCGCCTCGGCATCGGCCTCCGTGAACACCATGCCCACGGTGGTCACATAGCTGTGGGTGGCGTCGGTGTACGTGGCGCGGACGAGGCGCCGGCAGCCGGCCGTTTCGAGTGCCTTGTGCAGCAGCGGGTCGAGTCCCGTCGCGCAGCCGCTGTCGGGAGCGACGGCGATCCGCGTCCACCGGCGGTCCGCGCCACCGGGTCCGGCGCCTTCGCCTTCGACCGTACGCGGGAAGAGGGTGTCGACGGGTTCGCTGTGCCAAGCGTCCGCGGCGGCGGCGAACACACTCGCGTCACCGGCGGCCGCACCGGACTCACCGGTCAGCCAACTCCCGGTCACCGCACCGGTGATGAGCCCGACGCCGAGCACGACGCAGCAGGCCGCGGCGACGATCCGCGCGCGGCTGCGGCGCACCGGGCGCAGCCGGGTGGTGTGGTCGTCGAAGGCGGCGGGCGGTTCGAACACCAGCGGTCGCCCTGCGCCCGGTCGCGGGCTGAGGTCCACGGACCCCACGGGGCGCCTGCGCCGCAGGCCCGGCGGGCCTTGCGGGGCGGGCGAGTTGGGCCGCGGGGGCACGGCGGCCGGCCGGGACGGGGCCTCCGGCGGCAGCGGCCCCGCGGTCACGGGGCGCAGCCGGGTGGTGGTCTCGACCGGCGCCTCGGGGCCTGGTTCGGTGCGGGGGC
>NZ_JAAKZW010000018.1 GCF_011044995.1 Streptomyces mesophilus | reverse complement strand
GTCCGGCGCGGGGCGTGGCGCCGCGGGGCGGGGTGATGTGGGTGGCGCCCGGCGGGTGCAGAGCGTGGAGATCGGGCCGCGTCCGGAGCGAGTGAGCGGCGACGTATACGCAGGTCTGCGGCGTCCCGACGTCCTCGCCATCGTGTCGCTGCCCGTCCTCGCCTCCTATCTCGCCCGCGACGAGACCACGCGGCCCGACGGCTTCGTGATCGAGACCCATGGCGCCGGCGGACACAGCGCCCCGCCGCGCGGCGCCCTGAAGCTCGACGCGGACGGAGACCCCGTCTACGGGCCACGCGACGTCCCGGACCTTGCCAAGATGGCCCCGCTGCGCGACCAGGGCATCCCGTTCTGGCTCGCGGGCGGCACCGCCCACCCCGAGCGCCTCGCGGCGGCCCGCGCCGCCGGTGCGGCCGGGGTGCAGATCGGCAGCGCCTTCGCCCTCAGCGAGGACTCCGGCATGGCGGCCGAGCTGCGCGATCAGGTCAAGTCCCGTGCACGGGAGGGGAGTCTGACGGTGCGCAACGACGCGGCGGCCTCCCCGACCTCGTTCCCCTTCAAGGTCGTCGCCCTGCCGGGAACCCTCTCCGAGCCCTCCGTACAGGCGGACCGACGCCGCGTCTGCGACCTCGGCTATCTGCGCACGCCCTACCGCACCCCCAAGGGCGCGCTCGGCTACCGCTGTGCCGCCGAACCCGCGGCGGCCTTCGCCCGCAAGGGCGGCGACACGGCGCAGGCCGAGGGCAAGGTCTGCCTCTGCAACGGGCTGCTCGCCACGGTCGGCCTGGGCTCGCGCCGCCCCGGCGGCACCGTCGAACCCCCGGTGGTGACCCTCGGCCAGGACCTCGGCTTCCTGACCGACCTCAGCCCGCGGGGCGAGCCGTACTCGGCGGTGGACGTGGTCGACTGGCTTACGGGTGCGGTGAGTTGACTCCGGTGTACGGTACGGCCGGTCGAGGCCGCGAGCGGTGCGTCAGCGCACGCCCGTCAGGTGCGCGTAGACGACCGTATTGCCCTGGTAGCCGCCTTGTACGCCGGGGCCCCCGGGCTGGTACGGGCCGCCGCAGGTGATCACGCGCAGCTCGGGGCGCCCGGTCGTGCCGTACACCTTGCTGTCGGGATAGGCGCCGCCGTCGTGCAGTTCGACGGAGTCCACGGTGAAGATCGCGGTCCGTCCGTCGGCGCGGTCGACCTCGACCGTGTGCCCGGGGCCGAGCTGCGACAGGTGGTAGAAGACGGCGGGGCCGGTCGCCGAGTCGTAGTGCCCGACCGCGAGCGCCGTGCCGGCCGCGCCCGGGGTGGTGCCCTGCTGGAACCAGCCCGCCAGCTGGGGCGTCAGGGGAGACGGCACGTCGAGCGACCCGTCGGGCAGCACATCGAGACCGACGAGCATCGACTCGACACCGATGGCCGGGATCCGGATCGTCAGCGGCTGGGAGGGCGCGAGCGCGGGGACGGCGGGTGCCTGTACGTGCTGCGGAGCCGGTACGGCGATCCGCGGCGGAGCCTCGACGGCATCCGCCTTCCGCACCCCCTCGGCCGCGAACCACGCCCCGATGAGCACCGCAAGCGCGGTCGTGCCGGCGAGCGGAGCCTTGACACCGGGGAGGCGGAAGCGGCCGGAGGAGGGCATGGGCACCTTCGTACGTTGCTTGCTTCTACGGGGAGTGTGGGGAGCGGGTGTTGCGGGGGACGGGGTTGGACGGGGTCGCGCGGACCGGGAGTTATGAGGCCTGCGCGACCCGGGAGTTACGACGCTTACGCGGACCCGTGCGTGAGGGCGGCTCGGCGGTTGCGGCGCCGGATCAGGAGCGTGCCGCCGACCCCGGCCGTGACGGCGAGCGCCGCGCCGCCCGCGATCTGCGCCGAGGTGTCGACCCGCTCGGGGGCGCCGCCGCCGAGCCCGGCCCGCACCCGGCCCTGCGGGATGACCTGCGGACGGGTGGTGGGCGTGACGACCGGGGCGGTCGGGCGTGTGGTGGGCGCGGTCGTGGGGGCGGCGGTTGTGGTCGGGCCCGTCGGCGAGGTCGCCGAGGAACCCGAGATGGTGACCCGCTGCGAACCGGCCGCGTCGCCGCCGGCGCAGACCACGGCCACGGTGTAGCTGCCGGGGTTCACATTGCTCCAGGTCGCCGACCCGCCCGCGAGGAGGGCCTGCTGGCCGCCGGCGAAGCTGCCGTTGCCGCCGCCGATCAGGGAGGCGCGGCCGCCCTTGGTGCAGGCCGAGGTGGTGGCCTGCACGGTGGAGCCGTTGACGGTGACCTTGATACCGGCCGCGTTGCCGCCCGCGACCGGCTGCGCACCCTTCTTGCCGGCCTCGGCCCCGTCCTTCGGCATCAGCGTCAGTGCGGCGCCGCCCGCGAGCACGGCGAGCACTACGACCGGGGCTGCTGTGGCGACGGTCCGTCGCACGTTCCGCTGCGTCCGCATGCGTATGCCTCCAGCGAAGCCCGGGGTGGCGGCACCCTGTCCGCCGCGGTCGCCTGGCACCCGCGCTCCATCCCCTTGAGCCAAGGGCCTCCGGGCCCTGCCCGCATGCGGGGAGCGGTATGAGGTGGTCGTGCGGGTGACGGGCTGGGCCGGATGGCTGACCTCCAGGGCACCTGCGCCCTGGAATGATGAGGCGGGTGGGCGGCCGGATCGCACCGGACCGCACCGGACCGCATCCGACGCATCCGACACAGCCGTCAGCCGGGGCAACAGAAGTCGAAGCGCTTCGACCCTCCCTGGACGCTCCTGGGACGTGCCCATAAAGTTGCGACGGATTTTGATCCCGCCAGATCGAAAGCAACGCGTCGAAGCGGTTCGCCGAGTCGGCCAGGGGGAGGGCCCGTATGGTCACCATCGCCGAAGTCGCCCGCAGGGCGGGGGTCTCGCCGAGCACGGTCAGCTATGTGCTCAGCGGCAAGCGCGCCATCTCCACGGAGACCAGGGAGCGGGTCCGGCGCAGCATCCATGAGCTGGGCTACCACCCCAACGCCGGCGCCCGGGCGCTGGCCGGCAACCGGTCCCATGTGATCGCGCTGATGATGCCGCTGCGGACGGACATGTATCTGCCGGTGATGATGGAGATCGCCCTCGCGGTCGCCACCACCGCCCGCACCCATGGCTACGACGTCCTGCTGCTCACCGGCGAGGAGGGTGCCGCGGCCGTGCGCCGGATCGCGGACAGCGCGTCGGCGGACGCGCTCATCCTGATGGACGTGGAGCTGGACGACGAACGGCTGCCGCTGCTCGACGAGATCGCACCCCCGGCGGTGCTCATCGGCCAGCCCGCCGACCCGGCAGGACTGACCTGTGTGGACCTGGACTTCGCGGCCGCCGGGGCGCGCTGTGTCGCCCATCTCGCCGAGCTGGGACACCGTGAGATCGCCCTGATCGGCGAGGCGCCGGCGGTGTACGCACGGCATACGGGCTTCGCCGAGCGCACCTTGCAGGGCGCCCGCGCCGCGGCCCGTGAGCTGGGGGTGCGGATGCTGCACCGGCCGACCGAAGGCTCGTACGACGCGATGGCCGCGCAGATAACCCGGATCTTCGACGAGCGGCCCGGCACGACGGGTCTCGTGGTGCAGAACGAGGCCGTCGTCGAACCGCTGCTCAGCCTGCTGCGGCAGCAGGGCCGCGCGGTGCCCGAGGACATCTCGGTCGTCGCGATCTGTCCCGAGCAGGTGGCCGCCCAGGCCTCCGTCCGCCTCACCTCGGTGGCGCTGCCCGCGCAGGAGATGGGCCGCCGCGCGGTGGAGCGGGTGGTCGACCGGCTCGAGGGCCGCGAGCATCGCCCCCTCGACCTCCTGGCCCCGCACCTCACCGACCGCGCCAGCTCGGGCCCGGCACCTGTCTGAGGCCGGGCACACAGACCCTCCGCTCGTACCCACCGAACGCGTAACCATCGAACAGCGGACAAGTCCGGCATCCCTCTGCGCGTGGCCGCACGGGTGGCTACGGCTCAGTTGCCGCCGACGGCCCGGAAGTTGCCGCAGTCCGCAGAAAACTTGAACCCGGATTTCGTGCCCCGCGCGCACCCGCCGCCGCACTTGCGGACGTATGAGATCCGATTGCTATGCTCGCCGCCCCGCAGCCGCAGAAGAGGCCCGGCAACGCGCTGAGCAGGGAGGGAGCGGACGGAAGTGGGCATAGCCCCCGAAGAGCCTGCCGCCGAGTTCCATGCCTTCTTCGAGCGCCACCACGCCGAACTCGCCCGCTTCGCCCACCTCGTGACCGGTGAGGCCGAGGCCGCCGACGACCTCGCGGCCGACGCGCTGCTCGCCGTCTGGGACCGCTGGGACCGGGTCCGCGCGGCCGACCACCCCGTCGCGTATGCCCGCGGGGTCGTGGCGAACATGGCGCGCAGCCGGATCCGCAGCGCCGTACGCGAGCGCCGCCGGGTCGCCCTGTACTGGTCCCGGCACGCCGAGGACAGTGCGGGACCGGACGTCGCCGCGGTGGTCGACGTGCGCCGCGCGCTGCGCAGACTCCCCTTCCGTAAACGGGCCTGCGTGGTGCTCCGTCATGCGCTCGATCTGTCGGAACGCGACACGGCGATGGCGCTCGGGATATCGGTGGGTACGGTGAAGAGCCAGACATCCAAGGCGGTGGCCGAGCTGCAGCGGCTGCTCGGCTCCGAGGAAGAGGGAACGACCTTGCTGCGGGCGGTGGAACGGAACCGGAGCCCTCAGGCGCCGGGCCCCGTCGCCCCGGCCCGGGAGGTCGGGCACTGATGGACGAGTTGCGCCGCGAACTGCGGGCCGCCGCCGAGCGGCACGAACCGGACAAGGCCCGTATGTGGGCCCGTATCGAACGGGGCATGGCCGAGGACACCGTCGTCACCGGCCGCGCCCAACGCCCGCCCACGCGCGGTTGGTTGCGGGTCGCGGGTGCGGCGGCGGGGGTCGCGGGGGTGCTCGCGGTCGCGGGTATCTCGGCGACGGCGGCGATGCGGGACGACAAGCCGGGGCCGTCCGCTGTGACCTCGGCGCCGCAGCCGGGCACACCGACGGCGGACCCGACGGCGACGGTGCAGGGTTCGGCGTCCCCGGATCCGTCCCGTACGCCCGACGCGCCCTCGGACAAGGAGTCCGGACCGGCGAGCACTCCCGACAAGTCCAAGTCTCCTCAACCGCCGCCGGCGACCGGGTCGCCCGGGACGACGGACGGGCCGCTGTGGTCGGACGGTTCGGTCAACCCGCACAGCAACGACTTCTGGGCGCAGAGCGATGTCACGGTGGACACCTCGAAGCCGCTCACGTCCCTGGTGGTCGAGCTGCGGATCGCGCGTACGGAAGGCGTCAAGTCCACGGGCGAATGGCGGACGTTGCCGGCGGAGGACTTCGTCTCCGATGTCGAGGAGACCGAGGACTTCCTGATCTACCGGTGGACGCTCCAGGCCGGGAAGACGGTCCCGGCGGGACGCCATGTGTTCGCGGGACAGTACGACCACAAGCAGGGCGGCCGCGACGCGAAGGGCGACTCGTACACGGCGGAGGCGACCGCGGAGGGCGAACGGGCGCGCGTGCGGGGCGACTTCGCCCGCACGTCCTAGTCACCCGGACAGTCCCCTCCCGCCCGGGGGTCAAGCCCTTCCAAGGCTATCGGCGCCCACTGACAACGCCGCCCCCGGCAACCTTTCCCGCCCCCGTGACCACTCCCTTGCGTCAACCCACACCCACGCAAGGAAACGTGGCATGAGAGCAAAGAACGAGACGCGTCCGCGGCACCGTCGGCGGATCACCCGGCGGCGGGCGCTGTTCGCCGGGGCCGGGGCGGTTCTGCTGACCGGCGGGGCGCTCGGCGCCACCTCGATGCTGTCCACGGCGGGCGCCGCCTCCGCCTGGCCGACGGCCAAGGGCAGCCAGGCGGTCAGCAAGTCGGTCGAGGTCTCCGGCACGCTGGACGGCGGCTACAAGCGCTACTACGGCAGCGGCGCACTCGGCGGCGGTGACCAGGGCGAGGGCCAGGACCCGATCTTCAAGCTCGCCGACGGCGCCGTGCTCAAGAACGTCATCATCGGCTCGCCGGCCGCCGACGGCGTGCACTGCATGGGCAGTTGCACCCTGCAGAACGTCTGGTGGGAGGACGTCGGCGAGGACGCCGCGACCTTCAAGGGCAAGTCCGCCTCGTCCGTGTACACGGTCTACGGCGGCGGCGCCCGCAAGGCGAGCGACAAGGTGCTGCAGTTCAACGGCGCCGGCAAGCTGGTCGTCTCCAAGTTCCAGGTCAACGACTTCGGCAAGCTGGTCCGCTCCTGCGGCAACTGCTCGACCCAGTACAAGCGCACCATCATCATCAACGACGTCGACATCTCCGCGCCTGGCACCTCGATCGTCGGCATCAACCAGAACTACGGCGACACCGCGGCCCTGCGCAACGTCCGTATCCACGGTGACAGCGGCAAGAAGATCTCCCCGTGCGACCGCTTCCAGGGCAACAACACGGGCGCCGAGCCCAAGAAGATCGGCTCGGGACCGGACGGCACGTACTGCCGCTACACCGCCGCGGACCTGATCTACAAGTAGGTCTCCGCGAAGGCCGGTTGACCGCAGCCACCCAGCTCGGCCCCCGGTGCGCCTTCGTGTGCGCCGGGGGCCTGGGCGCGTTGAGCGTCGGGTGCTCGGACGGCTCTGGGTCACAAGTCCGCGTACTCGTAAAGAAGTTCTGTCCGAAGCGTTGACGACGCCCCGGCTCCGCTCTAGCTTCAGCTCGTCATATTTCGTACGTCATATACGAGACGCCATACGCCATACGCGATGTACGACGGTGACGGCACCCCATCTCAGACAGCGAGAGCCGAGACTTCATGACCTTCGCAGCTCCCAGCCCGATCCCGTCCAGGACCGAGTATGTCCTGGAGGCGATCAAACACGGCATCCTCACCGGACAGCTGGTCCCCGGCCAAGCCCTGGTGGAGACCGAACTGGCCGCCCGCTTCGGTGTGTCCAAGACGCCGGTACGCGAGGCGCTGAAGACCCTGGCCGGCACGGGCCTGGTCCTCATGAGCCAGTACAAGGGCGCCACGGTGCGCATGGTCGACGCGGAGATGGCGCACGAGATCTACGACGTGCGGCTGCTGCTCGAACCCGAGGCGCTGCGCCGGGCCATCACCCGCAGGGCCGGTTTCGAGGAGGCCGCCGAGGCGCTCGGGCGCTCCGAGTCCGCGGCGGACGCGGCCGAACGGAGCCTCGCCAACCGGGACTTCCACCGCGCCCTCTACCTGCCCTGCGGCAATCCGCTGCTCGGCAAGATGCTGGACGAGGTCCGCGACCAGGCAGCCCTGGTCTCCGCGGTGGCCTGGGCGGCGCGGCCCTCCTGGGAGAAGGAGGCGGCCGAGCACGTGGAGATCCTGCGCCTGGCCCGCGCCGGAGACGCCGATGCGGCCGCCGCCGCGCTGCACGCGCACATCGCGGACTTCGTACGGCACGCCTTCCCCGGGCAGGACGGCCCCGACAGCACGGACGGGCCCGCCGCGGCGGGTAAGGCCGGAGAGGACTCTCGCGCATGAGCACCCCCGACTTCACCGCCCAGCGGACCGCGCTCGCCGATGTGGTCGCGATCCCCGTCACGCCGTTCGGCGAGGACGGCCGGATCGACGCCCCGGCGCACCGCGTCCTGCTGCGGCGCCTGCTCGACGCGGGAGTCCGTACGCTCACGCCGAACGGCAACACCGGTGAGTTCTACGCCCTCGATCCCCAAGAGCGCCGCGCCGTCGTCGAGTTGACGGCCGAGGCGACCGAGGGGGAGGCGGTCCTCATCGTCGGCGTCGGCCACGAGGTGCCCACGGCCATCGACGCCGCCCGGCACGCCCAGGACTCCGGCGCGCGAATGGTGATGATCCACCAGCCGGTGCATCCCTATGTGTCCGCCGACGGCTGGGTCGACTACCACCACGCGATCGCCGAGGCCGTCCCCGAGCTCGGCGTCGTCCCGTACATCCGCGCGGCGCGGCTGCCCGGTGGGCGCCTCGCGGAGCTGGGCGCGGCCTGCCCGAACGTGATCGGTGTGAAGTACGCCGTGCCCGACCCGGTGACCTTCGCGGCGTTCGCCCGCGACGCGGGCCTCGACCGTTTCGTCTGGGTCGCGGGTCTCGCGGAGTCGTATGCCCCCTCGTACTTCTCGGCGGGCGCGAGCGGCTTCACCTCGGGGCTCGTGAACGTCGCGCCGGCGCTGTCGCTGTCCATGATCGAAGCGCTTCGAGCCGGCGATCACCCGGCCGCGATGAAGGTCTGGGAGCAGATCCGCCGCTTCGAGGAACTGCGGGCCGAGGACGGCTCCGCGTACAACGTGACCGTGGTCAAGGAGGCCCTCGCCTCGCTCGGCCTGTGCCGCCGCGACGTCCGCCCGCCGAGCAGCCCGCTGCCGTCCGCCGTCCGTGCGGAGGTCGCGGCGATAGCCGGGGAGTGGTCGCTGTGAGCGAGCCGACACAGCTCAGGAGCAGTCAGTGGTACGAGGCCGGCGGGCTGCGTTCGTTCAGCCACCGCGCCCGCACGCGTCAGCTGGGCTATCTGCCCGAGGAGCACCTGGGCAAGCCGGTCGTCGCGATCCTCAACACCTGGTCGGACATCAACCCCTGCCACCAGCATCTGCGTGAACGCGCCCAGGCCGTCAAGCGCGGGGTGTGGCAGGCGGGCGGTTTCCCGCTGGAGTTCCCGGTCTCCACGCTCTCGGAGACCTTCCAGAAGCCGACCCCGATGCTCTACCGCAACCTCCTGTCCCTGGAGACGGAGGAGCTCCTCCGCTCGTACCCGGTGGACGGTGCGGTGCTGCTCGGCGGCTGCGACAAGAGCACCCCGGCGCTGCTCATGGGCGCCGCGTCGGCGGATCTGCCGGCGATCTTCGTTCCCGCGGGTCCGATGCTGCCGGGCCACTGGCGCGGGGAGACGCTCGGCTCGGGCACGGACATGTGGAAGTACTGGGACGAGCACCGCGCGGGCCGGCTCGGGGACTGTGAACTGACCGAACTGGAGAGCGGTTTGGCCCGTTCGGCCGGCCACTGCATGACGATGGGCACGGCCTCCACGCTCACCGCAGCCGCCGAGGTGCTCGGGATGACGATGCCGGGTGCGTCGTCCATTCCCGCGGTCGACTCGGGGCATGAGCGGATGGCCGCGGCGGCCGGACTGCGGATCGTCCCGCTCATACGGGAGGGCATCAAGCCCAGCGACATCCTCACCCGCGAGGCCTTCGAGGACGCGGTCACCACCGTGCTCGGCCTCGGCGGCTCCACCAACGCCGTGATCCACCTGATCGCGATGGCCGGCCGCGCCGGGGTCACCCTGACCCTCGACGACTTCGACCGCATCGCCCCCACGGTCCCGGTCCTCGCCAATGTCCGGCCCGCCGGCGGCCCGTATCTGATGGAGGACTTCCACTTCGCGGGCGGTCTGCCCGGCTTCCTCTCCCGGATCACCGACCTGCTCCACCTCGACCGCCCCACCGTCGCCCACGCCAGCCTGCGCGAGCAGCTGGAGGGCGCCCTCGTGCACAACGAGGCGGTGATCAGGCCGCGCACCAACCCCGTCGCGGACGAGGGCGGAGTGGCCGTGCTGCGCGGCAACCTGTGCCCCGACGGCGCCGTCATCAAGCACATCGCCGCCGAGCAGCACCTGCTCAAGCACACCGGGCCCGCGGTCGTCTTCGACGACTACCGCTCCCTTCAGCGCACCATCGACGACCCGGCGCTCGGCATCACCGCCGACCACGTGCTCGTGCTGCGCGGCGCGGGTCCCAAGGGCGGCCCCGGGATGCCCGAGTACGGGATGCTGCCGATCCCCAAGTACCTGCTCGAACAAGGCGTACGGGACATGGTGCGGATCTCCGACGCGCGGATGAGCGGCACCTCGTACGGCATGTGCGTGCTGCATGTCGCGCCCGAGTCGCACGTGGGCGGACCGCTCGCCCTGGTGCGTTCGGGAGACCTCATCACCCTTGATGTGGCGGCCCGTTCGCTCTCCCTCGACGTGGACGACGCCGAGCTCGAGCGCCGCCGCGCCGAGTGGAGCCCGCCGCCCGAGCGCTACGAGCGCGGCTACGGAGCCCTGTACGCCGAGCACATCACGCAGGCCGACACCGGCTGCGACTTCGGCTTCCTCGCCCGGCGGGGCCACAACCCCGAGCCCTACGCCGGCTGAGCCGCACCACCCGCACCACCTGCCCGAGATGTCGGACGACGTCCGCGAAGCGCTTCGAAGCACCGCGAACCGAGAACCGAGAACCGCCCCAGAACGGAGACCCGGTCATGGCCCAAGCCGCAGCCGTGGCGAAGCCGCCCCCGAAGCAACAGCCGCCGAAGCGCCGCAAGTCGGTGACGCCGCGCAAGCTCCCGTACCTGCTGATCGCGCCCGCGGCCCTGCTGATGCTGGGCTTCATCGCCTACCCGGTGATCAGCGTCTTCTACTACAGCCTCCAGCACTTCAACCCCACCAAGCCCTGGCGCAACGGGTTCGCGGGGTTCGAGAACTTCACGAAGATCTTCACAGACGACCCGCTGTTCTGGGACACGCTGCTGTTCAGCGCCAAGTGGGTCGTGGTCGAGGTCGGACTGCAGCTGCTCTTCGGGCTCGCGCTCGCGCTGATCGTCAACCAGACCTTCGTGGGCCGCGGACTCGGCCGCGCCCTGGTCTTCTCGCCGTGGGCCGTGTCCGGCGTGCTGACCTCGGTGATCTGGGTGCTGCTCTACAACTCCCAGACCGGTATCACCCGTTACCTCGCGGACTGGGGGATCGGCTCGTACGGCACCTCATGGCTGTCGGACACCGCCACCGTCTTCCCCGCGGCGATCGTCGCCGACCTGTGGCGAGGGGTGCCGTTCTTCGCGATCCTCATCCTCGCCGACCTGCAGTCCGTCTCGAAGGATCTGTACGAGGCCGCCGAGGTCGACGGAGCCAGCCGCATCCGGCAGTTCTTCCACATCACGCTGCCGCACCTCAAGGACGCCATCGTCCTGTCCACGCTGCTTCGCGCCGTGTGGGAGTTCAACAACGTCGACCTCCTCTACACCCTCACCGGCGGCGGCCCGGCCGGCGAGACCACCACGCTGCCGCTCTACGTCGCCAACACCAGCGTGGACGCCCACAACTTCGGCTACGCCTCGGCCCTGACCACGGTGGCCTTCGTGATCCTGCTCTTCTTCTCGTTCCTCTATCTGCGCCTCAGCAAGTTCGGAGGTGACCAGAAGTGATCACCGAAATCGCCCCCGCGGACACCAAGGTGAAGATCGTGGAGCCCCCGCGGACTCCTCGCGGCAGAGGCCTGCGCCGCCGCGCCTGGGACGAGGCGCCGCGCTGGCAGATCTATCTGCCGCTCGGCATCTACCTCCTCTTCACCCTGATCCCCTTCTACTGGATCCTGCTCTTCGCCGTACGCCCGGCGGGCTCGACCTCGCTCGTGCCCTGGCCGATGACCGGCGAGCACTTCGCGAAGGTATGGACCGAGCGCAGCTTCGGCACGTACTTCATGAACAGCGTCTGGACCGGTGTCGCCACCCTGATCATGACCACCGTGGTCGCGCTGATCGGCGGCTACGCGCTCGCCCGCTTCGACTTCAAGGGCAAGCGGGGCTTCATGCTGGCGCTGCTCTGCTCGCAGTTCGTGCCGGGCGCGCTGCTCCTGGTGCCGCTGTTCCAGATCTTCGCCGAGCTCCAGATGATCAACTCGCTGGTCAGCGTGGTCATCGCGGAGACGGTGTTCCAGCTGCCGCTGTCGATGATCCTCATCAGCGGCTTCATCAAGAACGTCCCGTACTCCCTTGAAGAGGCCGCCTGGGTCGACGGCTGCAGCCGGCTGCGCGCCTTCCTCACGGTGGTGCTTCCGCTGCTGAGGCCAGGGTTGATCGCCGTCGGCTCCTTCGCGTTCGTGCACGCCTGGAACCACTTCCTGTTCGCCCTGATGTTCCTGAGCGTCCAGGAGAAGCAGACCATCCCGGTCGGCCTCAACACCCTGCTCAGCGCGGACAGCGTGGACATGGGCGCGCTCGCGGCCGGCGGCATCATCGCGGCCGTCCCGGTGGTGATCGTGTTCGCGTTCATCCAGAAGTGGCTGATCACCGGCTTCAGTTCGGGGGCGGTGAAGGGATGAGCGCGCTCAAGGTGGTGCTCGCCGGGGCCCGCGGTCACGGCGTCTGGCATCTGCGCAATGTGCGCCGCCTCGCCGAGCGGGGCCTGGTCGAACTCGTCGGCGTCTGCGACACCGTGCCGGGGACTTCCACGGAGCTCGAAGGCTTCGACGGCGTACGGCAGGACGCCGACCTCGCCGCCCTGCTCGACGCCACCGGCGCGCGGCTCGCGATCCTGTGCACTCCCATCCCCACCCATGCCGACCTGGCGCTCACCGCCGCACGGCGCGGTGTCCATCTGCTCCTGGAGAAGCCTCCCGCGGCGTCCTTCGCCGACTTCCGGCGGATCCAGGACGGGGTACGGGAGGCCGGTGTGGCCTGCCAGATCGGCTTCCAGTCGCTCGGCTCGCGCGCCGTCCCCGCGATCCGGGCCCTGCTCGCCGCCGGTGAGCTGGGCGAGGTCACCGGGATCGGTGCGGCGGGCAACTGGTGCCGCGACGAGGCGTACTGGCAGCGGGCGCGCTGGGCCGGGCGGCGGCGCCTGGACGGCGTCGACGTGATCGACGGAGTGCTCACCAATCCGCTCGCCCACGCCCTGGCCACCGCGCTCGCCCTGGACGGGTCCACGCTGGCCGAGGACGTGGCCGGTGTGGAGACCGAGCTCTTCCACGCGTACGGCATCGAGGCCGACGACACCTCGTGTCTGCGCCTGACCACCGCGCGGGGCCGCCGGATCACCGTCGCGGCGACGCTGTGCGCCGAGCGGACCGCGGAGCCGTACGTGATGGTGCACTGCACCCGCGGCCGGGTCACCCTCTACTACCGCGAGGACCTGGTGCTGCTCCAGCGGCCGGGCTGCGGCCCCGAGGAGATCCACTACGGGCGGACCGACCTCCTGGAGAACCTCGTCGAGCACCTCACCGACGGCACCGAGCTCCTGGTGCCGCCGGAGCGGGCCGGGGCGTTCATGCGCGCGCTCGAAGTGATCCGGCTCGCGCCCGCGCCTCGCCAACTCCCGGGATCCGCCTGGCGGTTCGCACCCGACGGGCGTCGCGTCGTCCCCGGGATCGACGCGCTCACGGCCGAGTCCGCCGAGCGGCTCGCCCTGTACTCGGAGCTGGGCGCCGACTGGGCCATGAACTCCTCAGCAGCCATGCCAACAGCAGGCGACCGGGCCGAGCAGACGGAGGTGGAGGCACGATGACCATGGACGTACTGGGCGATCTGGACCTGCAGTGCGGCGAGCTGAAGGTGGCCCGCTACCGGACCTATCCGGAGGTCCCCAAGCGTCTGTCGCCGCGCCCCTATCTGCACCCCGTACGCACCCTCGCCGGCACCCTCGTCACCGAGGAGCGGCCCGAGGACCATCTGCACCACCTCGGCGTCGGTGTCGCGATCCCCGATGTCGAGGGGCACAACTTCTGGGGCGGCACCACCTATGTGCCGGGCCGGGGACCGACCGAGCTCGACAACCACGGCACGCAGGTGCACACCGGGTACTCGCTGCGCGACGAGGACGGATTCGTCGAGGAGCTCGACTGGACGACCGGCGGCGGGCAGGTCCTGCTGCGGGAGCACCGCACCGTCGCCGCCGTGCGGCTCGGCCCCGGCGCCTGGGTCCTCGACTTCACGTTCTCGCTCCTGAACGCCACCGGCTCCCCGCTGAGCTTCGGCAGTCCGCAGACCAACGGGCGCTCCGGCGCCGCGTACGGCGGCTTCTTCTGGCGGGCGCCCAAGGAGGCCATCGCGCCCCGGGTGTTCACCGCGCAGGCCGAGGGCGAAGTGGAGGTGCACGGCACCCGCGCCGACTGGGTGGCGTTCACCGGCTCGGCCTGGTCGCTGGTCTTCGCCGCGGGCACGGACCGTACGCGCAAGGACCCTTGGTTCGTACGGGCCGCCGGCTACCCCGGCGTCGGCTCCTCGCTCGCCTTCGACGAACGCCTTCCGCTCGGTGCGGGCAAGACGCTGGTCCGCCGGGTCCTCACCGTCGTGGCCGACGGCCGGCTCGGCAAGGACGCGGCCGCCGAGCTCGTGCACGAGGCCACCGAGGCGGTGGGCCGGTGAGCACCTCCTTCGGCGCCGACCTCGGCGACGGCACGTACCGCAATCCGGTCCTGAACGCCGACTGGTCCGACCCCGACGTGCTGCGCGTCGGCGAGGACTACTACCTGACCGCGTCCAGCTTCGGCCGCGTCCCGGGTCTGCCCCTGCTGCACTCCCGTGACCTGGTCAACTGGACCCTGATCGGGCACGCCTTGGACCGCCTCGTACCGGAGGAGTCCTTCGCCGAGCCCCGGCACGACTGCGGGGTCTGGGCGCCGTCCCTGCGCCATCACGACGGACGGTTCTGGATCTTCTGGGGTGATCCCGACCAGGGGATCCACCAGGTCAACTCCCCGTCCATGGAAGGTCCTTGGACCTCCCCGCACCTCGTCAAGGAGGGCAAGGGACTCATCGACCCCTGTCCGCTGTGGGACGAGGAGAGCGGCGAGGCGTATCTCGTGCACGGCTGGGCGCGCTCACGGTCCGGCGTGAAGAACCGGCTCACCGGTCACCGGATGCGACCCGACGGCACGGGGCTGCTCGACGAGGGCAAGGTGATCGTGGACGGGGACGCCATCCCCGGCTGGTTCACCCTCGAAGGGCCCAAGCTCTACCGGCACGACGGCTGGTACGTGATCCTCGCGCCCGCCGGGGGAGTGGAGACCGGCTGGCAAGGGGCGCTGCGGTCGCGGGACTTCTTCGGCCCGTACGAGGAGGGCATCGTCCTGTCCCAGGGGGACACCCAGGTCAACGGACCCCACCAGGGCGGCTGGGTGCGCACCCACAACGGTGAGGACTGGTTCCTGCACTTCCAGCAGCGCGGCGCCTACGGACGGGTCGTCCACCTCCAGCCGATGCGCTGGAGCACCGACGGCTGGCCGGTCATCGGGGACGACGGGGCGCCCGTCGCCGTCCACCCGAAGCCCGACCTGCCCGAACAGGCCCTCGCCGTACCGGACATGGACGACGACTTCCCCGGCGGGCACTTCGGACCGCAGTGGCAGTGGACCGGCAACCCGGACGCCTCCTGGACCGACGGCGGCCCACGCTCCGCGGACGGGCTGCGGCTCAGCTGTGTACCGACAGCGGCGGCCGGCGATCTGCGGCGGGTGCCGAGTGTGCTCACGCAGCGGCTGCCCGGCGCCCCCGCGACCGTCACCGTCGACCTCGACCTCCGCTCCGGCGTGCCCGGTGCGCGTGCCGGGCTCGTTCTGCTCGGCGACGCCTACCGGTGGGTGGGTCTGGAGCGGGGCGCGGACGGGGCCGTCTCGCTCGTGCACCGTTTCGGGGAGACGGTGGCGGTGCACGAGCGGGACGCCGCGTACGCCAGGACCTTGACCCGGGGGAGCGGCGCACGGCTGCGGATCGAGGCGGGGGCGGGCGGCCGGTGCCGGTTCCTCGCCGACACCGGGGACGGATTCCGGGCCGCGGGGCCCGAGTTCGTGGCCGCGCCCTGGCGGTGGGTGGGCGCGCTGCTCGGACTGTTCGCGCTCGCGCCGGAGGCTCCTTCCACACCTGCCTCACAGGACACGGGCTTCGCCCACTTCACGCACTTCCGGATACGGGCCGACTGAGCGCCCGCCCGAACCGGGCACCACGTACGACCGCACCCGCCGAACCGGGCACCAAGCACCACCGCACCCGCCGAACCGGGCACCAAGCACCACCGCACCCGCCGAACCGGGCACCAAGCACCACCGCACCACGTCACGCACGCCAACTCCCTACTGCCGCATGCCTTTTTCAGGAGCCGCAATGCCGCATACCGTACGCAAACGACGCCGCCTGGCCGCCGTCGGCGCCCTGACCGCCTGCCTCGCGGCCGCCGCGACGCTCCCCGCGTCCGCCGCCACGTCCGCCGTGGCACCCGGCAAGGGCGGCCGGCCCACCGTGCTCAAGGTCCCCGCCCAGTACCCCACCGTGCAGGCCGCCGTGGACGCGGTGCCCGCCGGCAACACACGGCCCGTGACGATCGAGCTGGCGCCCGGCACGTACCGCGAGAAGGTCAGAATCGGGGACGAGCAGCACCGCATCACACTCGTCGGCACCGGCGACGACCGCGACGACACCGTGATCGTCTTCGACACCCCCTCGGGGGAGCCGAAGCCCGAAGGCGGGACACAGGGTTCCTCGGGCAGCGCCACCGTGATGGTGCGCGGCGACGACTTCACCGCCCGCAACCTCACCTTCGTCAACGACTTCGACGAGGCCGCGCACGAGATCAACGGGGAGCAGGCGCTCGCCGTGAAGACCACCGGGGACCGGCTGTTCTTCGAGGACGTCGCCTTCCTCGGCAACCAGGACACCCTGATGACCGACACCCCGGCGCTCACCGAGATCTCCCGGGTCTACGTCCGCGACTCCTACATCGAGGGCGATGTCGACTTCATCTACGGGCGGGCCAGCACCGTCATCGAGAAGTCGGTGATCAAGGCCCTGAGCCGCGGCTCCGACACCAACAACGGCTATGTGACCGCGCCTTCGACCTGGAAGGACAACCCGTACGGAATGCTCATCACCGACTCCACGGTGATCAGCGACGCCCCCGACGGGACCTACCACCTCGGCCGCCCCTGGCATCCGAGCGGCAACCCGGACGCGATCGGCCAGCTCCTGATCCGCGACACGAAGCTGCCCGCGGCGGTCAAGGCCGCGCCCTGGAGCGATATGAGCGGCTTCTCCTGGCGCGACGCTCGCTTCGCCGAATACCGCACCTACGGACCGGGCGCCGCACCCGCGGGCCCGGACCGCCCGCACCTCGACCCCGCGCTCGCCGACGACTACGAGCGCTCCGACTACCTGCGCGGCTGGGACCCGTGCTGAGCACCGAGCCGACGGCGGTGAGCGTCCGTTCGGAGCACGCCGCCCCCACACCACGACCCCGCTGGGCCACACCCTCGACACGAAGAGAGCCGATCATGAGCAGTAACCCGTTCCGTACCGGACGCGGGCGCCGCGGCGCCACCGCACTCGCCCTCGCCACCGTGCTCGCCCTGACCGCCGCGGCCTGCGGCGACGACGGGTCCGGCGCGGGCGGCGACAAGGGCGACGAGGGCTCCGGCAAGGGCGAGATCACCTTCTGGGACAACAACGGCGGTGTGCGCACCGACATCTGGAAGGAGATCATCGCCGACTTCGAGAAGGCCAACCCGGACATCAAGGTCAAGTACGTCGGGATACCGGCCGAGTCCGTCCAGTCCAAGTACGACACCGCCATCCAGGGCGGCGGTCTGCCGGACGTCGGCGGCATGGGCACGGCGATGCTCTCCGCCTTCGCGGTGCAGGGCGCGCTCGACCCGGTGGGCGACCGCATCGACAAGAGTGCGCTCAAGGGCAAGCTGACCCAGGCGATGGTCGACAGTGTGCTCTCCGCGGGCGGCGGCAAGGAGCTGTACACGGTCCCGACCTCCGCGAACAACGGCACGCTGTGGTACCGCACCGACCTGTTCGAGGAGGCCGGTCTCGAAGAGCCTTCGACCTGGCCGAAGTTCTTCGAGGCCGCCGAGAAGCTGACCGACACGGGCAAGAACCGCTTCGGCTACACCATCCGCGGCGGCGAGGGCTCCATCGCCCAGGCGCTCGACGCGACGTACGGACAGTCGGGGATCACCGAGTTCTGGGACGGCGACAAGACCACCGTCAACGACCCGAAGAACGTCGAGGCCCTGGAGAAGTACGTCGGCCTCTACAAGAAGGCGACGCCGTCCGCCGACGTCAACAACGACTTCAAGAAGATGGTCGCGCAGTGGGACAGCGGCCAGATCGGCATGCTGAGCCACAACCTCGGCTCGTACCAGGACCACTTGAAGGCGCTCGACGGCAAGTTCCGCGGCATCCCGAACCCCACGCAGGAGGACGGGACCCGGGTGCAGATCTCCAACCCGGTGGACGGGCTCGCCCTGTTCAAGTCGTCGAAGAACAAGGAGGCGGCCTGGAAGTTCATGGAGTTCGCCGTCGGCCACGAGTCCAACAGCAAGTGGAACGAGTCGGCCGGCGCCATCCCCTCCAACACGGAGGCGGCCGGTGACGAGTGGATCCAGAAGGCGGAGGCCACCAAGCTCGCGGCCGGGGCGCTCAACGACGGCACCATCAAGATCGTCCAGCTGCCGTACTACCTGCCGGACTGGAACGCGATCTCCAAGGCCGACAACGAGCCCAACTTCCAGAAGGTCCTGCTCGGCAAGATGTCGGCGAAGGACTTCCTGGACACCCTCGCCGAGCAGCTGAACGAGGCGCAGGCGGAGTGGAAGCAGCAGCAGTAGGACTCCTCCTCCGCGGTACGGGTGGCCGCGCCGCAAGCGGTGCGGCCACCCCTGCTCGTATCCCTCCTGCGAAAGCGAGGCACAAGGACGTGTCCCTCACCCGTAGACAGATCGGCGCGGCCGGAGTGCTCGCGGCGGCCACCGTGGCCGCCGGCGCGGGTACCGCGACCGCTGCCTTCGCGGCCGGGGGCGGCAGGCACCCGGGCCGCACCCTGTTCATCGCCGGCGACTCCACAGCAGCGCAGAAGTACGCGGACGCGGCGCCCGAGACCGGCTGGGGGATGGCCCTGCCCTTCTTCCTCGGGCGTGGCCTCACCGTCGCCAACCACGCGGTCAACGGCCGCAGTTCGAAGAGCTTCCTCGACGAAGGCCGCCTGGACGCGATCCTGCGTGTGATCGCCCCCGGTGACCTGCTGCTCATCCAGTTCGGGCACAACGACTCCAAGTCCACCGACCCCACCCGCTACACCGAGCCGTGGTCGACGTACCAGGAATGTCTGCGCCACTACGTGGACGGGGCGCGCGCGGCCGGCGCGCGGCCCGTGTGCGCGACCTCGGTCGAACGGCGCCGCTTCGACGAGGCGGGACGGGCCGTACCGACGCACGGTGAATACCCGGCGGCGATGCGGGAGTTGGCCGCCGAGCAGCGCGTTCCGCTGCTCGACACCCAGGCGCTGTCCCTCGAGCTGTGGGACAAGCTCGGCGCCGAACCCGCCAAGGCGTACTTCAACTGGACGCCCGAGAAACAGGACAACACCCACTTCAACCCGCTCGGCGCCATCGAGGTGGCGCGCATGGCCGCGGGCGAACTGCTGCGCACCCGCGTCCTGGCCCCGCGCGAGCTGCGCCGCCTGGACGACGAGATCCCCGCCTCGTGGATCACCTGGCCGACCGCGCCCGCGAGCTGAGGCTCATCCGGCCGACCGCGCCCGCGAGCCGAGGCTCACCCCCGTGAACTGACAAGGAGCCGCCCGTCATGTCCCGTACCGCCAGACGCACCTCCCGCACCTCTCACACGACCCGCACCCTCCTGCTCGTGACCGCCACGGCCACCGCGGCCACCCTCTGCATCGGCGCCCCGGCCGAGGCGAAGGGCCACGACCCCGCCCGCGCGACCCTCCCCGCCGGTGACGGCTGGGCCTCCGAAGGCGCCGGAACCACCGGTGGATCCAAGGCCGCCCGCGAGCACGTCTACACCGTCGACACCTGGGAGGAGTTCCGTACGGCCCTCGCGCAGGGCGGTACGGCCCCGAAGATCATCAAGGTGCGCGGCACCCTGAACGCCACCGCGAGCGGCTGCGAGGCCTTCGAGGCCGAGGGCTACGACTTCGCGAAGTACCTCGCCGACTACGACCCCGCGGTCTGGGGCCTCGACACCCCGGTCAGCGGCCCCCAGGAGGACCTGCGTGCCGCATCGGCCGCCGCGCAGAACGAGGGCATCAAGGCCTTCGTGCCGTCCAACACCACGATCATCGGTGTCGGCCGGAACGCCGGCATCACCGGCGGCAGCCTCCAGATCAAGGACGCGGACAACGTCATCGTCCGCAATCTCACCGTCGAGAGCCCGCTCGACTGCTTCCCGCAGTGGGACCCCACCGACGGGGCGACGGGCGCCTGGAACTCCGAGTACGACGCCGTGGTCCTCTACCACTCCACCCGTGTCTGGATCGACCACAACACGTTCACCGACGGCCGCCACCCCGACAGCTCGCTGCCCTCGTACTACGGGGAGACCTACCAGCAGCACGACGGCCTCCTGGACATCGTGCGCGGCGCGAACCACGTCACCGCCTCCTGGAACTCCTTCGAGGACCACGACAAGACGCTGATGATCGGCAACAGCGACAGCGCGACCGCCGACGACACCGGCAAGCTGAAGGTCACGCTGCACCACAACCGCTTCACAGGCGTCGTCGAGCGCGCGCCCCGGGTCCGTTTCGGCCAGGTCGACGTCTACAACAACCACTTCGAGGTCAAGCCCGGCCAGAAGTACGGGTACAGCTTCGGCGTCGGCAAGGAGTCGCGGATCTTCGCGGAGAAGAACTCCTTCTCGCTGCCGACGGGCGTGGGCGCGGGCCGCATCCTCAAGAAGTGGAGCGAGGCCCCGCTGACGGCCCAGGGCAACTACGTCAACGGCAAGGAGACGGACCTGATCGCCGTGCACAACGCGGAGTTCCCCGCCGAGCTCCTGCAGTCCGGCGCCGGCTGGACCCCCGAGCTGCGCACCAAGGTCGACGACCCGCGGGGCCTGGCCCGGCAGCTCGCGGCCAGGGCGGGCGCCGGCAAGATCTGCTGACACCCGGCCCGCCTCGGCACCGAGCAGCCCGGAGCGCCAGGGAGCCCTGGAGCGCCAACCAGCCCCGGAGCGGCGGCATTTGACCTGCCCGTCCATGCCGCCGCTCCGGTCTTCTCAGACCTCGCTTCCCCCGATACGATTGTCCGGAGTTTCGAAAGCCGCCCGAAATCCCGGACAACCACCGGAGGGGGCGAGGGAAGGGGAGACGTATGGGACGCCTCGTACCGGCTGTGACCCGGGCCATGGACATTCTCGAGCTGTTCCTCGGGCCGGACGACACCCTCTCCGCCCCCGAGATCACCCGCAAGCTGGGGCTTCCGCGTACCACTGTGCACGAACTGGTGGCGACTCTGACAGCCCGCCGCTACCTGGATTCCGTGCCGGGCCAGACCGGCCGCTACCGCCTGGGCGTGCGTACCTATCAGCTCGGCAGCACCTACGGCGAGCGGCTGGATCTCGCCGCCGAGGGCCGCGACGTGGCCCGCAAGGTGGCCGAGACCTGCGACGAGACCGTTCATGTGGCGATCCTCGAAGGCACCGATGTCATCTATGTCGCCAAGGTCGACTCCACCCATGCGGTGCGGATGGTGTCCGCCGCCGGCCGCCGGCTTCCCGCGCACTGCACGGCCGTCGGCAAGATGCTGCTCGCGACGCTGCCGGAGCAGGACCTGCGGTCCCGCATCGAGAGCGCCGAACCCCTCTCCGCGCTGACCGACCGGAGCATCACCGACCCGGACGCCCTGCTCCAGCACCTCACGGGCATCCGCGAGCAGCAGATCGCCGTGGAGGAACGGGAGTCGAACCCGGATGTCTCCTGCGTCGCCGCCCCGGTACGCAACTCGGCGGGCCAGGTCGTGGCCGCGCTCAGCATCTCCGTACCGATGATCCGGTGGAGCGACGAGCGCCAGGAGGAGCTGACGCAGCTCGCGGCCAAGGGCGCCCAGGAGCTCTCCGAGCGGCTCGGGTTCGGACGGGGGCGCCGGTGACCAGGGCGACGGCGACCGGCTCGGCACGCATCGAGGTCGCCCTGCGTGCGAGGGCCGAGCTGGGGGAGGGCCCGACCTGGGACCCGGCCGGGCAGCGGCTTCTGTGGGTCGACATCCTCGGCTCCCGTATCCATGGCTTCGACCCGGTCTCGGGGCGCCGCACCGTGCAGCTCACCGAGCAGCACGTGGGCGCCGCGAAGCCGCGCGCCGGTGGCGGCACGGTGGTCAACCTCCGTGACGGCGTGGGGCTTTACGACCCCGACGGCACCTTCCGCTGGCTGCACCGCGACCCCCTGCCCGGCCGGCGCGGCAACGACGCGGCCGTCGCGCCGGACGGTGCGCTCTGGTACGGCACGATGCGCTACGACGAGAAGCCCGGCGGCGGCGCCCTCACCCGTATCGCCGCCGACGGCAGCGCGACGACGGTGCTCGACGACGTGGCCGTGAGCAACGGCACGGGGTGGAGCCCGGACGGCTCGCTGATGTACTACGCCGACTCCCCGACGGGCCGTGTCGACGTCTTCACGATGGACGGCGTCCGGGCCACGGACCGCCGCCCCTTCGTCCGTATCGACAAAGGCCAGGGCTTCCCCGACGGACTCTGCGTGGACGCCGAGGGGTACGTCTGGGTGGCGCTGTGGGACGGCGGCGCGGTCCGCCGCTATGCGCCGGACGGGGCCCTGGACCGCGTGGTCGAGGTGCCCGTCGGGCGGCCCACGGCCTGCGCGTTCGGCGGCGCCGCGCTCACGGACCTGTACATCACGACGGCGGCGGTGGGCGACCCGCACCCGCTCGCGGGTTCACTTTTCGTCGTACGGGACGCGGGCCTCGGTCTGCCCCAGGCGGCCTTCAAGGGCTGAGCTCGACCCAACTGAAAGCGCCCCGGGACCATTTGGTCCCGGGGCGCCTCAGCGAGCAAGGCCGTCAGGCACCCGCCCGCCGCTTGTTCCACACGTCGAACCCGACCGCCGCGAGCAGTACGAGCCCCTTGATCACCTGCTGGTAGTCGGTGCCGATGCCCACGAGCGACATGCCGTTGTTGAGCACACCGAGCACCAGACCGCCGATGATCGCGCCGAGCACCGTGCCCACACCGCCGGACATCGACGCACCGCCGATGAACGCGGCCGCGATCGCCTCGAGTTCGAAGTTGATACCGGCCTGCGGGGTGCCCGCGTTGAGCCGGGCCGCGTACACACAGCCGGCCAGGGCGGCGAGCACACCCATGTTCACGAAGACCAGGAAGGTCACGCGCTTGTCCTTGACGCCGGACAGCTTGGCGGCCGCTTTGTTGCCGCCGAGCGCGTACACATGCCGCCCGACCACCGCGTTGCGCATCACGAAGCCGAGCGCGATGAGCAGCCCGGACATGATGAGCAGCACGATCGGGACGCCCCGGTAGCTGGCGAGCAGCATCGTGAACACCATCACCGCGGCCGCGATCGCCGCGCACTTGGCGACCCACAGCTTCAGCGGCAGGACTTCCAGCTCGTACGCGAGCTGGCGGCGCCGGTCACGCCACTGCTGCCAGAGCACCACCACGGCGACCGCGGCGCCGATGAACAGCGTCAGGTTGTGGTAGTTCGTGTCCGGCCCCACCTCGGGCAGGAAGCCCTGGCTGATGTTCTGGAAACCCTTGGGGAAGGGGGAGATCGACTGCCCTTCCAGAACGATCTGCGTGGCACCGCGGAACAACAGCATTCCGGCGAGTGTGACGATGAACGAGGGGATCCCGACGTATGCGATCCAAAAGCCCTGCCACGCACCGGCGATCGCCCCGATCACGAGCGAGGCGGCCAGCGCGAGCGGCCAGGACCAGCCCTGCTCGACCATGAGGACCGCGGCGATCGCCCCGACGAACGCGGCGAGCGAACCCACCGAGAGGTCGATGTGGCCGGCGATGATGACGATCATCATGCCGATCGCGAGGATCAGGATGTAGCTGTTCTGCTGGACGATGTTGGACACGTTGCGCGGCATGAGCAGCGTGCCGTCGGTCCATATCTGGAACAGGACGACGATCAGGCCGAGCGCGATCAGCATCCCGTACTGACGCATGTTGCCGCGCATCGCCGCCATCAGCGCACCGGTCAGCTGTGCGCCGGAGCGGTCCTTCGACGGGGCGCTCGGTGTGGGGGGTTGGTCGGTGGTGACGGGGCTCATGACTCGTTCCTTGCGTGCTGGGTCATCTGGCGCATGAGGACTTCCTGGGTGGCCTCGGCCCGCGCCACCTCACCGGTGACGCGTCCTGCGGCCATGGTGTAGACGCGGTCGCACATGCCGAGCAGTTCGGGCAGCTCGGAGGAGATGAACAGGACCGCCTTGCCGCGCGCCGCGAGCTGGTCGATGACCGTGTAGATCTCGTACTTGGCGCCCACGTCGATGCCGCGGGTCGGCTCGTCGAGGATCAGCACCTCGGGGTCGGCGTGGATCCACTTGCCGAGCACGACCTTCTGCTGGTTTCCGCCGCTGAGCCGGCCCACCGTCTCGTACACCGTGGGCGCCTTGATCTTCAGCGAGGTGCGGAAGGATTCGGCGACCCTGCGTTCCGCGTGCTCGTCGACCACACCGCGCCGGGCCAGTTTCGGCAGCGAGGCCAGCGAGATGTTGCGGTTGATGTCGTCGATCAGGTTCAGACCGTAGGTCTTGCGGTCCTCGGTGACGTACGCGAGTCCCTGCTTGATGGCGTCGGGGACCGTACGCGTGGAGACCTCCTGGCCGTCGACCAGGACCCGGCCTCCGTCGTACACCCCGTAGGAGCGCCCGAACACGCTCATCGCGAGCTCGGTGCGGCCCGCGCCCATCAGACCGGCGATCCCCACGATCTCCCCGCGCCGCACCTCGAGCGAGGCCGAGTCGACCACCTTGCGCTCGTGGTCGATCGGGTGGCGCACCGTCCAGTTCTCGACGGCGAGCGCCACCGAGTGCGGGCCCTCGTACGCGGTGCGCTCGGGGAAACGGCGGTCGAGATCGCGGCCGACCATGCCCCGGATGATCCGGTCCTCGCTCGCCTCGACGGCGTCGAGCGTCTCGATGGTGCGGCCGTCGCGCAGGATCGTGACCCGGTCGGCGACCCTGCGCACCTCGTTCAGCTTGTGCGAGATGAGGATGCAGGCGATCCCCTGCGCCTTGAACTCCAGGATCAGATCGAGCAGCGCCCGGCTGTCCTCGTCGTTCAGGGCCGCGGTCGGCTCGTCCAGGATCAGCAGCTTGACCTGCTTGGAGAGCGCCTTCGCGATCTCCACCAACTGCTGTTTGCCGACGCCGAGATCGGCGATCCGGGTCTGCGGCTTCTCGGCCCCGAGGCCCACCCGCTTGAGCAGCGCCGCGGCGTGCCGCAGCGTCTCGCTCCAGGAGATGATGCCGCGGCTCGCGTGTTCGTTGCCGAGGAAGATGTTCTCCGCGATCGAGAGATACGGGACGAGCGCGAGCTCCTGGTGGATGATCACGATGCCGCGCTGCTCGCTGGCCCCGATGTCCTTGAACGCGCAGCTCTGCCCCTCGAAGAGGATCTCTCCCTCGTAACTCCCGTGCGGATGAACGCCGCTGAGCACCTTCATCAGTGTCGACTTGCCGGCGCCGTTCTCGCCGCAGACCGCGTGGATCTCGCCGGGGGCGACGCTCAGGTCGACCCCGGACAGCGCCTTGACGCCGGGGAAGGTCTTGGTGATGGCCCGCATCTCGAGGACGGGGGCCTGCACGTCGTGCTTGTCGGTGGTGGCCGTGCTCACTTCAGCTGACCCTCGGTGTAGTAGCCCTCGTCGACCAGCGTCTGGTAGTTCGTCTTGTCGATGCTGACCGGGTCGAGGAGGTACGACGGGACGGTCTTGGAACCGTTGTCGTACGACTTGGTGTCGTTGACCTCCGGCTTGCCGCCTGTCAGCATCGCGTCCGCCATCTGCGCGGCCTGCTTGGCGAGCTTGCGGGTGTCCTTGTAGACGGTCTGCGTCTGCTCACCGGCGATGATCGACTTGATCGAGGCCAGCTCGGCGTCCTGCCCGGTCACCACCGGCAGCGCCTTGCCGCCGCTGCCGTAGCCGGCGCCCTTCAGCGCGGACAGGATGCCGATCGAGATGCCGTCGTACGGGGAGAGGACCGCGTCGACGTCGTCGGAGCCGTAGTTCTTGGAGAGCAGGTCGTCCATCCGCTTCTGCGCGGTGCCGCCGTCCCAGCGCAGCGTGGTGACCTGGTTGAGGCCCTTCTGCCCGGACTTGACCACCAACTGACCCTTGTCCATATAGGGCTTGAGGGTCTCCATCGCGCCGTCGAAGAAGAACTTGGTGTTGTTGTCGTCGGGCGAGCCCGCGAACAGCTCGACGTTGAACTTCTCGCTCTTCTTCTCGTCCAGCTTCAGGGCGTCGACGATGTACTGGGCCTGCAGCTCGCCGACCTTGTGGTTGTCGAAGGTGGCGTAGTAGTCGACGGCCTCCGTGCCGCGGATCAGGCGGTCGTAGGAGATCACCGGGATCCCGGCCTCCTTTGCGCGGCCGAGCACATCGGTAAGCGAGGACCCGTCGATGGCCGCGATCACCAGGGCCTTGTGGCCCTTGGCGATCATGTTCTCGATCTGCGCGACCTGGTTCTCGACCTTGTCGTCGCCGTACTGCAGATCGGTCTTGTAGCCCTTGGCCTCGAGCTCCTTCTCCATGTTCTTGCCGTCGGCTATCCACCGCTCGGAGGACTTGGTGGGCATGGCGATCCCGACGGTGCCGCCCTTGGCGTCACCGGACTTCTGCTCCTTGGAGCCGCCCTCGCTGTCCTGGCCGCAGGCGGACAGGGCGGTGAGGGCGGTGAGCGCGGCGAGGGAGGTGAGGATGCGGGTGCTGCGGTGCTTGCGCATGGTCGATGGGTCCTCTCGGGCGTACGGGTGCGGGTGGGGGGATACGAACGGTGAAGCGCGGGTCAGTCCTGCGGCAGGGGGAAGCGCTTCAGCTCACCGGGCAGCCGCGAACCGAGCGGGGACATCCCGGAGTCGGCTCCGAGGCGGGCGAGCAGATCGAGGACGAGCCGGCCGCGGCGGACCCGTTCGCGTGCGGTGGCCAGCGCGGTGTCGCGCATATGGGCGCCGTACGGATAGATGCCGGGCGCCTTGCTGAGACCGAACTTGAGATAGACCGGCGCGGCCCTGCGGATCAGCTCGGGGACGTCGTACATCCGCACATAGCCGCCGAGGTCGTCGGGCGCCTCGACATAGAGGTCGACGGGGGCGCTGCTGACCCGCCGTATCTCGGTGAGCTGCTGGAGGCTGAGGTCCGAGGGCACATTGAGGGAGTCGGCGCCCAGGCGCTCCCAGACGCTGTACGAGGCCGGGTTGACCGGGCCGACGAGCGCGGAGACCTTGAACGTGGTGTCGGTGGGCAGCACGCCCTGCGCGCGCATCCGGTGCAGCAGCCAAAGGACGCCCTCGTCGGCGACGAGCAGGCACTTCACGCCCAACTCGGCGGCGCGCACGGCGTCTTCGACGCAGCCGGCCAGCTGATCGTGACCCCGTGCCCGCAGGCCCGCGCCGCCGGAGGGGGTGCGGGTCGCCGCGCCGGCGTCCCAGGTGCCGCGGGGGCCGGTGAACAGGCAGAGTTCGATATCGCGTTCGGCGCAGGCCGCGACCATCTCGGCGATCTCGCCGTCGGTCAGCATCCAGATGCCGCTGCCCTGGCTGACGCGGTGGATGGGCACGTCGAGCTGTTCGCTCTCCTTGAGCACGACGGCGAGCGCCTCGGGCCCTTCGACGCTGGGTATCTCGGTGCGCCAGCGCCCGCCGTCGGGAAAGGCATACGGCGAGCTGTCGGCCTCGCGCAGCTCGGCGGCGCCGAAGCCGAGGCGGCTCAGGGCCGGTTCTCCGGGGGAGTGGGGCACGGCGATCCTTTCGGTTGTTCGAAATCTCGGGCGACGTTCGGAGGTCGGAGGAGGGGTGGAGAGCGGGGTGGAGGGCGGATGGAGAGAGGGGTGGTGAGAGGGCTGGAGAGCGGGGCGTACGGCGTGGGCGCGGGCGTCCGCCGAGGTCAGGCCTTAGGGCCTGAGCAGGACCTTCCCGACCCCCGGATCCCCGCTGCCGACCAGGGAGACGGCCTTGTCGTAGGCGCTCAGCGGCAGTTCATGGGTGATGAGGGGCGCCGGGTCGAGGACGCCGGAGCCGAAGGCGCGCACGGCGTACGACCAGGCCGCGGACGGTGCGCCGAACACGCCGTACACCGTGGTCTGCTGCATGGCCAGCGCGACGGGGTCGACGCCCTGCGCGCCCGGAGCGGGGATGCCGGTGAGGGCGACCCGTCCGCCGCGGCGGGTCAGGGCGATGGCCAGCGCGGCCGAGCGCGCGGCGCCGGCGGTCTCGACGACCAGATCGAAACGGCCGGCCTGTGTCTCGGCCTCGGAGGGGTGCAGATGTCCGGTGGCTCCGAACTGCCTTCCCTGCTGGGCCCGTTGCTGCCTGGGCTCGATCAGCGCCAGCTCGCCCGGGGTGTACGCGGCGAGCAGCTGTACGGCGAGCAGCCCGAGCGTGCCGCCGCCGACCACCGCGATCCGCTCGGCCGTGCGGGGCGCCCCCTTCATGACCGCGGAGGCCACGACCGCCGCGGGTTCGAGGAGGGCGGCCGCCCGCAGATCGGCCTCGTCGTCCAGGAGATGAAGGAGCCGGGCCGGCACGGTCACGTACGCGGCGAACGCCCCGGGCCGGGTGAAGCCCGTCTCGTCGTAGGCGGCCGTGCACAGGCTGGTCTCACCGCACCGGCACCGCTCGCACGTCTGGCAGTTGCGGAAGCCCTCCGCCACCACCTTGCGTCCGACGAGCGCCGGATCGACTCCAGAGCCCACGGCCTCGACGGTGCCCGCCCACTCGTGGCCGGGTGTCACGGGGTAACGGACATAGCCCGGGGGCCGGTTGCCGTCGAACAGCTCGCGGTCGCTGCCGCAGATCCCGGCCGCGTCCACCCGGCAGCGCACCTCACCGGACTCGGGGTCCTCCGTGGCCTGCCGCTCCAGACGCCACGTGCCGGGCCCCTCCAGGACGACCGCTTCGTGCGTCACCGGTCGGCCCCGGCCGGATCGCGCTTCTCCCAGCCCTCGGCCCACAGGTCGAACCGGGCCTGCTGCTGGGGGAATTCGGCGGCCGCGTCGACATCGAGCTCGACGCCGAGACCGGGTGCGTCGCTGAGGTGGAAGTAGCCGTCGATCACCTCGGGCGCGCCCTTGACCACCTTCTTGATCTCCGCGTCGGCGAAGTCGTTGAAGTGCTCCAGGATCTTGAAGTTCGGGGTGCTGAAGCCGACTTGGAGCGAGGCGGAGGTCAGGACCGGGCCGCCGACATTGTGCGGAGCGATCAGCATGTAGTGGGTCTCGGCGGTCGCGGCCAGCTTCCGGGTCTCCCAGATGCCGCCGATATGGCCGACGTCCGGCTGGATGATGTCGACGGCCTGGCTCTCGAACAGCTCGCGGAACTCGATGCGGTCGTGGATCCGCTCACCCGTGGCCATCGGGATGTCGACCTTCGCGGCCACCTTCTCCAGTGCCTTGAGGTTCTCCGGCGGCACCGGCTCCTCCAGCCACGCCGGCCGATACGGTGCGAGGTCCTTGGCGAGCCGTACGGCAGTGGAAGGCGAGAACCGGCCATGCATCTCCAGCATCAGCTCGGCCTCGGGCCCGATCGCGTCCCGTACGGCCTCGATCAACGAGACGGCGTACAGGCTCTGTTCGTGGTCGAGCTCGAAGTGCCCGGTGCCGAACGGATCGATCTTGAGCGCCTTGTACCCGCGCGCCATGACCTGCTGCGCCGCCTTGTGGTACGCCTCCGGGGTCCGCTCGGTGGTGTACCAGCCGTTCGCGTACGCCTTGACCTTGTCGGTGACCTTGCCGCCGAGCAGCTGCCACACCGGCACCCCGAGCGCCTTGCCCTTGATGTCCCAGCAGGCCATCTCGATCACGGCGATACCGGACATCACGATCTCGCCGGCCCGCCCGTAGTCCCCGTACTTCATGCGCTTGACGAGGTCCTCGATCGCGAACGGGTCCGAGCCGACGATGTGGTTGGCCGCGGCCTCGCGCAGATAGCCGACGAGCGCGTCGGTGCGTCCCAGCATCCGGGTCTCGCCGACGCCGGTGAGGCCCTCGTCGGTGTGCACCTGTACATAGGTGAGATTGCGCCAAGGGGTGCCGACTACGTGGGTGCTGATGCCGGTGATGCGCACGGCAGTTGACCTTCCCGGTTGTTCGAGATTTCGTCACACGTTCGAAATGCTGGCGTGACAGTAACCGATGCGTTCGGGGAGGTGTCAATGGTCACAACCAGGTCCGTTGCCGGGGAACTTGAGGACAGCGCGAAGGGGCGGGCGGCCGGGCCACCCGCCCCTCGTGCGCGCTCCTACTTGCTGCCGAGGTAGTAGCTCACCTGCGGCGGCTGGTTGTAGCCCGTGTTCTGCCACGCCACCCCGAGCCGGTACACGGGGTCGTGCATCAGCGTCGGCAGCCGGTACTCGGTGGGATGGGGTGTCGTGTAGAGCCTGAGCGCCGTGGAGTCGGCGTTGCGCCAGAGCATCTCCTCGCGCCAGTCGCCGAGCAGGTCCGCGGTGAGCGCCGGGTTGCCCTTGGTCCAGTTGCCGGAGCGTGCGTCGGTGTCGGACCAGATCCGCGTGAGCTCGCTGTCGCCGTCGTACTTGAGAATCTGCCCGTAGCCCGACCCCGCCGACCCCGACCAGCGGTGGTCGAGCAGCTCGCGGTGCGGATCGCCGTCCCACCAGAGCGCAGAGTTGTACGAGGCCGCGCCGCCGAAGCCCGGCACCGCGTCGCCGATCTTCGTCCCGTTCGCGGCATAAAGGCCGCCGCCGCTCGACCAGCACTCGGCCCCGGTGTGCGCACGCGTCAGATCCGCACAGATCCCGCGCCCCACGTCCGTCCCCGTGCGACTGCCCCACAGGACCTGCCCCGTACGGGCGTCATGCATCTCGAAGCCGTACGCGGAGTCGGTGTGCTCGTGCACGTTGAAGGACTCGAGCCCGGGCCGTGCCGGGTCCAGATCGCCGACGTGCAGGGCGTCGCCGTGCCCCAGCTTCGTGGTCCACAGCCCGCTGCCGTTGTCGTCGACGGCCATGGCGCCGTACAGGATCTCGTCCTTGCCGTCCCCGTCCACATCGGCGACGGCGAGGTTGTGGTTGCCCTGCCGGTCGTAGCCCTTGCCGTAATTGCTTGAGCTGTTGGTGTCGAAGGTCCAGCGGCGGGAGATCTGCGAGCCGTTCCAGTCGTACGCGGCGATCGCGATCCGCTCGTAGATCCCCCGGCTGAAGATCATGCTGGGCCTCGACCCGCTCACGTACGCGGTGGCGGACAGCAGCCGCCCCTCGCGGTTCCCCCAGGTGTCACCCCAGTCGGCCACCGACCCGCGCGCGGGTCGGAAGGGCTCGGAGTCCATGACGCGGCCGGTCCGTCCGTCGAACACCGACAGGTACTCCGGTCCGCTCAACACCGCGCAGTTACCGTCCAGATGGGACGCGGTCGCGCTCCCGATCACGGTGCCCGCGCTGTCCTTGGACCCGTCCGAGGTCCGGGCGGCCAGCTCCGCCTTGCCGTCGCCGTCGTAGTCGTACACCTGGAACGAGTCGTAGTGCGAACCGCTGCGCACATTCGTCCCCAGGTCGATCCGCCACAGCCGCTCACCGCTCAGCTCGTACGCGTCGTAGACCGTCGGACCCGTACAGGTACCGGAGTTGGCCACGTCCGTGGCGTTGGACGGCGCCCACTTGAGGACCAGCTCGTACTGGCCGTCGCCGTCGAGATCCGCGGCCGAGGCGTCATTGGCCGTGTAGGTGTAGGCCACCCCGTCGCGGGTGGTGCCGCCGGCCGGCTTCCGCAGCGGGATGTCCTTGCGCCCGGCGCTCCACACTCCGGCCTTCTCGCCCGGCCGCTCCACACCGCCGACGACCGCCCGGATCTCATACGTGGCGCCGGAACTGCCGCCCGTATCAAGGAAGTTGGTCTTTGCCGTCTCCTCGATCAACGAGCCGCCGCGGTACAGCCGGAACGACACGGCGTCCGGATCGTCCCCGAGCATCCGCCAGCTGACCAGCACCCCACCGGAGGCCGGCACAGCGACGAGCCCGCGGTCGAGCCGTTCGGCGACCCGCGCCGCGGCGAGCGCCTTCGCGGCACTGTTCACGGGCGCGGACGGCTCGTCCGCGGCGGCACTCGCGAACCGGTCGACGGCGAAGGACCCGGCTCCGCCGAGCACGGCGGTCGCGACGAGCGCGGCGAGCAGATGTCTGGGACGGCGGCGGTGGCGCCGGCCGGGCGGGGGGAGCTGCGGCATCAGGACCTCACGGGTGGGGGCTGGGGACTGCTGACGTACTCCGGTCGCCGCTGAGGGCCCGCAGGTTGCCGCCTCCGCGTGACCTCCGCGTCACCTCTGCGTTCACTCGAACGGCCGCGCGTGGATCGCTGTCACCTCGCCCCCGGGTTTCGCTGTCCGTTACGACCTGGAGGTGGCCACGTGCCGGACGACACGGGCAGGACAAGCGCGGACGACGAAGTCAGGCGCCTGCGCGCACGCGTCGCCGCGCTCGAGGCCGAGGCCCAGGCGCAGCCGGCCGGACGCCCCCGGCGGCGCGGCCGCTCCACACTCGCGACCGTCCTCATCGTCCTCGGCTGTCTCCTCGCGCCCCTGAGCGTCGTGGCCGCCTGGGCCTCCGGCGTCATCGGCGACACCGACCGCTACGTGTCCACCGTGCAGCCGCTCGCCGCCGACCCCGACGTCCAGGACGCCGTGGCGGCCCGTGTGACCGACGCGGCGATGGACCACATCGACCTCCAAGACCTCCTCTCCTCGGCGGCGAGCGACGAACGCCCGCTCCTGGAGAAGGCCCTCGGCAAGCTCGGCAACTCCCTCGAGGACGCCGTCCGCAGCTTCGTGAACGACAAGGCGCGCGACGTCGTCGCCTCCGACGCCTTCGAGACGCTGTGGACCGAGCTGAACCGCAAGGCGCACGCCGCCATGAACAAGGCGCTGACGGGCGACGGCGGCGGCGCGGTGCAACTCGACGGGAACACCGTCACCGTCGACCTCGCCCCCGTCGTCGAGCAGGTGAAACAGCGCCTGATCGACAACGGGCTCACGCTCGCCGAGAAGATCCCCGAGGTGCACACGGACTTCGCCGTGGCCAAGTCCGAGGACATCACCAAGGCCCGCACCGGCTTCCGGCTGCTCCAGCTCGTCGGCAACTGGCTGCCGGTGCTCGCCCTGCTCCTCGTCGCGGGCGGCGTCCTGCTCGCCCGCAACCGCCGCCGCGCCGTGGTCACCGCGGCCCTGTGCGTGGCCGTCACCGTCGCCCTGCTCGGTCTCGCGCTCACGGTCTTCCGGCCCGTCTACCTGGACGCCCTGCCCGAGGGCGTCTCGCAGCCCGCGGCCGGTTCGGTCTACGACGCGCTGACCCACTTCCTGCGCACGACCGTACGGATGACCGTCGCCCTCGGCGTCATCGTCGCCCTCGCGACCTGGCTGACCGGCACGGGCCGGCGGGCCGGGCTCGTACGGAACCTGTGGTTCTCGGGCATCGGCGCCGTACGCGGCACCGCGGACCGCGCGGGGATGAACCTCGGACCGGTCGGTCCCTGGGTGGCCGGACACCGCAAGTGGATCGTCTGGGTCCTGATCGCGGCCGCCGTCCTCACGTATCTGCTCTGGAGCTACCCGACGGGCTGGGTCGTCATCGGCCTGGCACTGGCGCTGCTGTTCGCGCTGGCCGTCGTGGACTTCCTCGCCGGACCCTCCGGCGACACCGAGACCGACACCGACACCGCACAGCCCGCGGACCCCCCGAAGACCCCGGTTTCCTGACAGCTCACCAAAGGAGAGCGCCATGACCATCGCCGCCGACTACCCGCTGCTCAACCTCTTCTGGACCATGCTCCTGCTGTTCTTCTGGGTGCTCTGGTTCTTCCTGCTCTTCAAGGTCATCGGCGACATCATTCGCGACGACTCCCTCAGCGGCTGGGGCAAGGCCGGCTGGCTGATCTTCACGATCCTGCTGCCGTTCCTCGGCGTCTTCGTCTACGTGATCGCCCGCGGCCGCTCCATGGGCGAACGCGATGTCGCCCAGGCGAAGAAGGCCGAGGCCGCCTTCAAGGACTACGTACGCGAAGCAGCCGGCACCGACGGCGCCGCCGCGGGCCCGTCGAAGACCGACGAACTCGCCAAGCTGGCCCAGCTCAAGGAGAGCGGCGCGCTCACCGAGGCGGAGTTCGCGAAGGCCAAGGAGAAGTTCCTCGCCTGACAGCCGGGTTCCGGCAGCCGGTTTCTGACCACCGGCTGCCTCCGACCGGCGGCCGATGTCCGATCAGGGGAGTGACGACGTGGACAGCAGCACCTCGGAGCAGAGCCCTTCGACCGAGAAGGGCACGGCCCTGCTGCGCAGCACCCTGCTCAGCCCGGGCTACCTCCGGCTGCTGCTGCTCTGCGCCCTGATCGGCATCCCGGTCGCCCTCGCCTGCTTCCTCTTCCTGACCGCCGAGCACGAACTGCAGCACCTGGTCTGGGAGAAGCTCCCCGAAGAGCTCGGCTACGACCGCGCCCCCTGGTGGTGGGCCCTGCCGACGCTGCTGCTCGCCGGCCTGATCCTCGCGCCGATCATCACGCGGATGCGCGGCCGCGGCGGCCACGTTCCCGTGCATGGCCTGGGCGGCGCACCGATCGGCCCGCTCGACCTGCCCAGCGTCGTGCTCGCCGCGCTCGCCGCCCTGCCGCTCGGTGTCGTGCTCGGCCCCGAGGCGCCCCTGATGGCGATCGGCGGCGGCCTCGCGCTGCTCGCCGTACGGGGAATGAAGCAGCAGGCCGGGCAGGGTCCGGTGGCCGCGAAGGCGCCCATGCTGCTCGCGACCGCAGGATCGACCGCCGCGATCTCCAGCATCTTCGGCGGCCCGATCGTGGCCGCCATCCTCGTCGTCGAGAGCGCGGGCCTCGGCGGCGCGGCGCTCGTGATGCTGCTCCTTCCCTGCCTGATCGCCAGCGCCACCGGGGCGCTGGTCTTCACCGGGTTCGGTGACTGGACCGGTCTTTCGATCGGTGCGCTCCACCTGCCGAAGGTGCCGCCGGACATGACGCCCGACGCGGGTGACTTCCTGTGGGGCGTACCGGTCGCCGCCCTGATCGGCGTGGCCGTCGCTTACCTGCGTGGCCTCGGTTACCTGGTGGAGCGCTGGCTCGGCGAGCAGACCGCGTTCCGTATCGTCCTGTGCGCCCTCGGCGCCGGAGTCCTGCTCACGCTGTACGCGCTGCTCACGGACCGCTCCCCGGAAGAGGCCGCGCTCTCCGGGCAGTCGGCCCTCGGGGCACTCGCCGCCGATCCGCACAACTGGTCCGTGGTGGCGCTGCTGCTGCTGTTCCTGTGCAAGGGCCTCGCCTGGAGCCTCTGCCTCGGCAGCCTGCGCGGTGGCCCGATCTTCCCGGCGATCCTGCTCGGCGGGGCCATCGGCATCGCCTGCTCGGGACTGCCGGGGCTCGGCACCACACCCGGGCTCGCGCTCGGCATGGCGGCCGCGAGCGCGGTCGTCACCGGGCTGCCCCTGAGCGCCTCGGTCCTCACCGTGCTGCTGCTCGGCAACGACGCCCACAACCAGATGCCGCTCATCGTGATCGCGGTGGTCGTGGCCCTGGTCGCCGCCCAGCTCGTACCACCCCGCGACCAGCAGGCCGTGCTGCCGAACGCGCCCTGAGCAGGGGCCCGTCACCGCCTCGCCCGTCACCGCCGGGCCCGTCCCGCACCGTACGGACGGGGCCCGCATCCCCGTACGGCAGAAGGGAGCCATCCGGACATGGCGCGAGTCGACGCGGACGCCGCCCGGCGGATGACCGAGGCGCTGTTCATCGAGCGCTCCCTGCGCAGCCGGTCCTCCACCCGTTTCTGGGCGCTGCTCGTGCTCGCGTCCGTGATCGCCGGCGCGGGCGTCATCGGCGACTCCACGGCCACGGTGATCGGCGCGATGATCGTCGCCCCGCTGATGACCCCGATCCTGGGCAGCGCCCTGGCTCTGGTCCTCGCCGACCGCGACCACGTGCTGCGCGGCGTGCTGCTCGTCCTGCTCGGCGCGAGCGCCGTCGTCGTGATCGGCATGCTGCTCGGCTGGATCGTCTCGCCGCCCGACGCCTTCGCCTCCAACAGCCAGGTCTCGTCCCGGATCAGCCCCCGCCTCATCGATCTGCTCGCCGCCCTGGCCACCGGTACGGTCGGCGCGTTCGCCCTGGTCCGCACCGATATCTCGGACACCCTGCCGGGCGTCGCCATCGCGATCTCCCTCGTACCGCCGCTTGTGGTCACGGGCCTGCTGATCACCGCGCACCGCTACCACGACGCCGGTGAGTCGGCGCTGCTCTTCGCCACCAACGTGGCCGCGATCGTCGCCACCGGCACCATCGTCTTCCTCGTGTACGGGGTACGGGACGCGGCCGCCGAAGCAGGGCTGCACGTCGGCGAGTTCAGCGGCCGCACGCTGGCCGTCATCCTCGGCGTCGTGGTCCTGATCGCCGTCCCGCTCACCACGGGCACGGTGAGCGTGGCCCGCGACCGCTCGCTCGCCGCCGGCGCCCGGCCGGTCGCCGAGGCGTGGGCGGCCACCGGTCAATGGCAGATCGCCTCCGTCGAGGCCCGCAACGGCATCATCGTGATCGGTGTCCTGGGCCTGCCGCCCCAGCCGGCCCCCGCTGCTCTGCGCACCGCGCTCGACCGCCACGGCATGCGCGACGCCGACCTCGAACTCCACCTGGTCGGCGGCCGTACGCACTGGTGTCCGGCGGACACCGACACGTGCACGGTGCAGGAGTCACCCCGCAGTTGACGCCCGCCACCCCATCGGGCGCGGCGCTGCTGCATTCGGCCGCATCTTGCTGAGGGATCGTCACATCTGTGGCGTGGGACTGCCGCCCGTCCGGTCGCCAGTCTTTACGTTGCCTTGAGCAATCGCATCAGGCAGCCGGACGAAGGACCTCCATGCCGGGACATCTCCGCGGGCTCACTCGCCTGTCTCTCAGTACGACGACGGCGCTCGCGCTGCTCTACGGCTCGCAGGCGGCCGCCGTGCCCGCGGTGCCGGCACCGCCCGACGATCCGCGGAGCGCGGTCAGCATCACCAAGACCAATGACACGGGCGGCGATCCGCTGGAGCCCGGCGACGAGTTCGTCTACACCCTCACCGGCCAGTGCTCGGGACTGACCGTCGACTGTGTGGACTTCACCGTCACCGACACCCTGCCCGAGGGCCTGGACGTCACCACCCTGCCGCAGTCCACCAGCAGCCGAGATGTCACCTACGACGAGTCGACCCGGCTGCTGACCGTCACCTACAAGCAGCCCCTGCAGAACCCCGCCGGCAAGACCGGCCTGCGGGCGGGCCAGGCGGGCAGCATCGAGATCGGCATGCGCGTGCCGGCCGACACCCCGCTCGAAGACGGCACGGTCATCACCAACACGACCGAGGTGAAGGCCGACAACGCCGACCCCGCGACCGCCGCCACCGACGTCACGGTGACCATCCCGCGCGTGGTCAAGCCCGTCGCCACCAAGAGTTGGAAGGACGGCTCGGCCGTCGCGGGCAGCGGCGAGACCAGCACGATCACCCTGGGCGTACGGAACAACTCCTCGTCGTCCGCGGAGGTCAGCGAGCTGTCGGTGTCCGACACGAGCGCGGAGACCTTCGAGAACTTCGACTTCGCCGGCGCCTCGGTCACCGCGTTCCCCAAGGGCGCCGACACCGCCCGCCTCCAGGTCACCACCGCCGACGGCAGGACGCACACCGGCGCCGCGATCAGCGAGCCCGGTGAACTGCCGCTGCCCCGGGGCGTGGACCCCGAGGACGTGGTCGGCTTCGAGGTCGTCTTCACCAACAGCAAGGGCGACCCGCTCCCGTACGACGAGACGGGCGGCACCGTCGACGTGGAGCTGAAGCTCCGCGACACCAAGCGCTCCGACGGCTCCCCGCTGCGGCCCACGGACAAGATCACCGTCAACAACTGCGCGACCCCCGCCGTCAAGGAGAAGACGGAGGGCGAGGTCGAAGGCACCGACGCCTGCGCCCCGTACGACATCCTCCCCGACATCCTGGTGCTCCAGCCGACCAAGCGGTTCTACCCGGACACCGACGGGGACTTCGGCCAGGAGACCGGTGAGCATGCGGTGCTCGGCGAGAACTCGCCGGTCAGCACCGAGGTCGACGTGAAGAACGCGTCGCCGTTCCCGGTGAAGTCGATCACCGTCACCGAGCCGTCCGCCGACACCACCAGCGAGTTCGACAAGCTCGACGTCGACAAGGTCCGGCTGCGCTTCCCCGAGGGCGCCACCGGGGCGAAGCTGACGGTCACGTACGCCGACGGGTCCACCTTCGAGTAGACGTACACCGAGAACACGACGGTGGACGTCGCCAAGCGCGGCACCACCGTCACCAAGGTCGAGGTGACCTACACGGGCGTGGACGCGGACGGCAACCCGGCCATCGCGGAAGGCGCCACCGCAGGGCTCGACCTGCACGGCACCCTCACCGACGACGTCACCGCGGAGGACCTGCCCGGGGGCAGCAGCCCGGGGGTCGACAACTGCGCCTCGTACAAGGGCGACGCGGGCCGCACCGACGGCAGCGGCACCGCCTCGGGGGATGCCTGCAAGAACCTGCCGATCGAGGAGCCGAACACCTCCGGCAGTGGCACCAAGGACTCCTCGCAGCACGAGATCCCGGCCGACCAGCCGATCACGATGAACCTGAAGGTGACCAACAACGGCAACAAGCCGCTGGTCCGCCCGACCGTCACCGACCCGTCGGCGGGCCCGGACGGATCTCCCGCCTCCACCTCCCCGTTCGACGTCCTGCAGATCACCTCGGTGACCGTCAGTCCGTCGGACGCTCCGGTGACCATCGAGCTGTGGGACCCGACGGCGAACGCCTGGGTCGCCTACGACGCGACGGACACCGCGCTCCTGGAGCGCGCCACCGGCGTACGCGGCGTCTACGACGGCGAGATGGCGCCGCAGACCGGCTTCACCCTGACCGTGGTCGCCGAGCGGCGCCCCGGGGTGCCCGACGGCACCACGCTGCAGAACTGCTACTCGATCGACGCGGGCGGCGACTACACGCCCGGCGCCCCGGTCTGCGGTCCCTCGATGGACACCGCGCCCGCGTCCGACTCGGCCTCCCTGAACAAGTCGATCAGCCCGGGCTCGCTGCCCGAGTATGTGCCGGGCCTGCCGCGCCAGCACGCCGACATGGCGCTCACCATCGCCAACACCGGCAACATGTCCGCCAAGACGCTGCAGATGACCGACCGCGACGCCGACTTCTTCGACGCCGTCGACCTCGTCTCCATCAAGTCCAATCAGATGCCGGCCGGCGCCAACCGCGTACAGATCGACGCGTACGTGAACGGCGCCTGGGTGAACGGCACCCCGGCCTCCTCGGCCGCACTGCCCGCCGGCGTGAACGCCGCCGACGTCACCGGCATCCGCGTCACGTACAGCTCCACCAGCACCGCCAACGGCGGCTACGTCATCAAGCCGGAGTGCGCGAGCAGCAGTTGCTCGGGCATCCTCGTCCTGGACGTCAGCCCCCGCGAATCCCTGCGCTCCAACGGCGAACCGGTCCCCAGCCACTTGGAGGACACGGTCAGCGGGTCGTTCCTCACCAAGCTGCAGCCCGCGGACAAGCCCAAGGCGATCGACCCGGTGAGCGCCACCCTCGACCTGGTCAAGGGAACGCCGCGGATCACCATCAGCAAGGACCCCGACACGGTGCTCGCTCCCGGCGAGGACGCGCCCTTCTATCTGAAGGTCACGAACACCGGTACGGCGAACGTCCCGAACCTGGTCGTCAAGGACGCGCTGCCCGAGGGCATCCAGTTCGTCGACACCTTCGCGGGCGACAACGGCGAACCGTACAAGGTCATCAACACGGCCGTGCCGGACGGTACTCCGCCGGTCCCGGCCCCCGAGTTCACGCAGACCACGTCCGGCGACCGCGTCTCCGGACTGACATGGGACTTCTCTCAGCAGGCGAACGGTGATCCCTGGGTCTTCGCCCCGGGCGCCACCCTCACCATCGAGATCCACGTGAAGCTCGAACCCGGCATCGACGCCGGTGACGTGGTCACCAACAAGACCGGCGCGACCTCCTCCGACCCGGACCTCGCCTGCGAGGCCGCCTCGGAGACGGACGGCGCCTTCGGCAGCGGCCTGTACTGCACGGCCACCGCGACCCTCACCGCCAAGTCGGGCGCGGCCTTCGCGGCCCGCAAGTGGGTCTCCGGCAACGACTCGCTCGGCTGGTACCACACCCGCGACAAGAAGACCGTCCCGGTCGGCGACTCCTCCTGCCTGTCCACCACGGACGCGTCCGGCCGCCGCTACACCGCCAACCCCTGTATCGCGCTGGTCAATCCGGGCGACGAGTACCACTACCTGATGCGCATCCAGAACGCCGGTACGGAGGCGGGCACCGCGATGCGGATCGTCGACCGTTTCCCGGTGCAGGGCGACAAGGGCGTCATCATCGACCAGTCCCGCGGCACGGCCTGGGACAAGCGCCCCACGCTCGCCTCCGAGCCGCAGCTCGACGGCCCGGGCACGATGACGGTCTCGTACGAGAACTCCGAACCCCTGTGCACCGACGACCTCGACATGGGCGGCGCGGGTTCGGGCGAACCGCGGTGCCCGGCCTCCACCTGGGACGACGCGTACGGCGCGCAGGCCGTGGGAGCCCGCTACGACCTGGCGTTCTCCCCGGCCATGGCGCCGGGCGAGAAGGTGGACATCAGCTGGGCGATGGACACCCCGCTCGACGTGAAGAAGAACGGCGACCCGACGATCGCCTGGAACTCCTACGCCCACAACGAGACCACCGACCGCGCCGGCAGCCCCCGGGTGCTTCAGCCCAACGAGCCCATTCAGGTCGGAGTCGCCCTCGCCTACGGTGACTTGAAGCTGGTCAAGCGGATCGGCGACAGCCCCGACGCGCTGGATCCGGTGCTGGCCCGGGTGCCGTTCCCCTTCCACGTCAGGTGTGTGATCCACCCCGAGGGCGGCCGTCCGCGGATCGTGCTCGACGAGGACTACCGGGTCTCCGCGAACAAGCCGGTCACCGTCAGCGGTATCCCGGCGGGCGCGGAGTGCGAGGTCTGGGAGACCTCGGCGCACGGCGGCCAGGCCACGCACACCAAGGACAACCCGGCCGAGGTCACCATCGATCCCGGCTTCGGCACGACGACCGTCGAGACGGCCCGGATCACCAACGCCTTCCGCTTCGGCTCGCTCCAGCTGGTCAAGGAGCTGGACGGCGACGCCGCCTCGTACGCGAAGGACCGCGAGTTCGACGTCAGGGTCACCTGCGCGCTGCCGAATGCGGCGGGCAAGCCGACCGATGTGATCCTCCGCAGGCAGTACACGGTGACGGCGGACTCCCCGGTGACGATCAAGCCGCTGCCGGCCAACACCCGTTGCTGGGCCTCAGAGGTCGACACGGGCGGCGCCGACACCGCCGTCGTGGACCACGGCACTCCCCGTACGGCGGTCGTGGTGACCGAGGACGGCGGCCCGCAGGACCGGGCGACGATCACGGCGACCAACACCTTCGACGCGGCGAAGCTCGTGATCAACAAGAAGGTGATCGGCGAGGACGAGGCCGGCTCGTACTCCTTCGCGCTGGCCTGTACGACGGCGCAGGGTGAGGTGGCCCTCGCGGCCGGGGACCGGTCCTTCCGCCTCCCGGCCGGCGGCAAGCGCACGGTCACGGTCCCCGAAGGCGCGCACTGCACGGTCAAGGAAGTGGGCGTCCCCGCCGAGGCGACGGTCACCTACTCGCCCAAGGGCGGCACGGTCGACGTGACCGGCTCGGCCTCGGTCACGGTGACCAACAAGTTCCCGCCCCCGCCGAACCCGGACGGCCACGACAAGGACGAAAGAAAGCTGTAACAATTCACGATGCGAGACGATTTCGGGGCGCCATTGACGCCGTCGAAATGCACTGCCATTCTCTGTGCTGTGAGTCAAGCCGACCTTCTCGTATCGCGTCTGCACGTCGATCTCCGACGGCACGCCAGCGCACTCTGTGCCGCCGGCCGCTGAAACGCGCCCAGCTGACCACACCACGGGCAAAACCCTTGTGAGGCCCGAGGCTTCGGCTGCCTGAGCGGCAAGCCCACCCACTCCTTCACCGGTGCCGGACGACTTCTCTTCGCCTGCCATCGGAATTTCCGCGATCTCCTCTCGCGTCATCCCCATGCTGCATTTCCGTTGTTGAATTCCGCGTACCCAGAAATGGAAAAGGAATACGACGTGCACACCACAACCCGGCGCAATTTCCTTGCCCTGAGCGGCATATCCCTCCTGGCCGCCGCGGGCTGCGGCACCGCCGCAGGCAGTGCCGGCGGAGCCCGCAACACCACCACCGTCCGCTACCAGGGCTCCTCCGGCGCCGTGTCGCCGCTCGAACTCGCCGCCGCCCTCGGCCACCTGGGCGACCTGAAGCTGGACTGGGTCGGCGACACCATCAGCGGCCCGCAGGACATCCAGTCCGTGGCCTCAGGACAGACGGACATCGGCGGCGCCTTCAACGGGGCCGTCGTCAAACTGGCCGCGCGCAAGGCCCCCATCACGTCGGTCGTCAGCTACTACGGCGCCGACCAGCACGCCTTCAACGGCTTCTACGTGAGCGAGAAGAGCACCATCCGCGGCGCCCGCGACCTCGTCGGCAAGAAGGTCGGCATGAACACCCTCGGCGCCCACCACGAGGCGATGCTCGACATCTACCTCAAGAAGAACGGCCTGAGCCCGTCCGAGGCCGAGCAGGTGGAGCGGATCGTCGTCCCGCCCGTCAACACCGAACAGGCCCTGCGCCAGGGCCAGATCGAGGTGGCGGTCCTCGGCGGCATCCTGCGCGACAAGGCCCTGGAGACCGGCGGCATCCGCAAGCTGTTCAGCGACTACGACCTGCGCGGCTCCTTCAGCGCGGGGACCTACGTCCTGACCGACCGGTTCATCGAGCAGAACCCCGAGACCGTGCGCACGCTGGTCACCGGCGTGGGCAAGGCCCTGGACTGGTCGCGCGCCACCTCCCGCGAGGAGGTCGTGGCCCGCCTGTCCGAGATCATCGCCAAGCGCAAGCGCAACGAGAGCGCCGAGGCCATCAAGTACTTCCGCTCCTACGGCGTCGCGGCCCCCGGCGGACGGATCGAGGCGGAGGAGCTCTCCGTCTGGTCCGACTGGCTGACCGACCGCGGCGAGATCAAGGGCGGACAGGTCGACATCCCGGACCTGTACACCAACGAGTTCAACAAGACCCCTGCCACGAAGGGGAGTTGAGCGCGCGATGACCGCGAAGATCAGCCTGCGGGGTGTGACCAAGACCTTCCCCGTACGAGGCCCTCAGCCCGATGTCACCGCCCTTGACGGGATCGACCTCGACATCGCCGACGGCGAGTTCACCGTCATCGTCGGCCCGAGCGGCTGCGGCAAGTCCACGCTGCTCGATCTGCTCGGCGGCCTTTCCGAACCCGGCGGCGGACAGATCCTGCTCGACGGAAAGCCCGTCACCGGTCCCGGCCTCGACCGGGGCATCGTCTTCCAGCAGTACGCGCTGCTGCCCTGGCGCACCGCCCGCGGCAACGTCGAGTTCGGCCTCGAAGCCACCGGAGTGCCCCGCCGGCAACGGGCCGCGCGCGCCGACGAATACCTCGCCCTCGTCGGCCTCACCGGCTTCGAGGAGCGCCACCCCCATGAGCTCTCCGGTGGGATGCGCCAGCGCGTCGCGATCGCCCGCTCCCTCGCGTACGACCCGGACGTCCTGCTCATGGACGAACCGTTCGCCGCACTCGACGCACAGACCCGAGAGCTGCTCCAGGACGAGCTGCTCCGGATCTGGCAGCGCACCGGCAAGACCATCGTCTTCATCACCCACGGCATCGACGAAGCCGTACGCCTCGGACAGCGCGTCGCCGTGCTCACCTCGCGGCCCGGACGCATCAAGGACGTGGTGACGATCAGCCGCGGCGAGCACGGACCCGATGTCGACCCGCGCGCCACACCCGAGTTCGCCCAGCACCGGCACGAGATCTGGAGCCTGCTCCGCGACGAGGTCAGCCGGGCCCAGGACCAGGAGAGGCAGGCGGCAGCGCTATGAGCATCACCACCGAGAAGACGCTCGACGAGGTCGCGCCGGCTCCCGAAGTACGGGCCGCCCCCGTTGCCCTGCCCCCTGTCGAGCGGACAGCCGCGCGCCGCGCGGGCCGCCTCGCCTTCTCCGCGCTCACCAAGTCGATCGCGATCGCCGCGCTCCTGCTCACCTGGGAGATCGCGCCCCGCCTCGGCCTGGTCGACCGGATCTTCCTGCCGCCGTTCTCCGAAGTGGCCGTCGCCTGGTGGGAGTTGCTGGGCAGCGGCGAGCTGGCCGAGCACACCTGGGCCAGCCTCACCCGCTCGCTGACCGGCTTCGGGCTCGCGGTCGCCATCGCCGTACCGCTCGGCCTGCTCATCGGCTGGTACCGGCCGGTCGCCGACCTGCTCGGACCGCTGCTCGAAGTCTTCCGCAACACGGCCGCGCTCGCCCTGCTCCCGGTGTTCGTGCTGCTGCTCGGCATCGGCGAGACGTCCAAGATCTCCATCGTCGTGTACGCGTGCACCTGGCCGGTTCTGCTGAACACCATCAGCGCCGTACGGACCGTCGATCCGACCCTGCTCAGGCTGGCGAAGTCGATGGACCTGCCGGCGCCGAGGATCTTCCAGAAGGTGATCCTGCCCGCGTCCGTGCCGACCGTCTTCACCGGCATCCGGCTCGCGGGCGCGGTCGCCATCCTCGTCCTCGTGGCCGCCGAGATGGTCGGCGCCAAGGCCGGGCTCGGCTATCTCGTCAACGCCTCGCAGTTCAACTTCGCGATCCCGCAGATGTACGCCGGGATCATCACCATCTCCGCCATCGGCGTGGCCTTCAACCAGCTCCTGGTGGCCATCGAGCGCCGCTTCACGTCCTGGCGCACCCCCAACGGAAGCTGAGGAGCCACCCGCCATGACCGCCGCCCCGCCACGACAGTTCCACCTCAACGCCTTCCTGATGAACGCGGGACACCACGATGCCGCGTGGCGCCATCCGCGCACCCGGCCGGAACGGATCACCGATCTCACGTACTTCCAGGAGCTCGCCCGCACCGCCGAACGCGGCCGTCTCGACTCGGTGTTCTTCGCGGACGGTGTCGCCCTGTGGGGCAACGCGCGTTACAACGCGGTCGGCGGCTTCGAGCCCCTCACCCTGCTGTCCGCGCTCGCCACCTCCACCGAGCACATCGGCCTGATCGCCACCGTCTCCACCACCTTCAACGAGCCCTTCCACGTGGCCCGCAAGTTCGCCTCCCTCGACCACCTCAGCGGCGGCCGCGCCGGCTGGAACATCGTCACCTCCGGGAACGCCGCGGAGGCCCGGAACTTCGGCCGTGAGGAACACCTCGACCATGCGGTGCGCTATGAGCGCGCCGCCGAATTCCTCGATGTGACACGGCAGTTGTGGGACAGCTGGCGCGACGACGCACAGGTGGTGGACCGGGAGCGAGGCGTCTATACGGAAGAGGGCGCGGTCCAGGCGATCGAGCACCGGGGCGAGCACTTCCGTGTGGACGGGCCGCTGAACGTGCCGCGTCCTCCTCAGGGCCACCCGCTCCTCGTACAGGCCGGGTCGTCCGAGGACGGCAAGGAGTTCGCGGCCCGGTACGCGGAGGCGGTCTTCACCGCCCAGCAGACCCTCGGCGACGCCCAGACCTTCGCCAAGGACCTCAGGTCACGCCTTGCCAAGTACGGCCGCACGGCGGACCAGTTGAAGATCCTGCCGGGTATCTGCCCGATCCTCGGCGACACCGAGGCCGAGGCGCTCGCCCTGGAGGACGAACTCACCGGGTTGCAGATTCCCGCGTACGGACTCCAGCAGCTCTCCGGGATGCTCGGCACCGACCTGACCGGACTGCCGCTCGACGGACCGCTGCCCGAACTCCCCGCCGAGCACGACATCAACGGCAACAAGTCCCGCTTCACCCTGGTCGCCGAACTCGCCCGCCGCGAACAGCTCACCATCCGCCAGCTCATCGCCCGGCTCGGCGGCGGCCGCGGCCACCGGGTCGTGGCCGGTACGCCCGAGCAGATCGCCGACACCCTCGAGGACTGGTTCACGCAAGGCGCCGCGGACGGGTTCAACATCATGCCGCCCCATCTGCCGGGCGGACTCGAGGACTTCGTGGACCAGGTGGTCCCGATCCTGCAGCAGCGGGGTCTGTTCCGCACCGAGTACACGGGCCGCACCCTGCGCGACCACTACGGCCTGGCCCGCCCGGCGGGCCGGTCCCTCTGACCACTCCCCGTAGAGAAATCCGCAGAGAAGACCGCAGAGAAATCCGCCCACCTCAGAAAGGCAGTGCCCGCATGTCCGTCACCGATTTCGACATCCGCCGCGTCGGCGGCCGCATAGGCGCCGAGATCCTCGGCGTGGACCTCTCCGCCGACCTCGCCCCGGCGGTCGTCGCCGAGATCAACACCGCGCTCCTCGAGCACAAGGCGCTCTTCTTCCGCGGCCAGGAGCTGGACGACGCGGCCCAACTGCGCTTCGCCGCCCACTTCGGCGAGCTCACCACCGCGCACCCGACCGTGCCCTCCGTCGACGGCCAGCCGAACATCCTGCCCGTCGACGGCGACGGCGGAAACCGCGCCAACCAGTGGCACACGGACGTCACCTTCCTGCGGACGCCGCCCAAGGCATCCACCCTGCGCAGCCTCGTCGTCCCGCCCTACGGCGGCAACACCCTGATCGCCAACTCGGCCGCCGCGTACCGCGATCTGCCCGCCCCGCTGCGGGAGCTGGCCGACCGGCTGCGTGCCGTCCACACCAACGACTACGACTACGCCGCACCCAAGTCCGAGAAGGCCGCCGAACACCGCCGGCAGTTCATCTCCACCAAGTACCGCACCGAACACCCGGTGGTCCGCGTCCACCCCGAGTCGGGTGAGCGCGGCCTGTTCATCGGCGGCTTCGCCCAGTCGCTCGTCGGCCTGTCACCGTCCGAGTCCCGCGACATCCTGCGGATCCTCCAGTCGTACGTGATCCGCCCGGAGAACGTCGTCCGCTGGACCTGGGCCCCGGGCGACCTGGTCCTCTTCGACAACCGCATCACCCAGCACTACGCCCCGGACGACTACGGCGACCTGCCGCGTCTGCTGCACCGGGTGACGGTCGCCGGTGACGTACCGGTAGGTGTCGACGGGGAGCACAGCCGGGTCCTGGAAGGGGGCGAGGCGGCGCACTACACGCCTGCCGCTGCCTGAGCCTTACGCCTTCACGCTTCACGCTTTGCGTACGGGGCGGGCGAGGTGACCTCGCCCGCCCCGTACGCGGGTGCGGCGGCCGGATCCGGGCGCCCGATCAGGTGAAGTACCCCGCGGGTGCGCGCGCCAGCGCCGTGCCGCAGGGTGGCCGCCGCCCAGCATCTCCGGTGTGATCATCGAACGGAGGGGCGGCGCGGCGACGAGGCGGCGCCTCGTGCTGGTCACGCTCCTGAGCCTGGGGTGCTGGGCCTGGGCCACGGCCGGTGCCACGCACGCGCACGGCCCCGGTACCCCCGCTGTCACGCACGGCCCCGGTGCCGCCGGGCTCGCCCTCACCGTCACGGTGAACGCCCGCCCCGGCCCCGACGCCGTACGGCAGGGAATCCGCACCCGGGCCCCGGTCGTGACGACGTATCACCTGACCAACCGGGCCGACGCGGACCTGTACGACATCCGCCTCCTCGACCCCACCCTGCCCGGCGCCCGGATCCACTGCCCCGGCGGCGGCAGCGAGGTGCGGCTGCTGACCGGGCTGCGCTCGGTGCGCTGCACGGCGGCCGGCCGCGCGCGCCCGGGGACCTGGACCGGCACCGTCCGGGCGACCGGACGCCAGCCGCAGCTGAACGAGACCGTACGAGCCCACGCGCGCTCCGGATACGCGGGCGTCCACGCGGGCCTGCGCCTCACGGAATCCGCGCGGGTGACCGGCGCCCGCGCGGCCGAGGTCCGCTACACGCTGACCAACCCCGGCAACCGCGCCCTGTACGACATCCGGCTCACCGACTCCGCGCTCACCCCCGCCCGCATCAGCTGCGCCGGCGGACGCGCGGTCGTCGCCCACCTTCCCGCGGGAGCCACGGCCCACTGCACGGCGCGCGTCACGCGCGCACCCGGCCGCTACACCAGCCACGGCACGGCCGTCGGCAACGACCGCCTCCGCACGCTCACTCCCCGAGGCGGGCTGGCACGCCCCGCCGACCTCACGGCACGCGCCACTGCCGGCTTCACCATCCAGGCCCCGCCACCACCGCGTTCGCGTCCGGCGCGCCCCGCCACGCCGCCGCCCGCTGTCCCGAGGCCACCGGTCACCGCCCTGGTCGTCGCCCCGCCGCCCGCCGAGGTGCTCCCGCTGCTGATGCCGCCGCCGGGTGTGGAGGCGGCACTGGGCGCGGTGCCCCCGCCGCCTGCCGCCCCTCCCGCCGTACCGCCTGCCGCACCTCCAGCCGTACCGCCTGCCGTGCCTCTCGCCGTACCGCCTGCCGTGCCTCCCGCCGTACCGCCTGCCGAGAACCCACCGGATGTCCCGCCCGCCGCGCAGCCCCCCGCCCGGAACCCGCTGCTCGGTCTGTTCGTCCGCCCGGACCACAGCCCGACCGGGCTCGGCCTGCTGACCGCGCTGTTCCTCGTACTGCTGCCCGCGGCCCTGGCGGCCGCGGTGCTCGGCGCGCGCAGGCGCTGAACCGAACAGGACGGACCACCCTCCAGATGACCGAAACCCTCGCCATCGTCGTCGGCGTCGCCCTGCTCGCCGCGGCCGTCGTGCTGGTCAAGCACCGTTTCTGGCCGCTGGGCCCCGACGACGAACCGCGGGAGGACGTGGCCGAGTACATCTCGATGATGGTCGGCGTCCTCTACGCGCTCATCCTCGGACTGGCCCTCGTCTCCGTCTGGGACAGCCACTCGACGGCGGAGGACCACACCGCCGCCGAGGCGAGCGCCGCGCACCAGATCCACCTGCTCGCCGACGGACTGGCGCCCTCGCAGGCAGGGGCCCTGCGCGACCGGATCGAGGCCTACGCGCGGCACGTCACCGAAGCCGAATGGCCGGTGATGGCCCGGGGCGAGCAGCCCGACGACACCGGCTGGCACCTCCTGCACGACGTACGCGCCGCCGCACAGCTCCCCGTCGACGCGACCCCGGCCCAACAGGTCGCAGGCCTCGAGACGTTGGGCCGGCTCGGCACCCTGGACGATGCGCGCCGGGGCCGCGAGTCCGACGCGGGGGAGAGCCTGTCGCCGGTGATCTGGCTCGGACTGATCGTCGGCGGACTGCTCACGGTCGCCTTCATGTTCATGTTCGGCGTCAAGCGCAGCTTCACCCATGTCGTGATGGTGATGGGCCTGTCCGCGCTGATCACGTTCACCGTGCTGCTGATCTATCAGCTCGACAGCCCCTTCAAGGGACTCTTCGCGGTGGGACCGGACGCGTTCACGCGGTACTTCTGACCTTCCGGCTGTACGTCCGGGCGTTCGGCTGTACGTCAGGGCGTTCGCTCTCAACTCGCCTCGCTCGCTGGGCTGTCCACCGGGCTGTCCACCGGAGCCTTCGCCCGCGGATCGACCGCGTCGAGCACCGGCAGAGGACGCGGATAGGGCGCGCCCAGACCGTACGCCTCCGCGAGCTTGTCGGCGAAGGCGGCGGCGATACGGAGTTCGCCGTTGGGGTTGGGGTGGGTGCCGTCCCAGGTGTGCTCGGGCGCGCGGAACTCCGCGGCGGTCTCGGCCACCTGGACACCCTCCTCGGCGGCCACCTTCCGCAGCACCTCGTTCGTCGAGGCCACGAGGGCCGCGAACTCCGGGTCGTCCAGGGCCTTCCGCGTCTCGAGCACGGTCCCGATCAGGACCTTCAGGCCGGGCGCGGGCCGGCGCGCGTTCGCCAGGAACTCCCGCAGATTCGCGGCGAACTGAGGAGGCGTCACCCCGTACCAGAACAGGTCGTTGATCCCGAGAAGCACGAGCAGATACTCCGGCTCGTACTCGGCGACCTTCTCCTCGATGACGTCCTTCTCCTGGACGTACGGGCGCCCCCACTGGGCGTCGTGGTCACGGTCGAAGTCGGGATCGGCGTAGGTGGCGTCGTCGTCACCGACCTCCGCGGTGCGGGCGTTGTCCAAGGTGTCCTTGGGCCCGACGAGATCGATGCTCAGCCCCTGGTTCTTCAGGTGCTTCCAGAAGAAGTACCGCCAGGTCCAGTCACCGCTGCTGCCGTGACTGATCGAATCCCCGACGATCATGAGGGGGATGTCGCCCTCGGCCGGCTTCTTCATGTGACGCTCCTTGCGTGGGTGGACGGATCCTTCAGCCAGCCCTCACCGGGCAGATACCGCCGCACGACACGCGCAGGGACTCCGGCCACCACGCAGTGGTCGGGGAACGTGCCGCGCACCACGGCACCGCCCGCGACCACCACATTGCGGCCGAGGGTGGTCCCCGGCAGCACGATCGCCCCGGTGCCGAGCCAGCAGCCGTCCCCGATGACCACGGGGGAGTTGGCCGGTGGCTGGCTGCCGACTGGGGTGTCCGGATCGGTGTACGTGTGGTTCTGGTCGGTCACGTAGACGTACGGCCCGAGGAACACGTCGTCGCCGATCGTTACGGACCCGTGCCCGACGATGTGGCTGCCGCGGCCCACACAGCACCGCGCCCCGATCCGGACCACGAGCCCCGGCTCCGGCTGCTGCCCCGGCCCGAAGAACCCGGCCGAGATGCTGACCTGCGCCCCGACGAGGGTCCCCGCACCGATGGCGATGGCCCGTTCACCGAACACGGCGCCCGGCGGAAACGCGAAGCACGCCCCCTCCCCGAGCCGTGCGAACCGATAGGGCCCGGGCCGTGCCGCGGACACCCGCCCGTACGTCTCGGCGAAAGCCCAGGCACGCTGCACGAGGGCGCTGCACAGACGGTGCACCAGCGGGACTGACATGAGGACTGGATAACCCCTGCGCCCGGCCGCCGATCACCGACGCCGAGACCGGCGGCGCACATTCCATCGTCCGGCTCAACGCGGGCAGCGCCCGGACCCGTTCCGGAGATTCCGGGGATCGGGCCTGATCCACAAGACAGGCCCCAGCCCTCGAACATGGACCAAGGCCCTATCCCTCGAACACGGACCAGCAGATCTCGTTCCGCAGCCGCTGGTCGTCGAGGACGAGCTCGCGGATCGGCCCGGGCAGCCGCTCCCGCTGCCATCGGCACTCGGCCCGCCCCGCGGCGTCCCCTTCGGCGGCCCGTACCGCCTTGATCGCATACGCGGCCGCACCGAGCTCATGCGCGGCGACATGGGCGACGCACGCGGCCTGCCCTGCGGCATACGCCGTATGCCGCGCCGCCCCGCGCAACTCCCTTGCCGCGCCCATGGCATGACCGCCCGCCGCCCTGGCCTCCATCATCTTGAGCTCACCCCGCACCCACGCCCGCGCGGCCCCGATCGCCTCACGGGGCCGCGAGTCCCCGGGCACCTCGGCCTCGAACAACCCGAGCACATGCTCCGCACACTCAGCGGCCCACAGTGCGAGCAGGTGGTGATCCGTATCGGTGAGCGTCCCGCCCCGCCGCAGGGTCACGAACCGCGGATCGCGCACCTTGGGAAGAATCACTGTCGCCTCTCCTCGTACCCGGGAAGAACCACAGTCGCCCCTCCTCGCACATCGGCACCTCGCTGCCCCTACTCTCTCCCGTATGAGGGTCCTGATCATCGGCGGCAGTGGCTTCCTGGGCACGGAACTGATCCGCCAGGCCGTGGCGGCGGGACACGAGACGATCGCCACGTTCACCACCCGGCGCCCCGGCCCGTCCCCCGACGTCGCATGGCGGCACCTCGACGTCAGGCACGCGGCGGATGTGGCCGGGCTGATCGCCGACGTCGCCCCCTCCGTGGTGCTCAACGCGTCGAGCGGCGGGGCGCATTGGGAGGTCACCGCCGATGGCGCGGCCCACGTCGCGCTGTCCGCCGCCCGGCATGGCCGCCGCCTCGTCCATGTCTCGAGCGACGCCGTGTTCTCCGGCGCCCGCACGCACTACGACGAGAGCTGCCCGCCCGACCCGCTCACCCCGTACGGCGCGGCGAAGGCCGCCGCGGAGACGGCCGTACGCCACCTGGCACCCGCCGCGGCCGTGGTACGCACCTCTTTGATCATCGGCCATGGCCGGTCCACGCACGAACGCCTGGTGCACGCCTTGGCCGTCGGCTCCCGTGCGGGTGTGCTCTTCACCGACGACATCCGCTGCCCGGTCCATGTGACCGATCTGGCGGCCGCGTTGTGGGAGCTCGCGCGCTCCGACGCACCCGGAATGTTCCACCTCGCGGGCCCGGACGCCGTGAGCCGCCACGAGCTCGGCGTCCTCATCGCCCGCCGCGACGGCCTCGACGCCACCCGCCATCCCACCGGTCTCCGCACGGACGCCCCGCACCCCGGCCCCCTCGATGTACGCCTTGACAGCTCGGCGACTCAGCGGCAGTTGAGAACAAGGCTGCGTGGTGCGCGCGAGTTCCTCGGTTGAGGGAGGGGCAAGGGGGAATGGGGTCTTGATCGAGGGTTGCGCGTAGGCGAGGGTCGGTCCACCGCCAACGGGGGAGATCGTCGGCGACCTCCAGGGTCGGTGATCTCCGGAGCGGCTCCGTGATCTCCGGGCGTGATCTCCGGGAACGGCACGGCAGGCGAGGGAAGGGCGGCATGGAGGCGGAGCGACGTGGGCGTGCGGTGGACGCGGTGCGCAGGACGGCACTCGGGCTGGGACTGCGGGTCGACGACGTCGTGGTCGTTCACGACTCGGACCGGGCCGCCCTGCGGCTGCTTCCGTGTGACGTGCTGGCCCGGGTCGGGCCCGCGGAGGCGGACGGGTTCGCGTTCGAGGTGGAGGTGGCCCGGCGGGCCGCCGCGGCCGGGGCTCCGGTGGGTGAGCTCGAGTCCCGGGTCGATCCCGGTGTCCATCTGCGCGACGGCTTCGTCATCTCGCTGTGGAGGTACTACGAGTCCGCCGGTACGGAGATCGCGCCGGCCGCGTACGCCGACGCGCTCCTACGCCACCATGCCGCCCTGCGCCGGACCGAGCTGGACGCACCGCATTTCACCGAGCGGGTCGACGCCGCACTGAGGGAGGTCGACGACGTCGACCGCTCACCCGAACTGCCCGCGGTCGAACGGGATTTCCTCAGCGCCACGCTCGCCGGCCTCGCGTCCGCGATCGGCAGCGACCCCGAGCGTGACCAGCTGCTGCACGGTGAGCCGCACCCCGGCAACCTGCTCGACACGAGGAAGGGGCCGCTCTTCGTGGACCTCGCCACGTGCTGCCGGGGGCCGGTCGAGTTCGACCTCGCCCACGCCCCCGAAGCCGTGGACGCGTACTACGCCGGGGCCGATCTCGCTCTCGTCGGTCAGTGCCGCGCCCTCAACTGGGCGTTGTTCTCGGCCTGGCGCTGGCGTGAGGACGACCGGATGCCCGACCGGGAGCACTGGCGGGCGGAGGGCCTCGACCGGATGCGTGCCGCCCTCGGCCGCTGAGCCCCCGCCGCCCGCCTCGCTCACCCCGCCCCGCACAGCGGCAGCACCACCGACCGCGACCCGAGCACCCCCGTCCGCACCGCCGCCCAGCACGCCACCGCCGTCGGCTCCACGGCGAGCCCGCGCCGGGCCAGGTCGCGGCGGGCCGCGTCCAGGTCGGGCTCGGGGACCGTGAGGAAGCCGCCGCCGAACTCCCGTACCGCGGAGAGGATTTGACGGGCACGCGGGGGGTGCGGGATCGCGATGCCGGCGGCCGCGGTGTCCCGTAGCGGCGCCGGATCAGTCAGGTCGGGCGAGCCCGCCGCCCACGCGCGGGCCAGCGGCGCGACCGCCTCGGCCTGCACCGCGTACAGCGCGGGCAGCCGGTCGATCAGGCCGGCCGTGTGCAGTTCGCGCAGGGCCAGTGCGGCGCCGAGCAGCAGGGTGCCGTTGCCGACGGGGACCACGAGGGCGTCCGGCAGGCGTCCGCCGAGGTCCTCCCAGATCTCGAAGACGTACGTCTTGGTGCCGTGCAGGAAGTACGGATTGTGCACATGCGAGGCGTAGAAGGTGCCCGGTGCGTTCGCGGCGGCGCGGGCCGCGCGGGCCGTCGCCTCGCGGTCGCCGGGCACCTCTTCGACCTGCGCGCCGAACTGCCGGATCGCGGTGAGCTTCTTGGCGGCGGTACCGGCCGGAACGTACACGGTGCAGGGCAGTGCGGCACGGGCGCAGTACGCCGCCACCGCACGCCCCGCGTTGCCGCTGCTGTCCGCGATGACCTGCTCGGGACCGAGGCGCGACGCGAGTTCGGCGAGCATCACCGCGCCGCGGTCCTTGAAGGACAGCGTCGGCATCAGGAAGTCGAGTTTGGCCGAAACCTGCCCGGTCAGCGCGACCAGTGGCGTACGCCCCTCGCCGAGGCTCACGGAGGGGTTTGCGAGCGGGAGCGAAGACCCGTACCGCCACAGGGAGTTGACCCTGCTGCCCAGGGTCTTCAGATCGCCGGGCGTGGGATGGAAGTCCAGGTCGAGGGGGCCTTCGCAGACGGGGCAGCACCAGGCGAGGGTGCCGCCGGGCACCCGCGTGCCGTCCTTGGGGCAGACACAATCCGGCAATGAAGTCATGAGCACACGCTAATCACGCCTGGTCGCGACGGTGTGTCATGTCGGCCGTATGGCACGTCTGTTACGTGTGCGCAGGACCCTTGTGGGATTCCTATGGATCCGTCAACCTTTCGCTCAGCGATCCGGCGGACACGTACCGGCATCGGGTTGGCATGCCCATGCGTAACGCTCGGAAGCCGTTCCACGCACGCCGCATCACCCGTTCCACGCACCCCCCGCACCACCCCCCACCAGTGCACCATCCACGAGGAGGATCCCTCAGATGGCACAGAAGCGTCCCGCACGGCGAAGACTGGCAGGCAGATCACTGGCAAGCGTCGGCGCCATGGCCGTGGCGGCCCTCGCGCTCGGCGTGGTCTCCGCCCCCCACGCAGGCGCGGCTCCCGTCGGCACGATAGAGAACGCCGGCGCATCGGGAGCGATACCGAACAGCTACATCGTCACGCTCGACGAGGATGCCGCGAAGTCGGACTCCGCGAAGGGCAAGGCGCTCGCCAAGGAGTACGGCGCTCAGATCGAGCGTACGTACAAGGAGGCGCTCAACGGCTACGAGATCGAGGCCACCGAGGCCGAGGCGGAACGATTCGCCGCTGATCCGGCCGTCGAATCGGTCACCCAGAACCGCACGTTCAAGATCTCCGCGACGCAGCCCAACCCGCCCTCGTGGGGCCTGGACCGCATCGACCAGAAGACCCTGCCGCTGAACCAGAGTTACACCTATCCGGACAAGGCCGGTGAGGGCGTCACCGTCTACGTCATCGACACCGGTGTCCGGATCACCCACAGCGACTTCGGCGGCCGTGCCTCCTACGGCTACGACGCGATCGACAACGACAACACCGCCCAGGACGGCCACGGCCACGGCACGCACGTCGCCGGTACGGTCGCGGGCGGCTCCTACGGTGTGGCCAAGAAGGCGAAGGTCGTCGGCGTCCGGGTCCTGAACAACTCCGGTTCAGGCACCACCGCCCAGGTTGTCGCGGGTATCGACTGGGTCACCCGCAACGCGGTCAAGCCGGCCGTCGCGAACATGAGCCTCGGCGGCGGCGCCGACTCGGCCATCGACACCGCCGTACGCAACTCGATCGCCGCGGGCATCACCTACGCGGTGGCCGCCGGCAACGAGTCCACGGACGCCTCGACCCGCTCGCCCGCCCGCGTCGCCGAGGCCATCACGGTCGGCGCGACCACGAGCAGCGACGCCAAGGCGAGCTACTCCAACTACGGTTCGGTGCTCGACCTGTTCGCCCCGGGCTCCTCGATCACCTCGGCGTGGAACACCTCGGACACCGCCACCAACTCCATCTCCGGTACGTCGATGGCCTCCCCGCACGTCGCGGGCGCGGCGGCGATCCACCAGTCGCTGAACCCGTCGGCCACCCCGGCCCAGACGCGTGACGCCCTGGTCGCCGCGACCAGCACCGGCGTCGTGACCAGCCCGGGTACCGGCTCGCCCAACCGCCTCCTGCAGGTCGGCGGCGGCACCACCAACCCGCCGGGCAAGGCCTTCGACAACGCCACGGACTACGCGATCGCCGACAACGCCACCGCCGAGTCGCCGATCACCGTCAGCGGCGTGACGGGCAACGCCCCGGCCACGCTCCAGGTCCCGGTCGTCATCCAGCACACCTACATCGGTGACCTGCAGCTCCAGCTGATCGCCCCGGACGGCACGGCGTACACCCTCAAGGGTTACGGCACGGGCGGCAGCAGCGACAACATCAACACCACGTACACCGTGAACGCCTCCTCCGAGGTCGCCAACGGCACGTGGAAGCTCCGGGTCAGCGACAACGCGAACTACGACACCGGAAAGATCGACTCGTGGGGGCTGCGGTTCTGAGGCTCCCCGCTTGCTGAACGGCTCGTGAGGACGACCGCCCCGGACCTCGTCCGGGGCGGTTTCTCACGCGTTCTGTTCCGTACGCGGGCCTCGCGCCTTCTGTTCCCGTACGCGCTCTCACGCCTTCTGTTCCCGTACGCGCGCGTAATGCCGGGCGGCCCGTGCGCGGTTGCCGCAGGCCGCAGAGCACCACTCGCGGCGCGGATGATCCTTGACGAAGAACAGGACACAGCCCGGGCCCTGGCAGGCGCGCAGGTCGTCGAGACCGGGCCCGGCGAACAGGTCGACGGCACCCTGCGCGATCGAGGCGAGCACCGCCGTCACGGGCGGACCGTCGTGCTGGAGAGACGAGGCGGGCGACTTCTCCCACCGCAGCTCACGCCAGCACGGGGCTTCGGCGGCGCGCTCGTTGAGCATGTCCAGGGCGGCCTGCGGAGGCCGGGCGCCGCGTACGGCACAGGCCGCGATGGCCCGTACGGACTCCCGGAGTTCACGGGCCCGCTCCAGATCGGCCTCGTCGACTGACCGCAGAACGGACGTGGACAGCGGGACCGGAAGCCGGTCGTTCACACCCTCCAGCCAGAGTGCGAGCTGTTCCACCATCCGCAGCCCGTCCTGGGGCCGGCCCCGGACGGCATACGTGGCGTTGGCCAGCTCGATGGGCAACGGTTCGCCGAGCTGTGGCCCCGTGGTGACCTTCTGCACCACGTCAGGGTAGTCGGCGCCGGGGCCCATCGAGCCGGCCGTGCTCAGGCGAGGGTGCGGCGCAGGAACCCGCGGATCAGCTCCGCGATCTCCTCGCCGTGGGTCTCGAGGGCGAAGTGGCCCGTGTCGAGCAGGTGGAGCTCCGCGTCGGGCAGATCGCGCAGGAAGGCGCGGGCGCCTTCGGCACCGAAGATCTCGTCGTGCTCGCCCCAGGTGATGAGGACCGGCGGCCGGTGGGTGCGGAAGTACTCCTGGAAGGCGGGGTAGCCGCCGAGGTTGAACTGGTAGTCCCAGAACAGCTGGAGCTGGATCTCCTTGTTGCCCGGACGGTCGAGATACGCCTGGTCGAGGGCCCAGGTGTCGGGGCTCACGCGGTCGAGGCGGTCGGCGGGCACACCGTGGGTGTACTGCCAGCGGGTCGCGTCCGCGGTGAGCAGCTCACGTACCGCCGCTTCGTTCGCCGCACGGTCCTCGGCGTGCGCAAACAGCACGTCCCAGAAGGAGGTGAAGCCCTCCAGATAAGCGTTCCCGCTCTGCGTGACGATCGCCGTGACCCGGTCCGGCTGCCGGGAGGCGATACGCAGCCCGATCGGCGCCCCGTAGTCATGGATGTACAGGGCGAACGTGTCCAGACCCAGCTTGTCGAGCAGCCCCAGGGTGATCTCGGTGAGCCGCTCGAAGGAGTACCCGAACTCCTCGTGGGACGGCATCGCCGACTGCCCGAAGCCGATGTGGTCCGGTGCGATCAGGTGGTACTCGTCGCTCAGTCCGGGCTCGGCGAGCAGCTTCTGGAACATCGCCGAACTCGACGGGAACCCGTGCAGCAGCACGAGCGCCGGCTTCGTGGGGTCGCCCGCCTCGCGGTAGAAGACGTCGTAGCCCTGGATCTGGACGGTGTGGTGGCGGACGGGGTGGGGGC
>NZ_JAAKZW010000189.1 GCF_011044995.1 Streptomyces mesophilus | reverse complement strand
GGCGGGGACGGCGGGGACGGCGGGGACGGCGAGGGCGGTGGCGGCGACGGTGACGAGCCCGAGACCCCCGCCACCGGGATCTGGCCGCGCCGCCTGGAGCGGGCCAACTGGGTGCTGCTCGGTCTGACCGCGATCGCCACGGTCATCACCGCGATCCGGTACTTCACCGAGGACGTGGACGCGGGCCACACCCAGCGCGACAACTGGGCTCCGGTGCTGGTCTGCGCCGTCCTGTTCGCCCTGAGCCTTGCGGCGGCGCTGCTCCGGCCCTTCCTGCTCACCACCAAGCGGTGTGTGCTGATGTCGGTCGCGGCCACCACGGTCTTCGTCCTCGGCACGGTGACGATCTGGCAGGTCGTCAACAACGACAAGAACATCAACACGATCGTCGGCACCGCCGTGCAGTCGGACGCGGACACGAAGCGGGTGCTCGGGCAGTACTTCGGGCCGAAGGTGATGAGCGGTCTGAAGCTGATCCCGACCGGACTGTTCATCCAGGGCGCGAAGTTCACGGGCCCGCAGGAGGTCGAGGTCAACGGCTACGTGTGGCAGCGCTACACCAAGGACATCCCGGAGACCAGCCGCGCGGTGACCTTCCCCGAGGCGCCCGACGGCTACTCGATGGACGAGGTCTACAAGGTGGACCTGCCGAACGGGCAGCAGGTGCGCGGCTGGCACTTCAACCTGACCCTGCGGCAGAAGTTCAGCTACGGCAAGTACCCGCTGGACAAGCAGAACATCTGGCTGCGGATGTGGACGGTCAGCGCCTTCCAGCCCGAGATGATCGTGCCGGACTTCTCCTCGTACCCGCCCTGGAAGTACGACCGTCTCGGCCTGGACCAGTCGATCGTGTCCGAGGGCTGGAGCCCGTACTACACGGCGTACAGCTATCAGGAGCACGAGTACTCGATGACCTATGGCGTACGGCCCTTCTCGGGCCCCAACGTCAAGGCGCCGGACATGTACTTCAACATCGGGGTCGCGCGCAGCTATGCGGGACCGATGACCGGCAAGCTGCTCCAGTCGCTGTTCATCGCCGCGATCATGTTCCTGGCGCTGTTCGTGTACACGAAGGACGACCGGCGCAATCCGCGGTTCGGCTTCTCGACGTGGACGGCGATCTCGTTCGCGGTGTCGCTGCTGCTCGTGGTGGTGGTCGACCAGACGCAGATCCGGGAGATCGTCGGCGACACCTCGCTCAGCTACATGGAGTTCTTCGCGATCGCCCAGTATGTGGTGATCATGGGCATCTTCGCCAACGCGATCATTCTGGGTACGGAGACGAAGATCAGGGCGCTTGAATGGCGGGACAATCTCTTGCCGACGCTTCTGTACTGGCCGCTGCTCATCGGGTTGTTCTTCCTGTTCACGGTGATCGTGTTCGCCAATTAGGCGAGCTGCGGGGGCCGAGGCTTCGCCCTCGGCCCCCGCATCCGGACTTCGTCCGGATCGCCTCAATCGCCGGCGCGGCTGACGTCCTCGAACAGCTTGCGGGCCTTCTCCGTGAACACCGCGCCCCAGGCCGAGTTCTCGAAGGCCGGCTCCTTGGGGCGGGAGCTGGTGACGGCGACCTGGACGTCCTCGCCCTCGGGGGTGCGGGCGTACCAGGGGCCGCCGCTCGCGCCGTGGGTCAGGCGGCACGGGGAGAGCTGTTCGCCGCCCTTGAGGCGCTCGTCGGTGAGGGCCGTGACGGGGCCCGAGCAGTACTGGAGGGACTCGCCGTCGTACGGCTTGTCGACGGGGTAGCCGAGCGCCGTCTTCTCGCCCGCGACCGGCTCGAAGACCGCGCGCCGGGCGCCCGTGACCTCCTCGACGCGGCGGCCCTGCTCGTCGGGGCCGAGGAACAGGAACGCGAAGTCCACCTCGTGGTCCTCCGCGGTCTGCCAGGCACCGTCGATGCCGCCGGACTTCGCCACGTAACTGCCGTGCGGCTTCGCGCCCTTGTCGTACGCGGGGACGAAGAGCATCCGCTTCATCCAGCCGCCCGCGGCCTTGAGATGCACACAGTGCGCGGCCGTGGCGATCACGCTGCGGTTGGCGGATTTCACGACGGCCGCGGTGCACGAGGCGTCGCGGTCGGGGCCGCCCTCCTCGGCCGGGCGGATCGTCAGGAAGAGCTTGCCGACGTTGCGGACGGGCTCGGCGCCGAGGGTCCAGGGGACGCCGTCGGGGCCCTCGCCGCCGGGGGCGTGGCGGGCGGCTTCGCGCATCCGGTCCTCGGTCCAGTACGCGCGGACGGCGGCGTCGGAGGCGTCGGGGGCGTAGACGGCGGGGGCCGAGGGGGCCTGGGATGCGGGGCCCGATGGGGCCTGTGGAGTGAACGCAGTCGCAAGGAGTGCTCCGGCGACTACGGAGAGTATTCCGATCATGTCTCGAACATAAGGCGGAGGGCAGATCATGGCTCGTCAAAGAGGGCCGCTGCGGGAATAGCGGGTACCCGGGCGATGCTCTCGGTTACAGAGACGACCGGAAGGCAGGGCGATGGCGCACGACGCGGACGAGTACCGGATCGAGCACGACTCCATGGGTGAGGTGCGGGTCCCCGCGCACGCCAAGTGGCGCGCGCAGACGCAGCGCGCGGTGGAGAACTTCCCCGTCTCCGGACAGCGCATCGAGCGCGCCCACATCCGTGCACTCGCGCAGATCAAGGGCGCCGCGGCCAAGGTGAACGCCTCGCTCGGCGTCGTCGACAAGGACATCGCGGAGGCGATCGAGTCCGCCGCGGCCGAGGTCGCGGAGGGGCGCTGGGACGAGCACTTCCCCGTGGACGTCTTCCAGACCGGCTCCGGCACCTCGTCCAACATGAACACGAACGAGGTCATCGCGACCCTGGCGACCGAGCGCCTCGGCCGTGACGTGCACCCCAACGACCACGTGAACGCATCCCAGTCGTCCAACGACGTCTTCCCGTCCTCGATCCACATCGCCGCGACCGAGGCGGTGACGCGGGATCTGATGCCCGCCCTGGAACACCTGGCCGCCTCTTTGGAGCGCAAGTCCGAGGAATTCGCCGAGGTCGTGAAGTCCGGGCGTACGCATCTGATGGATGCCACGCCGGTGACCCTGGGCCAGGAGTTCGGCGGGTACGCGGCCCAAGTCCGGTACGGCGTCGAGCGGTTGAAGGCCTCGCTCCCCCGGCTCGCGGAGCTGCCGCTCGGCGGGACCGCGGTCGGCACGGGCATCAACACCCCCGTCGGCTTCTCGGCCGCGGTCATCGCCGAGGTCGCCGACGCGACCGGCCTCCCGCTGACCGAGGCGCGCGACCACTTCGAGGCGCAGGGCGCCCGGGACGGTCTGGTCGAGACGTCCGGACAGCTGCGGACCATCGCGGTCGGCCTCACGAAGATCGCGAACGATCTGCGCTGGATGGCCTCGGGCCCGCGCACCGGCCTCGCGGAGATCAACCTGCCCGATCTGCAGCCGGGTTCGTCGATCATGCCGGGCAAGGTCAACCCCGTGATCCCCGAGGCCGTCCTGATGGTCGCGGCCCAGGTGCAGGGCAATGACGTGACCGTCTCGGTGGCGGGCGCCGCCGGGAACTTCGAGCTCAATGTGATGCTGCCGGTGCTCGCCAAGAACGTCCTCGAATCCGTACGGCTGCTCGCCAACGCCTCCCGGCTGCTCGCCGACCGCACCATCGACGGGATCACCGCCAACGCCGAGCGCGCACGGGAGTACGCCGAGTCCTCGCCGTCGGTCGTCACGCCGCTCAACAAGTACATCGGGTACGAGGAGGCGGCGAAGGTGGCGAAGAAGTCCCTCGCCGAGCGGAAGACGATCCGGGAGGTTGTCCTCGAAACGGGTTATGTCGAGCAGGGGTTGCTGACGGAGGCGCAGCTGGACGAGGCGCTGGATGTGCTCCGTATGACACGCCCATGACGCCTCCGCGCTGATCCCGCCACCTAATATCTGGTCATGAACGAGCACGGCAGGACCGCAGACGGAGTGGAGCGCTGGGCGCCCGGGAGCCACATTCTGTGGCGCTACCGCGAGAACGGCGGCGATCAGATCCACATCTGCCGCCCCGTGACCGTCGTGCGCGACACCGCCGATCTGCTCGCCGTGTGGATGGCGCCCGGGACCGAATGCGTACGGCCGGTGCTCGCCGACGGGACGCCCGTGCACCACGAGCCGCTGGCCACCCGCTACACGAAGCCGCGCGCCGTGGTGCGCGACCGGTGGCACGGCGCCGGGGTCCTCAAGCTCGCGCGTCCCGGGGCGCCCTGGTCGGTCTGGCTGTTCTGGGAGCAGGGCTGGCGGTTCAAGAACTTCTACGTCAACCTCGAGGAGCCGCTGGCCCGTTGGTCGGGCGGCGTCGACTCCGAGGACCATTTCCTCGACATCTCCGTACAGCCCGACCACAGCTGGCACTGGCGGGACGAGGACGAGTTCGCCGAGGCCCGGCGGGCCGGTCTGATGGACGCCGGGCAGGCACGTGCGGTGCGCGAGGCGGGTCGTGCGGCCATCGAGGTCGTACGGGCCTGGGGCTCCCCGTTCTGCGACGGGTGGCCTCAGTGGCGTCCGGATCCGGCCTGGCGCAGACCGGTTCTGCCCGAGGACTGGGATCGTACGCCCGCGCGTGTGTCCACATGAGACCCTTGATGCGCCCCCAGGGAGCAAACGTAGGATCGTCCTCCGGAAGTAGGAACTGACAGGGCTTGCGCATCACTTGACGGAGTGTCACTGAGATTCGGCAGGGACGTGGACATAGGGCACGCGCGCGGCTCGATCGGCGGGGCCGGACGCGGCGCCCCGGACGGACGGATTCGACACGCGTGACGGAGCACCCCACCTCCCACGACGGCGGCCGCGCGAAGGCCGCCGGAGCGACCGGCCCCGCGCAACCTCGCGGGGCGGTGCTGCATTCCCCGGACACCCCTGCGGCCATGGCATTACCCGCGCAGGGCGAGCCGTCGGGGGCCGAGCACGCGCAGGTCCCGGAGGGGCAGGCGCCCTCGGAGGCGCGCCCCGGACCGCGGCCCGGATCCCAGTCGGACACGTCCTCGGGCGCCGGCCCGGCTGCGGGTCCCGGCGCGTCATCCGGCACCTCCTCCGCCACGTCCCCCGGTACGTCCCCCGGTGCGTCCTCAGGCCGTACGAAGAGGGGGTCCAAGTCGTCCGCGCGCCGCGCCGCCGAGCAGGACGGCCCGCCCGGAAGCTCCGGCAACTCCGGTGGCGTTCCCGCCGCACGCGGCGGTGGCGACAAGGCGCGCCGCGAGGGCGACCGGCTGCGGTTCGTGGGCGCGGCGACGCGCCGGATCGCCCGGGGCATGGACCTCGACGAGATCGTGATGGGCCTGTGCCGGGCCACCGTGCCGACGTTCTCCGACGTGATCCTCGTCTATCTGCGCGATCCGCTGCCCGTCGGCGAGGAGCGTCCCGTCGGGCCCGTGGTGCTGCGGCTGCGCCGCACCGACCGGATACCCGACTCCCCCGAGGATACGGAAGACTCCGTGACCGACGGCGTACTGCAACCCGTGCTCCAGTTGCAGCCGGACGCCGGACCGGCCGCGGAACTGTGCGAGGTGCAGACCGGCGGAGCGCTCGCCGAGGTGTTGCGCGGGGTCCGACCGGTGTTCGGGGAGTCCGCGACCTCGCGGGCCGCGCTGACCGAACTGCTCGGCGAGGACCGCCCGTTGCCGGTCGCGCGCCGGGTGATTCTCGCTCCGCTCAGGGGGCGGCGGCGGGTGATCGGGGCGGCGGTGTTCCTGCGGCGGCCCGAGCGGGCCGCTTTCGAAGGGGACGATCTGCTGGTCGCGGCGCAGCTCGCGACGCACACCGCGCTCGGGATCGACAAGGCGGTCCTGTACGGGCGCGAGGCGTATATCGCCGATGAGTTGCAGCGCACGATGCTCCCGGAGACGCTGCCGCAGCCGACGGGTGTGAAGCTCGCGAGCCGCTATCTGCCGGCCGCGGAGACCGCCCGTGTGGGCGGTGACTGGTACGACGCGATTCCCTTGCCCGGCAGCCGAGTTGCCCTGGTTGTCGGCGATGTGATGGGCCACTCGATGACCAGCGCGGCCATCATGGGGCAGCTGCGGACCACCGCGCAGACCCTCGCCGGGCTCGATCTGCCGCCGCAGGAAGTTCTCCATCATCTGGACGAGCAGGCCCAGCGGCTCGGCTCCGACCGGATGGCGACCTGCCTGTACGCGGTGTACGACCCGGTCGCGCACCGCATCACCATCGCCAACGCGGGGCATCCGCCGCCGGTGCTGCTGCACATCGGCGGACGTGCGGAGGTGCTCCGGGTGCCCGCGGGGGCGCCGATCGGGGTGGGCGGGGTCGACTTCGAGGCCGTGGAGCTCGACGCTCCGGCCGGGGCGACGCTGCTCCTGTACACCGACGGTCTGGTCGAGTCCCGGCTGCGGGATGTGTGGACCGGGATCGAGCAGCTGCGGGAACGGCTGGCGGCGGCTGCGGAGTTGACCGGGCCTGATCACTCGCCTCCGCTGGAAGCGCTCTGCGACGACGTGCTCGACATGCTCGGCCCTGGTGACCGGGACGACGACATCGCGCTGCTCGCGGCCCGCTTCGACGGGATCGCGCCCAGCGATGTCGCGTACTGGTACCTGGAGCCCGAGGACTCCGCGCCCTCGCGGGCCCGGCGGCTTGCGCGGCGGGCGCTCGAGCGGTGGGGGCTCGAGTCGCATACGGATGCGATCGAGCTCCTGGTCAGCGAGGTCGTGACGAATGCGGTGCGGTATGCGTCGCGGCCGATAACGCTGCGGCTCCTTCGGACCGACGTGCTGCGGTGCGAAGTCGTGGACGACGTACCGCAGTTGCCGCGGCTGCGGCAGGCGCGGGCCACGGATGAGGGTGGGCGGGGGCTGTACCTGGTCAACCGGATGGCTCGCCGGTGGGGGGCGACCCGGTTGTCCACCGGGAAGGTGGTGTGGTTCGAGCTGAATCGGTGAGGGGTGGGACCGGGGCTTCGCCCCGGACGCCCTCATCCGAACTTCGTTCGGATCTGCTCAAGCGCCGCAGGGGCTGAAAGTTCCGGTCACAGCAATGTGAGCTGAAGCGTCGCGCTGTACTCCCCCGGTGGGACGAAGCCCGGGAGGGTCAGGGAGAGGGTGGCGTCGGCCTTGAACTTGCCGCCTGTCATCGGGGTGCGCATGTGGTGGCCCATGGTGCACAGGGAGGACGCCTGCGCACCGAGCGGACCCGGGGTGCCGGCGATCGGGCGGCCGACGCTGCCCGTCTGGGCGGTGCAGGACGGGGACCAGGTGACCGAGCCGGCCGGGATGGTGCCGCCGTTGTCGTTGGTCAGGTTCGTGAGCGTCGCCGTCAGGGACCAGCCGATGTTGCGGCCGCGCCCGTCCGAGACCGTGACGGTGTTCAACGCGCCGGTCGCGGTGGACTGTTGCCCGAGGTCGAGGGAGCCGAAGTCGACGGCGTCACCGGCCTGGGTCATCGCCAGCGGTCCCGGGGTGATGTAGGTGGCCAGGTGCTGCCGGCCCTGAGCGCCGCCGGAGCCGTGTTCTGGTGGTGGGGTGCGGTCCGCGTGTTCGGAGGCCGGGGACGAAGGGTCGTCGACTGTCGGGGCGTCGCCGCCTGAGCTGCCTGGACCGCCCGTGCCGCCGGGGAACGAGTCGGCCGGCCGGGACGGGTCCGGGCTCGGGTCGTCAGGGGCCGGCTGTCCGTCCCGTATGCCGAGCGGGGCGGTCGCTTCCCGTGCCCCGTCGAAGATCCGCAGCTGGTGGTCACCGGCCGGCACCACGTCCCGGCCGGCGAGGGTGACCGTCCCGGAGAGCCGTCCGTCGGGGGCCACTTCGAGCGCGGTACGGGCGAACTTGGCCGGACTGCACCCCGTACCGTCCTGGCCGCACAGCAGCGCACGCGGCGCGGAGCCCGGGGTCCAGCGCATACCGCTCAGCCCGATCACGGCGCCGGGCACCGCGGAGCGGTCCGCCGCGGTGAGGGTGGCGGCGGGGCGGGGTTCGCCCTTGACGTCGACCGTGCCGATCGCGTCCGCCCCGGACCGTACGGCACAAGGGGTCTCGAAATCCCGGTCGAGCACGTGGGTGACGGTGAGGGTCCGGGTGGGCGTGAGCCGCACCGGTCCGCGGGCGTCCGGCGGCATCATGAAGTCACCTTCGTACGAAGGGACTTGGATGCGCTCGGGGGCGAGGGGCACGTCGACGGGGGCCTGCCGGCCGAAGACGGTGACCGTGCCGTCCGCGCCGCCGGACAGCGCGAACTCGATGCCCGCCGTGAAGGGTGCGTCGTCCAGCGCCAGCGGGCTGGTCGCGGGGCTCGGGCCGAGGTCCACCTCGACATGGACGGTGCCGCCGGGGGCGACCTCGGCGGGGGTGATCCTGACCGTGATCGTCTGCCGCCCGCTCTTGTCGCCCTGACCGGCGGGGAGTCGGCACTCGACGGTCGGTTCGGTGGTGACGCCCTGGGCGGCGGACGCCTCGCGACCCGGCGACTCGGCGGCTCCCGCCGCACCCGTCGAGAGCAGCAGGCCGAAGACGGTGGCCGCGGCGAGGCGGCGCGGGAGCACAGGTCTTCGCACCGGCATCAGGGGCCCCCTTCGTCCGCGTCGGCCGCCCTGCGCACATCCCGTACACAACCGGCACACACATCTGACGCACATTCAGATGTGCGGGGGCGGAGAAGTCAAGGCAGGTGGCGGCGTTACCGCCGGGAACCTCAACCGCCGCACGGGCAGGTGGGGTTGTACACGCGAAGGCGCCCGGAACCGTGACGGTTCCGGGCGCCTTCCGTGCCGGTGCTAATCCCGGGGTTTGCCCTGATCGTTGTTGGGGTCGTCCGGGTCCGGGTCGATCGTGATCGGCGGCTCGTACGTCGGATCCCCGGTCGTCGGCGGTTCGGTCGTGGGATCGTCCGTCGGCGGTTCGGTCGTGTGGTCGTCCGTCGGCGGCTTCGTCGTCGGATCCTGAGTCTCCGGCGGCTCCGTCGTCGGCGGCGGGGTCGTCGGCGGGGTGGTGGTGGGCGGCGGGGCGACGCCCACGCCCATGTCCGTCTCCAGGTCGAAGCGCGCGTCCGAGCCGCCGTTCAGGGCGCCGAGGGTGTACGCGGCCCAGATGCGGGACGGGAAGCCGGAGCCGTGGATGGTGTCCTCGCCGCCGGCGCCGCGCAGGGAGACGTGGTTGCCAGCCGCGGCCGGCTTGCCGTCGGGCCGCTTCAGGCCTCCGCCGCCCTCGGGCGCCTCACCGTAGATACCGACGACGGTGACCAGTTCGGGGGTGTATCCCGCGAACAGCGCCGAGACGTTGTTGTCGGACGTACCGGTCTTGCCCGCGGCCTTGTACTTGCCCGCGTACTCGCCCTTGAGCACGGTGGAGCCGGTACCGTCACTGGTCACGCCCTGCAGGACCGAGGTGATGGTGTCGGCGGTCTCCCGCTTGATCACCTGGTCGCCGATCGGCTCGGGGACCCACTCCCCGGACTTCGAGTGCTCGGCCTTCGCGATGATCGACGGCGTGACCTTCTTGCCGTGCGCGTCGAAGGTCGCGTACACACCGGCCATGTCGAGCGGACTGGCACCCATGGACCCGAGGGTCATGGCGGGGTGCGGGTCGAACTCCTTCATACCGAGGGCTTCCGCGGTCTCCTTGACGTTGTCCATGCCGACGTCCGCACCGAGGCCCGCGAACACCGAGTTGATGGACTTGTCCATGCCGCGCTGGACGGTGACGTCGCCGTAGTCGTCGTTGCCCTCGTTCGGCGGTGCGTAGGTCTGGCCGCCACCGAAGTCGATCTTCGTCTTGCTGTCGCCGTCGTAGATCGTGTTCGGCGTGATCGGCCGGCCGTCCTTGGTCGACCTGTTCTCAAGGGCCGAGGCCAGGATCACCGGCTTGAAGGTGGAGGACGCCTGATAGTCGCGCTGGATCGCCATGTTGTGCTGCGTGAGCGCGTCCTCGCCACCGTAGAGGGCGACGATCTTCCCGGTCTTCGGGTCGACGGAGACGGCGCCCGCCTTCACCGCGGCGTCCACCTTGCGGGACTTCGGGTCGAGCTTGTCGGTCAGCTGGTCGGCGACCGCCTTCTCCAGCGACTTCTGCTTCTTCTTGTCGATGTTGACCGTGATCGTCCAGCCGCCCTGGTCGATCTTCTTCAGCGCCTCTTCGGCGGTGATCTCGTCGGTCTCCATCAGATGCCGGGCGAGCTCGTTCTTGGCGGCTTCGACGATGTAGCCGTTCTGGCCCTTCAGACCCGGGTTCTGCGTGGGCTTGATCGGCTCCTTGAACTTCTGCTCGGCACGCTCGCTCGGCGAGAGCCAGCCCATCTCGACCATGTTGTCGAGGGCGTACGCCCAGCGCTGCTTGGCGAGGTTCTTGCCCGTCTCGGAGGCGATGGCCCAGTCGTACTGGTTCGGCGCCTGGAGCAGGGCGGCGAGATACGCGCCTTCGGAGAGGGAGAGGTCCTCCGCGTCCTTGCCGTAGTAGGCCTGGGCCGCGGCCTGGATCCCGTTCACGCCCCGGCCGAAGTAGCTGGTGTTCAGATACCCGGCGAGGATCTCCTCCTTGGAGACCTGACGGTCGACCTTGAGGGCGATCACCAGCTCCTGCACCTTGCGGTTGACCGTCTGTTCCTGGGACAGGTAGAAGTTCTTCACGTACTGCTGGGTGATCGTCGAACCACCCTGCCGGCCCTTGCCCATGAGCGTGTTGAGGACACCGCGGCTCGTGCCCTTGATGTCGACACCGGGGTCCTTGTAGAAGGTCTTGTTCTCGGCCGCGACGACGACTCGCTGGATCGGCTTCGGGATCTTGTCGAGGCCGACGATCTCGCGCTTGGTCTCGCCGACGTTCGCGATCGTCTTGCCGCTCGCGTCCTTGTAGACGTTGCTCTGCTGCGTCGCGTCCTCATTGGGATTGGGGATGTCGACATACACATACAGGCCGACGGCAGCCGCCATCCCGAGCAGGATCATCCCGAAGAAGGTTCCGAGGATCTTCTTCCAGGTGAATATTCGGCGCAACAGACTCCGATCATCGCGGTCACGGCGCGTGGCGGCCCGGCGGCGGTCGGCGCGGCTGCCCTGATCGCCTCCGCCGTCACGCGCGTATCCGGTGCCGGCTCCGGGTCCTTGCCCGTAGCCGTCCGAGGGTCCGCGCCCGTAGCCGTCCGACGGGGAACCGACCGGGCGGTGTCCGCGCTGCTGACCGGCGTCCGGTCCGCGCTCCATCCGGCGGGCGCCGGCCGACGGCGGGCTCGCTGCTCGGCGGACACCGCCGCCGCGCTGCCTCGCTCGCCTTTCTTCCGCTCGGCCCATGGTTCGCGTTGCTCCAGTCGTGTCTCGGCTTCCCCCGGGTCAGCTCAGAAAGCTAACACCGCAGCTGGGGACAAAGGGATGACGATCCGGTCTTTTACGGACGTGACAATCAGCACCTGTCCTACAGGAACCGACTACCGCGGGGCTCGAACGGTTGCTCCTCCGGATGTGAAGGATCGGTTCCGGTGCCGCCACCCGTCCGGTTTGCGGGAGTTGACACGGATTCGCGACGCTTCACAGTCCTGTGGCGCTGCTCTCGTACGCACGATAAAGTGATAGCAGTTTGCTAGGTCGGCGGGGGCGTCTCGTCGGCATGGACACCCACGGGGAGCCGGACATGACCACTCAAGACACCACCCCCACACCCGACGTTCCGCAGATGCCGGAACCGCGCGTACGGGAGTTCCAGGCGCATTCCATCGGGGGCGGACTCGCCCTGCTCTTCGGGCTCGTCGGGCTGCTCGGCGGTGTCGGGCTCGTGGTGGGCGCGACGGCCGTGGACTCGGGCGGCGCGAAGGCGGCGCTGATCATCTCCGGGATCCTGATCGGTCTCGCCGCGTTCCTCGCGATGTGCGGTCTGAACATGGTCGCGCCAGGCGAGGCCCGGGTGGTCCAGCTCTTCGGGCGTTACCGCGGGACGATCCGCGAGGACGGTCTGCGCTGGGTGAACCCGCTCACCTCGCGGACCAAGATCTCCACGCGCGTCCGCAACCACGAGACCGCCGTCCTCAAGGTCAACGACGCCTACGGCAACCCCATCGAGCTGGCCGCGGTCGTCGTGTGGAAGGTCGAGGACACCGCGCAAGCCTCGTTCGAGGTCGACGACTTCGTCGAGTTCGTCTCGACGCAGACCGAGGCGGCCGTACGGCATATCGCGATCGAGTACCCCTACGACGCGTACGACTCGGAGCAGCTCTCCCTGCGCGAGAACGCCGAGGAAATCACCGAGAAGCTGGCCATCGAGCTGCACGCGCGGGTCGAGGCGGCGGGTGTGCGGATCATCGAGTCCCGGTTCACGCACCTCGCGTACGCACCCGAGATCGCCTCCGCGATGCTGCAGCGCCAGCAGGCCGGTGCGGTGGTCGCGGCGCGGCAGCAGATCGTCGAGGGTGCGGTCGGCATGGTCGAGTCGGCGATCGCGCGGATCGCGGAGCAGGACATCGTCGAGCTCGACCAGGAGCGCAAGGCCGCGATGGTGTCCAACCTGATGGTGGTCCTGTGCGGTGACAGGGCGGCGCAGCCCGTGATCAACACGGGGACGCTGTACCAGTGAGCCCGGAGCCCGAACCCGAGCACGAACCCGGTGCCGGTCCTCGTCAGCGGTCGGCCGGCGCGGCTCGTAAGCAGGTGCTGCTCCGGCTCGATCCGCTCGTGTACGACGCGCTCGCGCGGTGGGCGGGCGACGAACTGCGGTCCGCGAACGCGCAGATCGAGTTCCTGCTGCGGCAGGCGCTCAAGGACGCGGGACGACTGCCGGGGGCGGCGGGGCCGCTGCCTCGCAGGGGGCGGCCGCCCAAGTCGTAAGCCAGGGGGCGGGCCCGTCGCGCCTGCGGCGGGCGGCCGCCCCGCCCGGGCATGAGACAGGGGCGAAGCCAGCTATACACCCCACGTATACACGCGAGGTATACACACCGTGTAGAGTCGCCGGCATGTCCATCGGTCACACACTTCTGGGCCTGCTCGAGAGCGGCCCCCGCCATGGTTACGACCTCAAGCGCGCCTTCGACGAGAAGTTCGGGCACGACAAGCCGCTGCACTACGGGCAGGTCTACTCGACGATGTCCCGGCTCCTGAAGAACGGCCTCGTCGAGGTCGACGGCGTGGAGGCCGGCGGCGGGCCCGAGCGCAAGCGGTACGCGATCACGGAAGCCGGGATCACCGACGTACAGCAGTGGCTGGCGACGCCGGAGAAGCCCGAGCCGTATCTCTCCTCGACCCTCTACACGAAGGTCGTGCTCGCGCTGCTCACCGGCCGTGACGCCGGCGATCTGCTCGACACGCAGCGCTCGGAGCATCTGCGGATGATGCGGATCCTCACCGACCGCAAGCGCAAGGGCGATCTCGCCGACCAACTGATCTGCGACCACGCCCTGTTCCACCTCGAAGCCGATCTGCGCTGGCTCGAGCTCACCGCCGCGCGTCTCGACAAGCTGGCGAAGGCGGTGACCGAGGGATGAGCGCGCCTGCCGGTTCCCTGTTGTCCGCGCAGGATCTGCGCAAGGCCTACGGGCCGACCGCCGCGCTCGACGGCGCGCACTTCTCCATCCACGCCGGCGAGGTCGTCGCCGTCATGGGCCCCTCCGGGTCCGGCAAGTCGACGCTCCTGCACTGTCTCGCCGGCATCGTGCCGCCGGACGCCGGGACCATCACGTACAACGGCCGTGAGCTGAGCGGCATGAGCGACGCCGAGCGCAGTGCGCTGCGCCGCTCCGACTTCGGCTTCGTCTTCCAGTTCGGCCAGCTCGTCCCCGAGTTGAGCTGTGTCGAGAACGTCGCGCTTCCGCTGCGTCTGAACGGCGCCAAGCGCAAGGAGGCCGAGCGCACCGCGCTCACCTGGATGGAGCGCCTGGAGGTCGACGACCTCGCGAAGAAGCGTCCAGGCGAGGTCTCCGGCGGTCAGGGCCAGCGCGTCGCGGTGGCCCGCTCCCTGGTCACCGGCCCGCGGGTGCTGTTCGCGGACGAGCCGACCGGTGCGCTCGACTCGCTCAACGGCGAGCGGGTGATGCAGCTCCTGACGGATGCGGCCCGCTCGACCAACGCCGCCGTCGTCCTCGTCACGCACGAGGCCCGGGTCGCCGCGTATTCGGACCGCGAGATCGTCGTACGCGACGGCAAGTCGCGTGACATGGAGCACGTGCTGTGAACGGGTGGATCAGGGATCTGACAATGGGCGCCCGGTTCGCCGTCACCGGCGGGCGCGAAGGGTGGATGCGTGCGGTCCTCACGGCGGTCGGCGTCGGGCTCGGGGTGGCGCTGCTCCTTGTGACGACGGCCATCCCGAACGCGCTGCAGTCCCGGGAGATACGCGGCGAGGCCCGCGACGACTACCAGATGAGCGACCAGGTCATGCCCAAGGGCGACGACACGGTGATCGTGGCGCAGGTCGACACGGTGTTCCGCGGCGAGGACGTACGCGGCCGGATCATGCAGCCCGAGGGTGCCGAGGCCCCGCTGCCGCCCGGGCTCTCGGCCTACCCGAAGGCCGGTGACGTCCTGGTGTCGCCCGCACTCGCCGAGCTGCTGAAGTCCGGCGGCGCGGAGCTGCTCGACCGGCGCATCGACGGCAAGGTCGTCGGCACGATCGGCGACGACGGACTCATCGGGCCGCATGAACTCTCGTACATCAAGGGCGCGGACGACCTCGTGCCCACCGGCTACCGGATGCACCGCCTCGACTCGTTCGGCACGGACGCGCAGCGCGAGGAGATGGATCCGCGGCTGCTGCTGCTCACACTGATCATCTTCATCGTGCTGCTCATGCCCGTGGGCGTGTTCATCGCCACGGCCGTACGGTTCGGCGGCGAGCGGCGCGACCGGCGGCTCGCGGCCCTGCGCCTGATCGGCGCGGACGGCCGGATGGCGCGCCGGATCGCCGCGGGCGAGGCCTGCGCCGGGGCGCTGCTCGGCCTTGTCGTCGGCGGTGGACTGTTCCTCGCCGCACGGCAGTTGGCGCCCCGGCTCCAGGTGATGGACATCAGCGTCTTCTCGCACGACCTCGCCCCGGCTCCCGCGCTGGTCGTCCTGGTGGCGCTCGCGGTGCCGGCCGCCGCGGTGGCGGTGACGCTGTTCGCGCTGCGCGGCGTCGTGATCGAGCCGCTCGGCGTGGTCCGCACCGCGAAGCCCTCCCGGCGCCGGCTGTGGTGGCGGCTGCTGCTCCCGGTCGCCGGGCTCGCCCTGCTCTCCCCGATGATCGGGAAGGGCAACGAGAACGGGGACTTCAACCAGTGGATGGTCACCAGCGGTGTCGTCCTGCTCCTGGTCGGCATCACGGCGATCCTGCCGTGGCTGGTCGAGGCGGTCGTCGCCCGGCTCGGCGGCGGTGCGGTGTCCTGGCAACTGGCCGTACGGCGCCTGCAGTTGAGCAGTGGCTCGGCGGCCCGCCTGGTCAACGGCATCGCGGTCGCGGTCGCGGGGGCGATCGCGCTGCAGATGCTGTTCGCGGGCGTGTCCTCGTACTACACGAAGGAGACCGGCGAGGATCCGGCGCGTGCGGACCTCAGCCTGTTCCTGCCCGAGTCCCCGGACACCTTCCGCCAGCTCGCCGAGCAGCAGCGCGCGCTGCGGGAGACCCCCGGTGTCACCAAGGTGACGGCGCCGGTCGCGCAGACCGTCGCGGCCGACCGGGCCGTCGACCCCGAGGGCAACGCGTCGGTCACGAGCGGGAGTTGTGCCGCGCTGCGTGATCTGGCCGGGCTGCCCTCCTGCAAGGACGGCGATGTGTTCCAGGTGGTCGGCGCCGAGTACGACGAGGAGACCCCCAAGCTCGCGAAGCCCGGCGGCACGGTCTATCTGAACCCGGCGTACGGGACCTCCAAGAGCAAGGCCCTGCGGTGGCAGCTGCCCGCGCAGCTCAAGGAAGCCACCCCGAAGGCCGCCCCGGGCGGCGGGGAGACGAGTGGCTTCCTGGTGACGACGGGTGCGCTGCCCGAGGCCGCGCGGCAGTCGATGACGGGACATGTGTACGTCAAGACCGACCCGGCGGTGGCGGACGCGCGGGACGAGGTGCGCACCGCGGTCGCGCAGATCGCGCCGCTCACGGAGGTCAACCAACTGGCGGCCACGGAACGGTCGCAGCGCTTCGACTCGATCCGTACGGGGCTGTTCGTCGGCGCGACCTGCGTGCTGCTCCTCATCGGCGCGAGCCTGCTGGTCTCGCAGCTGGAACAGCTCCGCGAGCGCCGCAAGCTGCTCGCGGCCCTGGTCGCGTTCGGCACGCGGCGCCGCACCCTGAGTCTGTCGGTGCTGTGGCAGACCGCCGTCCCCATCGCGCTCGGACTGCTGCTCGCCGCGGGCGTCGGTCTCGGGCTCGGTGTGGTCCTCCTGAAGATGGTCGACACCGCGGTGGCCGTGGACTGGCCGTCGGTCCTGGCGATGACGGGCATCGGGGCGGGGGTCGTCCTCGCGGTCACGCTGCTGAGCCTGCCGCCGCTGCTGCGGATGATGCGGCCGGCTCGACGAGCCCCGCAAGGGACTTCCCGTCCTGATGAAGGCGCTGCCCAAGATCCTGGCGGAGCTGCCTGAGACCCGGCTCCTCGTCGTGGGGCGTGGCGACGAGGAGGAGGCCGTGGCCTCGCTGCCGGCCGAGATGCGCTCGCGCGTCGAGTTCCTCGGCATGGTCAGCGA
>NZ_JAAKZW010000188.1 GCF_011044995.1 Streptomyces mesophilus | reverse complement strand
GGGTGGGCTGTAAGCGCACCAGGGGTCCTCCGCCAGCGTTCGCCCCGTCATCGCGTACGCCCGCGACCGCGACCCGCCGCACACCGTGTTGTACTCGCAGCGGCCGCACTTGCCCTCGAGAAGAGACGGATCGCGGAGGGAGTTGAACAGGGCCGAACCCCGGTAGATGTCCGGCAGCGGGTGGTTCTTGACGTTGCCCGCCGACAGGGGCAGGAACCCGCTGGGGTGGACCTCGCCCGTGTGCGAGACGAAGACGAAGCCGCGGCCCGAGCCCACGTCCATGGGAGGGCGGCGTACAGCCCGCCGCGCACCGTCGAAGACGCCCAGCTCACGGGCGCGGGCGATGAGCGAGGCGTACAGCGGGCCCGTCACCGGCTGCTCCCCGCGCTCGGCCAGGGCCGTGCGCTGGAGGGCGATCCGCCGGAAGTGGTGGCCTTCCGTGGTCTTCGTCGCCATGACCGCGCCGCAGTCGTAGAGGAAGTGCAGGACGTCCTCGACCTCCGCGGGCGTCAAGGAGTCCAGCTGCTCGCCGCGCCCGGTCGGGACCAGGATGAAGCCGCTCCAGATCATCGCGCCCTCGCGCTTCACGACCGCCGCGATATCGGCCAGGTCGTGCAGGCTGTCCCGGGTGACCGTGGTGTTGATCTGCACCTTGAGGCCGAGCTCGCGGGCCATCCGCCAGCCGTCGAGCGTCCAGTCGTAGACCCCGTCGACGCCGCGGAACGCGTCGTGCCGCGCGGCCGTCGAGCCGTCCAGGGACAGCGAAAGGGCGACGGCGCCCGCTTCCCGTACGGCCGCGAGATTCTCGTACGTGAGGGTGGGCGTGCCGGAGGGCGAGACCGCGATACGGAGACCGAGCGAGGTCCCGTACGCGATGAGCTCGCACAGGTCCGCGCGCTGGAACGGATCGCCGCCCGTGATCACGAACAGCGGGCTCGGTTTGCCGAAGGACGCGATCTGGTCCATGAGGGCGCGCGCGTCCGCGCCGTCCAACTCGCCAGGGTCGCAGGTGAGTTGGGCCTCGGCGCGACAGTGCAGGCACGCCAGGGGGCAGGCGCGCGTCGCCTCCCAGATGACGATGAACGGCCGCTCGCCGACCGAGTGGCGCGGGGTGCGGACGACGCCCTTCACGAGCCGACCTTCTCCCAGCCGCGCCGCGACGGACGGTGCGCGAGCTGCTGCGGGTCGCGGCTGCGGTAGACCACGTACGGGCGGAAGAGGTACTTCAGCGGGGCGCTGAACATGTGGACCAGGCGCGAGAAGGGGATGAGGAGGAAGAGACCGAGGCCGAACAGCACATGCAGCTGGAAGGCGACCGGGGCCTGGCCCATCAGCGCGTAATCCGGCTGGAAGGTGAACAGGGAACGGAACCACAGCGAGACGCCCTCGCGGTAGTTGTAATCGCCGGTCGCGCCGGTCGAGTTGAGCAGCGTGGCCACGATCCCGAGCGCCATCGCGCCGAGCAGGAACGTGTACATCAGGTGGTCGCTCTTCAGCGTCGCCTGCCGCACGGCGGGCACCTTGAAGCGGCGGTAGACCAGGATGCCGATGCCCACGGCCGCCGCGACACCCGCGACCGACCCCGTGGAGACGGCGAGCAGGTGGTACGTGTGGTCGCTGAGCCCCACCGCGTCGGTCCAGGTCTTGGGGATCAGGAGCCCGACCACATGCCCGACGACCACGAACGCCATCCCGAAGTGGAACAGCGGCGAGCCGATCCGCAGCAGACGCGATTCGTGCACCTGCGTGGAGTGCGTGGTCCAGCCGAACTTGTCGTAGCGCGCCCGCCAGATCAGCCCGGAGACCAGCAGCACCACGACGACATAGGGGAAGGCTCCCCACAGGATCAGGTCCATCAGGCCGGCGTCCTTTCCGGAGTCACCGGACGTTCCGGAGTTTCCAGGCGGGTGGTGGGCCAAGGGAGTTCGACTCCCGGCCCGAAGGGTTCGAGCGGATCCGAGAGCCCGACGCTCTCGTGCTTCGGCCCGCGCTTGGCGAGCGCCTTCGCCTCGGCCTTGGTCTCGGGCGAGGGCCCGGGCAGCGTGGCGCAGACCGCTTCGAGGACTCGGGCGTACGGGGTGTCGGCGGCGGTCACGGCGAGGCGGAGCAGTTCGAGCCCGGCCCGGTGCTCTTCGAGGAGCAGGGTGCCGGCCTCGGGATGCAGGGCCGCGAACTCCAGGGCCACGGGCAGGAAGTCAGGCAGTTCATCGCTCGCGAACTCCAGGCCGAAGTCGCGGTAGATGCGCTTCATGCGGACCAGGGACAGACCGCGGTTGCGGGTGTCGCCGTCCGTCCACCACGTGAGGTAGAGGCAGCGGCGGTTACGGGTGTCGAAGACGTCGCCGTAGTGCGCGGCGAGTTCCAGTTCCGGCGTCACGCGTGCGTACGCGAGGAATTCGGCGAGGAGTCGGGCCGGTTCGGGGGCCGCCCCGGTGAGGGCCGCCTCGAACCGCGGGAGCTCCTCGTGCAGGCGTGCGTCGGGGTACTGGAGAAGTCGTCCGGCGACCAGGCGTACCAGCGCATCGGGGGTCATGCACTCCTCCGCGTCGGGGAGAGGTTGAGCAGCGGGCGGCTGCCGCCCAGCGCTTGGGCAGAGACAGGGCACGAGTCGTCGAGCGGATGCGTGTCGGCCAGCGCGTCCGCGTCGGCGCGCGCCGCCGTCGGAATCACATACCGGTCCTCGTACTTGGCGATCGCGAGCAGCCGGAACATGTCCTCGATCTCCTCGCCGGTCAGCCCGACGGCGGCCGCGATCGACTCGTCGCGCGGCTGCTTCAGATTGACCCGGCGCATGTACGCGCGCATCGCGGCCATCCGGCGAAGGACCGCGTCGACGACGTACGTGTCACCGGCCGCGAGCAGCTCCGCCAGGTACTCGACCGGGATGCGCATCGCGTCGATGGCGCCGAACAGATTGCCCGCGTCCTCGCCGTCGCTGCCGGTCGCGGCGACCGCGTCGACGACCGGGGAGAGCGGCGGGACGTACCAGACCATGGGCATGGTGCGGTACTCCGGGTGCAGCGGCAGCGCGACCTGGTAGGTGCAGATCAGGTCGTAGATGGGGGAGCGGCGGGCGGCGTCGAGCCACTCGTCCGTGATGCCGTTCGCGCGGGCTGCGGCGATCACGGCCGGGTCGTGCGGGTCGAGGAACGCACCCAACTGGGCGGGGTACAGGTCCTGTTCGTCCTCGACCGCCGCGGCCTCGGTGACCTTGTCCGCGTCGTACAGCATCACGCCGAGATAGCGCATCCGCCCGACACAGGTCTCCGAGCACACGGTCGGAAGGCCGACCTCGACGCGCGGGAAGCAGAAGGTGCACTTCTCGGCCTTGCCGGTGGAGTGGTTGAAGTAGACCTTCTTGTACGGGCAGGAGGACACGCACATCCGCCAGCCGCGGCACTGGTCCTGGTCGACCAGGACGATGCCGTCCTCGACGCGCTTGTACATCGCGCCGGACGGGCAGGCGGACACACAGGCCGGGTTGAGGCAGTGCTCGCACACGCGCGGCAGATAGAACATGAAGCTCTGCTCGAACTCCATGCGGATCTGCTCGCCGACCTGGTCGCGGATGGTGTTGACCTTCTCGACGAGCGGGTCCTTGACGGCGTGCTCGGGTCCGCCGCCCAGGTTGTCCTCCCAGTTGGGACCCCACTCGATCTTGTCGATCGGCTCACCGGTGACCTGCGAGACGGGCCGGGCGACGGGCATGTCGTCGCCGGCCGGGGCCTCGGTGAGGTTCTTGTACTCGTACGTCCAGGGCTGGTAGTAGTCCTCGATCTGAGGCATCTCCGGGTTGGCGAAGATCTGCCCGAGGCGCTTCGCCTTGCCGCCGGCCTTGAGCCGCAGCCGTCCCGAACGGGTGCGCTCCCAGCCGCCCTTCCACTTCTCCTGGTCCTCCCAGCGCCGGGGGTAGCCCTGGCCGGGCAGCGTCTCGACGTTGTTGAACCAGACGTATTCGGTGCCCTTGCGGTTGGTCCACGCCTGCTTGCAGGTGACCGAGCAGGTGTGGCAGCCGATGCACTTGTCGAGGTTCATGACCATCGCGACTTGAGCCATGACGCGCATGTATCAGTACTCCACCTTCTGGTCGCGGCGGCGGATGACCGTCACCTCGTCGCGCTGGTTGCCGGTCGGGCCGAGGTAGTTGAAGGCCCAGGTCAACTGGGCGTAGCCGCCCACGAGATGGGTGGGCTTGAGCATGATCCGGGTCAGCGAGTTGTGGATACCGCCGCGCCTGCCGGTCTTCTCCGTCTTCGGGACGCCGACCGTGCGCTCCTGCGCGTGGTTCATGTAGACCGTGCCCGGCGGCATCTTGTGCGAGACGATCGCGCGGGCCGTGACCACACCGTTGCGGTTGACGGCCTCGATCCAGTCGTTGTCCGCGACCCCGATGGACTCGGCGTCCTGCGGCGACATCCACACCGTCTGACCGCCGCGGCCGAGCGTCATCATGTACAGGTTGTCCTGGTACTGGCTGTGGATCGCCCACTTGTTGTGCGGGGTCAAGTACCGCACGGCGACGGACTTTTCACCGGAGGCGGAGTCGACCTGACCGAGCTTCGGCTCCCCGTACAGCTTGTTCATGTCCAGCGGCGGCTTGTACACCGGCATCGATTCGCCGACCTCGTGGATCCAGTCGTGGTCGAGGAAGAAGTGCTGGCGCCCGGTGAGGGTGTGCCAGGGCTTGAGGTGCTCGGTGTTCACGGTGAACGCCGTGTAGCGCCGGCCGCCGGACTCGCTGCCGGACCACTCGGGGCTGGTGATGACCGGCACGGGACGGGCCTGCGTGTCGGCGAACGTGATCCGCTTGCCCTCGGCCTCGGCGGCGAGATGCGCCATCTCCTGCCCGGTGGACTTCTCCAGGGTGTGGAAACCCTGGGTGGCCAGGCGCCCGTTGGAGGTGCCGGAGAGCTGGAGGATCGCCTCGCAGGCCCGCTGTGCGGTGTCGAGCCGCGGGCGTCCCGCGGCCACTCCGCCGCGTACGACCCCGTTCTTCTCCTTCAGATACGCGACTTCCTCGCCGACCTCGTACGTGACCGCCTTCGTGGTCACGCCCAGGGTGTCGACCAGCGGGCCGAGCGCGGCGAACTTCTCGCCGACAGCGCCGTAATCCCGCTCGACGACGGTCAGGTTGTACATAGTCCGGCCCGGGACGGGCTCGCACTCGCCCTTCGACCAGTCGAGCGCCACGCCACCGGGCTGGGCCATCTCGCCGCCGGGGGTGTCGTGCTGGAGCGCGGTCGCGACGAGGTCCTTGCGGACGCCCAGGTGCTCCTTCGCCAGTTCGCCGAAGCGCTTGGCTATCGCGTGGAACGCGTCGTAGTCCGAGCGCGCCTGCCAGGGCGGGTCCACGGCCGGGGTGAACGCGTGCAGGAAGGGATGCATGTCGGTGGACGACAGATCGTGCTTCTCGTACCAGGTGGCCGCCGGCAGGACGACATCGGCGAGCAGCGTCGTCGAGGTCATCCGGAAGTCCATGGTGAGCAGCAGATCGAGCTTGCCCTCGACGTCCTCCTCGTGCCAGGTCACGTCCCGCGGCTCACAACGCGGCCCGTCCTCGGGCAGGTTGGAATGGGTGCCGAGCAGGTGCTTGAGGAAGTACTCGTTGCCCTTGGACGACGACCCGAGGAGATTCGCCCGCCATACGTTGAGCACGCGCGGCCAGTTGCCCGGCGCGTCCGGATCCTCGCCGGCGAAGCCGAGCTCGCCGTCCTTGAGCAGCTGCACTGTGTGCTGGACCGGGTCCTCGGCCGCCTCGCCCAGTTCCAGGGGGTTGCGGTCGAAGGTCGGATACGAGGGCATCCAGCCCATGCGCGCGGAGGCGGCCAGACAGTCGGCGCCGGTCATGCCCGCGAAGCGGCCGTCGCCGAGCGGTGAGGCGAGGGCGTCGGCGGGCAGGCTGTCGTAGCGCCACTGGTCGGTGTGCAGGTAGAACCAGCCCGCGCCGATCATGTGGCGCGGCGGCCGGCCCCAGTCGGACGCGCTCGCGAGCGTCGCCCAGCCGGTGACCGGACGGCACTTCTCCTGGCCGACGTAGTGGCCCCAGCCGCCGCCGTTGCGGCCCTGGCAGCCGGTCATCGTCAGCAGGGCGAGGAAGGCGCGGTAGATCGTCTCGGAGTGGAACCAGTGGTTGGTTCCGGCGCCCATGAGGATCATGCAGCGGCCCTCGGAGTCCACGGCGGTCTGCGCGAACTCCCTTGCCACACGGGTGGCTTGGGCCGCCGGGACCGAGGTGAGGGTCTCCTGCCAGCCGGGGGTGCCGGGGGTCCGCGTGTCCTCGTACGACGTGGGCCACTCGCCGGGCAGGCCGGGGCGCTCGACGCCGTACTGGGCGAGCAGCAGGTCGAACACGGTGGTGACGAGCCGGTCGCCTACGCGGCGGACGGGGACGCCGCGGCGCATCACGCCGTCCTCGTCGAAGCGGGGGAGGGTGACCGTCACTTGGTCGTCCGCGTGGTCGACGAGGGTGAGCCGGGGCACGGTGTCGCCGAGGTCGAGGTTCCACTCGGGCGTCTCGTTCTTGCCCCAGCGGTGGCCCAGCGTGCCGTTGGGGACGGTGAGTTCGCCGGTCACGTCGTCGAGGAGCACGGTCTTCCACGCGGCGTTCTCGGTGTCGTGGCCGAGGTCTTCGGCATTGAGGAACTTGCCGGGCACGAGGCCCTGTTCGTTCTCCGTGAGCGTGATCAGGAACGGCAGATCGGTGTACTGCCGCACGTAATTCTCAAAGAACTCCGTCTTCTTCTCGACGAAGAATTCCTTGAGGATGACGTGGCCCATGGCGAGAGCGAGCGCACCGTCCGTCCCCGGGTGCGGATGCATCCACTCGTCGGCGAACTTGGTGTTGTCCGCGAAATCCGGCGACACGGTGACGACCTTCTGGCCGCGGTAACGGGCCTCGGCCATCCAGTGCGCGTCCGGGGTGCGGGTCACCGGCACATTGGAGCCCCACATCATCAGATACGCGGCGTCCCACCAGTCACCCGATTCCGGAACGTCCGTCTGGTCGCCGAAAACCTGCGGGGATGCGACCGGGAGATCCGCGTACCAGTCGTAGAAGCTGAGCATCGGCGCACCGATCAGCGAATGGAACCGCGCACCGGCCGCGTGCGAGGCCATCGACATCGCGGGAATCGGCGAGAATCCGGCCACGCGGTCGGGCCCGTAATTCTTGATGGTGTGCACATGGGCGGCCGCGGCGATCTCCGTGGCCTCTTCCCAAGTGGCCCGCACCAGGCCGCCCTTGCCGCGCGCCTTCTGGTACTTACGGCGGCGCTCGTCGTCCTTTTGGATGTCGGCCCAGGCCAGCACCGGGTCCTTGAGGCGCTTCTTCGCCTCGCGGTACATCTCCAGGAGCGTGCCGCGGACCAGCGGATAGCGCACGCGCGTCGGCGAATACGAGTACCAGGAGAAGGAAGCCCCGCGCGGGCATCCGCGCGGCTCGTATTCGGGACGGTCGGGGCCGGTCGACGGATAATCCGTGGCCTGGGTCTCCCAGGTGATGATGCCGTCCTTGACGTACACCTTCCAGCGGCACGATCCGGTGCAGTTCACGCCGTGCGTCGAATAGACGACCTTGTCGTGGCTCCAGCGGTCACGGTAGAAGACCTCGGCGGCGCGGCCGCCGGTATGCGTGATGGTGCGCAGGTCCTCCGACACCTGGGACACGTCGGAGCGGCGGAAGAAACCACCGGCCTTGATCAATGCTTCGGCAGCGCTCTTGCTGTCCTGCTGCACGCCTCGTCCCTCCGGACACCTGTGGAATTGGCTTGATCCGAGGCTATGCCTGCATTTCGGGCACTTGTGGTGACAGAGGTCCCCTACGGCCGGGACCTCTTCCCTGACTTCCCCAGGACCCGCCCTGCGAGGGTGGAGGGGTCAACATTCCGGAGTCGGGAGGGTTTTGTGAGCCGCGGTCGCAGTCGCAGTCGCAGCCGCGGTCGCTGGCTGCCGGATCAGCACGGTGCGTGGGCGATGCTCGCGGTGCCGTTCCTCGCGGGTACGCTCCTGGGCTCACCGCGGTGGGCGCACCTGCCGCTCCTGGCGGCCTGGCTGCTCGGCTATATGGCGACGTACCACGCCCAGCAGTGGCTGCGTCTGTCGCGCCTCTCCCGCAACCCGAAGGCGCCGCGCCGCCATATCCGCCCGGCGCTTGTCTTCGGCGCCGCGTTCGCCGTGCTCGGGCTCCCGCTGGCGTACCGGTACCCGTGGCTCCTGGCCGCCTGCCTGGTCGCCGTCCCCTTCGTGGCGGCCAATACCTGGTACGCGCGGCGCAACAAGGAGCGCGCGCTGGTCAACGGCCTGCTCGCGGTGGTCCCGGCGTGCGGCATGCTCCTGGTCACCTACCGCCTGGGGGAGGGCAGTTGGGGCGCGCTCGGCCCGGCGCTCGCCTGTCTCCTCTACTTCGCGGGCACGGTCCCGTACGTGAAGACGATGATCCGCGAGCGCAACTCCCGGACTTACTACCGGGGTTCGGTGACCTACCACGCACTCGCGATCCCCGCGGCCGCCCTGCTGAGCCCCTGGCTCGCGCTCCCGTTCGCCGCCTATCTCGTACGGGCCCTCGTGCTGCCGGGCCGGGGCGTGAAGGTGCCGGTGGTGGGCGCGATCGAGGTCATGGGGTCGGTGGCGCTCCTTGTGACGTTGCTCCTGGCGTTCTAGAGCGCGCCCTTGCGGGTCAGGTGATTGAACGCCAGCCATCCCGGAAGCACCGGAAGCCACAGGGTCAGCAACCGGTAGAGCAGCACCGCGGGAGTGGCGATCTCGATGGGCACGCCGGCGAGCGGCACCAGCAGCGTGGAGATAGCGATCTCCACCGCCCCCACACCACCAGGCGTCGGCGCCGCCGACCCGGCGGCGTTGCCCACGAGGAACGCCACCGCGACCCCCGCCAGGCTGACCGAGGTCGCGTCCGCCCCGAAGGCCACCAGACACGCGTACAGGCACATCACGAAGGACGCCGTCAGAAGCAGCATCCCGCCGATCCCCGTGAGCAGCTTCTGCGGTCGCTGCAGCACATCCAGCATGCGCGGCACGACCCCCGCGAACAGCGACCGCACGCGCGTGGACAGGAACTTCCGCAGGAACGGCACCGCGGTCACCACGAGCACGAGCACGGCGACGGTGAGCAGTCCGGCGATCACCGCACGGGACGGTGTGAAATCCGCCTTGTTCTCCGTGCCGGTCAGATAGCCGAACGTCAGGAGCAGCAGAATGTGCGACCCGAGGCCGAACAGCTGTGAGGCCCCGACGCTCGCCACCGCGAGCCCGGAGCGCACCCCGGCCCGCTGCAGGAAGCGCGTGTTGAGCGCCACGCCGCCGACCGCGGCCGGCGCCACGATCTTCACGAAGGACCCGGCCACCTGTGCCGCGATGGTCCTCAGGAAGGGCACACGCTCCGGTACGAAACCGAGCAGGCTCATGGCCGCGGCCACATAACTGAGCATGGAGAACGCGACCGCGGCCGCCACCCAGCCCCACTCCGCGTTCTCGAGCCGCGCGAACTCGAACTCGGTCAGCTGCCCCATGAGGAAGTACGCCGCGATCGCCCCCGCGATCCAGCTGATCAGCGTGCGCGGCTTGATCCGCTCCAACTGGGCCGGTTCGACCGGCGCCTGCGGACGGATGCTGAGCACCTGGTGGCGGATCTGGGTGAGCAGGTCGTCCTCACGGGTCTCCTCGACGGCCTCGTCGATCGCCCGCTTCTCCGCCTGCCGCTCGGCCTTGCTGGCCTTGTGCAGCGAGGTGTCGGCGTCGCCCTCGCCGGAGGCCCGTGCCTCCTTCGCATGCCGCGAGGCATCAAGGACCGCCTCCCGCTCCCGCTCCGCCCGCTCGCGGCCGAGCCTGCGCAGGATCGCCCGCGTCGAGCGCGACAGCGCGATCGGCTGAAGCAGCGGCAGACAGTCCGCGACCGTGTCCCCGCCGAGCACCTCGACCGCCCCGGCGACGGCCCGCTCGGCCCCGACCCGCAGCCCGAACGTCGTCAGGAGCTGCGCGATGTCCATACGGAGCAGCAGGTCACCGGCCGCGATCTCGCCGCCCCGGAGATCCGTGATGATCACCTTGCCGGAACGATCCACCAAGATCGCGTCGCCGGCCAGCCGCCTGTGCGCGATCCGCCGCGACTGAAGCGCCTGCACCTGCCGCCAGGTGTCCCGCATCAGGCCGTCGGTGATGGCGTCGTCGTCGAGCGAGTCGAGTCTGCGCCCGCCGGTGTGCTCGTACACGAGCATCACGGCGTCCGGGCCCAGCTCGGACGTGGCGATCAGCTTGGGCGCGTTGGCACCCGCGGCGATCGCCGCGTACGCGAGCAGCGCCTCCTGTTCGAGGGCCTGCCGCAGTGACAGAAGCGAGCGGCGGGTGGTCAGCGAGCGCAGCGTCAGACGCCGCCACACCCGGTAGAAGAAGCCGTGCGCCTGCTGCTCGCGGTCGACCACCGTGATGTCGAGCGGCGGCCCGTCCTCAAGCGTCACGAAGTAGTGCCGGCCCCGGTCGCCGCTGTCCGGCGCGTCCGAGGTCTCCTCGGCGCGCGCCGCGCTCACCGGCTTGAAGCCGACATGGCGCAGACCGCTCAGGAGGTTCTGCGCGGTGGGCCGCACGTTGGGCGAACCGACCGCGTACAGCGTTCCGTACGCGACGGACCAGCCGATGAGCACGGTCAGGATGATCGAGAACGGCGTGGTGTACCCGGCGACCAGCATCGACACCGCGTCGAGCAGCAGCACCGCCCACAGCAGTACGCGCCAGCGCGGCCGCCGGGACAGACCGACCGCCATCATGTACGCGATCACCGGCGCGAGATAGCCGTGCACGGGATCGGTCAGCTGCCCCGCGTCGTTGAGGCGGGTCAGGGCGTCCCGTACGGATTCGGGCGCGGCCTGCGCGACCCAGAGATCGGTGGCCAGGGTGACGCCGTGGGCGAGCACGGCCGCGAGCACACCGTCGGCGATCCGCAGGCCGTCCCGTTTGATCAGCCGCTCGATGGCGAACGCCACGGGGACGAGCAGCACCGCGATGCTGGACGCCAGACCCGCGAACTTGATCAGCAGATCGGGAGCCGTCCCGGTCCGCTTGTAGATGTCGTCCTCGAGGCCGCTCGTGGTGCCGTGCGCGAACGCGGCGATGGAGAGAAGGAGCGCGATCGCCAGGATCCCGACGAGCAGCCGCATCAGGTCCGAGGGCCGGTGCACACGGGCGGGCAGCAGCGGCTCGTCGCCCTCGACCCGGTCGACGTTCCCCTCGGCCGGCGCGTGCTCGTGGTGATCGCGCTGGTCCGCGTCGGTGGCGGCGCGATCTCCGTGGTCCGCGTCGGTGGCCGCGCCATTGCTTTCGTACGGGCGCGGGCGCGGCGACACGTCGTCAGGGTGCGACGAAGCGGCAGCGGAGCTTTCGCCCTTCAAGGGGTCCGCTCCCTGCGTACCTTCGGAATCCGTCGCTTTTTGATCTCGTATCACCAGTCACCGCCCGGATGATGGTGGCATGAGCCACCGACGTCAGGGGGCATCAGGGTGCAATCAGGAGACACCGCGTGCCGGTGTTGTGAGAGTTTGCCCGGCCCGTGCCGCCCGGCACCCGTCGCCACGGACCCGTCGGACTGTCGGTGGCGTACGGCACCATGGAGCGGATGAGCGAGCAGCGGCCCCCTGAGATCCACGCGATCCCTGAGATCCCTGAGATCCCTGAGATCCCCGAGTACGCCGAGCGCGTGCTCGAGGTCGCCGAGCAGATCCCGCCCGGCCGCGTCATGACGTACGGCGATGTCGCCGAGTGGCTCGGCGAGGGCGGTCCCCGGCAGGTCGGCCGCGCGATGGCGCTCTACGGCGGCGCGGTCCCGTGGTGGCGTGTGGTGCGCTCGGACGGGGTGCTGCTGCCCGGGCACGAGCGGCGCGCGCTCGAGCGGTACCGGGTGGAGGCCACACCGCTGCGGACGGCCGCGGACGGCGGCCAACGGCTCGACATGCGGCGGGCGCGCTGGGACGGCGCGCAGCCTGAGGGGCCCACTCACACATGACAGCTTCCGACATCCGCGCGCCTCAGGGGCGATGGCGGGCCCGTCCGGGGGAAGCGGGGCCAGGATACGGCGTTCGCGCAGGCCAAGGGCAGCAACCACGGGAAGCGGCGAGACCCGCCTCCGCACTCGCGTAGCGTCGGGCGCGGCAGTCACCGTGCCGCCACCGCACCCGGCAGCCCCGGCGTCCACACCTGGGCACCGCCACCGCTTTCCACCACGTACACCCACCAGGACCGGCGATCCACGTGAGCTCCTCCACTTCCGAACGGCGCACTCCGGACGCTCTGACGCGTCCGGGGACCCACGGTGCGTACCGCCTGGTGCGTACCCGGCCGCCGCGTGTGGATCCCCCTGGTCTGGACGCAGCTCAGCGCGCGGTGGTTGACCATGAGGGCGGACCGCTTCTCGTTCTCGCGGGTCCCGGCACCGGCAAGACCACCACGCTGGTCGAGGCCGTCACCCGGCGCGTCGAGGAGGGCACGGACCCCGAGCGGATCCTGGTCCTCACCTTCAGCCGCAAGGCCGCCGTCGAACTGCGCGACCGGATGGCGCTCAGGATCGGCGGCGTACGGGCGCCGCAGGCCTCCACGTTCCACTCCTTCTGTTACGCCCTGGTCCGCGCCCACCAGGATGTGGACCTGTTCGTCAATCCGCTGCGGCTGCTGTCCGGACCCGAGCAGGACGTGATGGTCCGCGAACTGCTCGAAGGCGAGCTGGAACTGGCGGCCGAGGGCCACGCCCGGATCCGCTGGCCCGAGGACCTGCGCGCCTGCCTGACCACCCGCGGCTTCGCCGACGAGGTCCGCGCGGTGCTCGCCCGCAGCCGCGAACTGGGCCTCGGCCCGGACGCGCTCGCCGACTTCGCCCGCCGTATCGGCCGCCCCGACTGGCACGCGGCGGCCGGCTTCCTCGCCGAGTACCTCGACGTGCTCGACGCGCAGGGCGTCCTCGACTACGCGGAACTCGTCCACCGCGCGGTCCTGCTCGCCCGCCGCCCGGACGTCGCCGCGCAGCTGTCGATGCGTTACGACGCGGTGTTCGTCGACGAGTACCAGGACACCGACCCCTCCCAGGTGCGTTTGCTGGAGGCGCTCGCGGGCGACGGCCGCACCCTGGTCACGTTCGGCGACCCGGACCAGTCGATCTACGCCTTCCGCGGCTCGGACGTGAACGGCATCCTCGACTTCCCGGACGCCTTTCCCCGTAAGGACGGACGCCCGGCCCCCGTCGAGGTCCTCACGACCTCCCGCCGCTCGGGTGCCGCGCTCCTGGCCGCGACCCGTCTCATCACCCGCCGGATGCCCCTGCCGCGGCTGCCCGTCGAGAAGGTCCGCCGCCACCGCGAGCTTGCGGCCGTAAGCGAGGGCGGCGGCGTCGAGGTCTACACGTATCCGACCCCCGGCACCGAACTCGACAACATCGCCGACCTGTTGCGCCGCGCGCATCTGGAGGACGGCATCCCGTGGTCGGAGATGGCGGTCCTGGTGCGTGCGGGCGCCCGCACCATCCCGGGCGTCCGCCGGACGCTCACCGCGGCCGGTGTCCCCCTGGAGATAGACGGCGACGACCTGGCCCTGCGCCACGAACCGGCGGTCGCGACGCTGCTGCTCGCGCTGCGGGCGGTGGCGGAGGGGGTGCTCGCGGAGCGCGAGGGCGGTGGTGACGGTCGTGATCAGGGTGATGGCGATGACGGCGTACGGGGGGACGCAGGCGTAGGGGAAGACGGAGCCGTGGACGGGGAGACGGCGGAGGACGAGGCGACCGCGGAAGGCGAGACGGCGGAGGACGAGGCGACCGCGGAAGGCGAGACGCCCGGCGACGAACCGTCCGCCGGTGGTGACGTGACCGGTGACGAACCGTCCGCCGGCGATGACGTGACCCCTTCCTGGCTCTCCACCGAGACCGCCCTCACCCTGCTCACCTCCCCGCTCGCCGGCATGGACCCCGCCGACCTGCGCCGGCTCGGCCGCGCCCTGCGCGACGAGGAACGGGCCGGCGGCAACCGCACGCCGCGGCCCTCCGACGAGCTGCTCGCCCGCGCGCTCGCCGAGCCCGAGCGGCTCGCCGCGCACGACCCCGCGTACGCGAAGGGAGCCCAGCGTCTTGGCGCGCTGCTGCTCAAGACGCGCGAACTGCTCGCAGGAGGCGGCACCGCCGAGGACGCGCTGTGGGAGCTGTGGGACGGGACCCCGTGGCCGGCCCGCCTGGAGCGCGCCTCGTACCGGGGCGGCGCCGCCGGGCGGAACGCGGACCGTGATCTGGACGCCGTGTGCGCCCTGTTCGCGACCGCGGCGCGCGCCGAGGAGCGCACGGGCGGGCGCGGTGCGCTCAACTTCCTGGAGGAGGCCGAGGCCGAGGACATCGCCGCGGACACCCTCACCAAGCGGACGGTCAGGCCCGATGCCGTACGGCTGATGACCGCCCACCGTTCCAAGGGCCTTCAGTGGCGGTTCGTCGTGGTCGCCGGAGTGCAGGAGGGGCTCTGGCCCGATCTGCGGCGCCGCGGCTCCCTGCTCGAAGCCGACCGGATCGGCCGCGACGGCCTCGCCGAACCGCTCACGCCGGGCGCCCTGCTCGCCGAGGAGCGCCGCCTCTTCTACGTGGCCGCGACCCGCGCCCGCGAACGCCTGGTCGTCACCGCGGTGAAGGCGCCCGCGGAGGACGGCGACCAGCCCTCCCGCTTCCTCACCGAACTCGGCGTCGAGGCCAAGGACATCACGTCCCGCCCGCGCCGCCCCCTGTCCGTCGCCTCCCTGGTCGCCGAGCTGCGTGCGACGACCGTGGACCCGCGCGCCTCCGAGGAACTGCGCGAGGCCGCCGCCGTACGCCTGGCCAGGCTCGCCGCGCTCAGCGACGAGGACGGCCGCCCCCTCGTACCGTCGGCGCACCCGTACCGCTGGTGGGGCATGTACGAGCCCACCCACAGCAAGCTCCCGCTGCGCGACCGCGACCACCCGGTCGCGCTCTCCGGCAGCGCGCTCGACCAGCTGGCCAACACCTGCTCGCTCCAGTGGTTCCTCGGCCGCGAGGTGAAGGCCGACGCCCCCGCGACCGCCGCGCAGGGCTTCGGCAACGTGGTGCACGTCCTCGCCGACGAGGTCGCCTCCGGCCGTACACCCGCCGACCTCGACGTGCTCATGGCCCGGCTCGACTCCGTATGGGACGGGCTGTCCTTCGACGCACCGTGGAAGTCCGCGCAGGAGAAGCAGAACGCGCGTGTGGCCCTGGAGCGCTTCCTGCGCTGGCATGTCGACTCCAACGCGACGCGTACGCCGGTCGCGAGCGAGCACGGATTCGACGTGACCCTGGAGACGGGCGACATGGAGGTCCGCATCCGCGGCTCCATGGACCGCGTGGAGACCGACGCGCAGGGCCGTGCGTACGTCGTCGACTTCAAGACCGGCAAGAACGCGCCGACCGCGGCCGAGGTGGAGCGCCACCCGCAGCTCGCCGTCTACCAGTTGGCGGTCCGCGAGGGTGCCCTCGACGAGGTCTTCGACGGGGAGCGGCCGCTGCCGGGCGGCGCGGAGCTCGTCCAGCTGCGCCAGCCCGCGCCGAAGAAGGACGGTGGCGAGGCGCTCCCGAGAGTCCAGGCACAGGGCCCCCTCAACGAAGGCGAATGGGTCGGCGACCTGCTCGCGAACGCGGCCGGCAAGGTCCTCGACGAACGCTTCAGGCCGTCGGCCGGACAGCACTGCACCCACTGCTCGTTCCAGGCGTCGTGCAGCGCACGTCCGGAGGGGCGGCACATCGTCGAGTGAGCGTGTGCGTCCGTTGTGCCCGCTCTGCGCCCGTTAGGGTCCGAGTGTCTGGGATCACATAACGGGAGGAATGACGCAATGCGCTTGTACGGAAAGTCGCTCGCCGTGGTCGGCATCGTCGGGGTCGCCCTGGCCGGCTGTTCGAGCGGCGGCGGTGAGCAGAGCTTCGACGGCAAGAGCGCCGGCACGATCGCGGACGAGGCGACCGCGGCCATGAAGTCCGCGAAGTCGTTCCGCCTCGCCACCGACGGCGAGGAGCGGGGCCAGCGCACCAAGGTGACCATGGAGGTCGCCGAGAGCGGGAAGTGCCGGACGAAGATGGACCTCCCGATGGTGGGGCAGGTCGAGTCGGTCACCGTCGACGGGACGTCGTACTCGAAGGGCGGGCCCGAGTTCATGAAGATGGTGCTCGGCGGCGAGGCGGCGGCGAAGGCGGCTCAGGGCCGCTGGGTGAAGTCCCCCGACAAGGCCAAGGACACGACCTGCCGGATCGAGTCGCTGTTCACACCGGAGGCGCTCAAGGGGTCGTCGCGCGGTGCGGACTCCTCGGTCGACGGCCACCGGACGGCGACGCTGACGAAGTCGGAGCAGGGCAACCAGGTCACGGTGCACGTGGCGGCGGAGGGCAAGCCGTACGTCCTGCGGATCGAGGCGCAGGGCGCCGCGAAGAACACGGCGACGTTCTCTTCCTTCGACGAGCGCATCGAGGTGAAGGCCCCACCGATGTCGGAGGTGGTCCCGGGCAAGCCCGGCGCCTGAGCAGCCTCAGCCCCTGCGGCGTTTGAGCAGATCCGAACGAAGTTCGGATGCGGGGCCTGGGGCGGAGCCCCGGTTTCGGGAAGGGGCGGGTCGGGGAGAAAGGCCCGCCGCAGGCGCCCACC
>NZ_JAAKZW010000187.1 GCF_011044995.1 Streptomyces mesophilus | reverse complement strand
CCCTTCACCATCTCCCTCGCCACCCTCCCGTACCTCACCGACCACTGCTTCTTCCGTCAGCGCCCCAACTGGCCCGACGTCGCCGACCGTTGGCCGGTCGTGCCCGCCACCACCCTGATCCAGCTGATGGCGGACGCGCTGCCGAAGACCGGCGCGCCCCTGAGAGCTGTACGCGACGCCCGCTTCCTGGAGTGGGCCGTCGCCGAGCCCGCGCAGGACGTCGTCATCGAAGCCGTCGTCGAGGCGCCCGGCCGGTACGCCGTCTCCTTCGGCCGGCACGCACGGGCCACCCTGGAGACCGGAGAGCACGGGACACCCCCGAGCGCCTGGCGCCCGCCCGCCGAGGAGCGCCGGCCCACCACCAGCGCACAGGAGATGTACGACGAGCGCTGGATGTTCCACGGCCCGCTGTTCCGCGGCGTCAGCGAGATCCTCGCGCTCGGCGACCGGCACGTACGCGGCGCCCTGACCACCCCGCCCGCACCCGGCGCCCTGCTCGACAACGTCGGCCAGCTGCTCGGTTACTGGCTGATGGCCACCCACACCGACCGCACCGTGGTCTTCCCGGTCGGGATCAAGCAGGCCCGCTTCTTCGGTCCGCATCCCGAGCCGGGCACGCGGCTCGACTGCCACATCCGGATCACCGCGCTCACCGAGACCGTCCTCGAAGCCGACGTGCAGCTCGTCCACGACGGGCAGGTCTGGGCCGAGATCCACGGCTGGCAGGACCGCCGCTTCGACTCGCCGCCCGAGACCGACCAGGTCAAACGGTTCCCCGAGCGCAGCACCCTCGCCACCGAGCAGAGCGGCGGCTGGCAGCTGGTCTTCGAGTACTGGCCCGACCCCGCCTCACGCGAGCTGATGATGCGCAACCAGCTCGCCGGCGACGAACGCACCGCCTTCGCCCAGCACCCCCCGCGCGGCAAGCGCCAGTGGCTGCTCGGCCGGATCGCCGCCAAGGACGCGGTGCGCCGCCTGCTGTGGGCCGGCGGCGAAGGCCCCGTCTTCCCCGGCGAGGTGCGCATCGCCAACGAGCCGAGCGGACGCCCGTACGCGTACGGGGTGCACGGCCGCCAACTTCCGCACCTCGACGTCTCGTTGGCGCACTGCCAGGAGGCCGCCGTCGCCCTCGTACGGCCGAAGGGGCCGGTCGGGATCGACATCGAGGAGATCACCGAGCGGCCCCCGGCCACCGTCGACGCGGTGCTCGGCGCCGGCGAACACGGGCTGTACCAGGAGCTCGGCGCGGACCCCGAGGCACTGACGAGGATCTGGGCCGCCAAGGAAGCCGCATCGAAGGCCGAGGGCACCGGGATCCAGGGCCGCCCGCGGGACTTCGAGGCCGCCGCCGACGGACCGGACGCGCTGCGGGTCCGTACCCCGTCGGGCGCCACCCACCGCGTACGGCTCACCACCGCCGCCAACCCGCCGGGCCTGCCCGCCCGCACGTACGTCGTCGCCTGGACCGAGCCCTCAGCCGCCGAGCCCTCGGTCACCGAGCCCTCAGCCCCCGAAGCCAACGCCCCCGAGGAGCCCACGTCATGACCAGCCCCGCCACCGTCGACGAAGAGGCCGTGCTCGCCGAGATCGGCGGCGCCCTGCGTGCCGTACTGGACGACCTGGAGTTCGAGGACGCCCCGATCACCCGCGAGACCCGCTTCGTGGAGGATCTCGACCTGGAGTCGATCGACCTGGTGACCCTCACCTCGGAGCTGCGCGGACGCTACGGCGACCGGGTCGACTTCCCGGCCTGGTTCGCCTCGCTCGAACTCTCCGAGATCATCGGCCTCACCGTGGGACAGCTCGCCGACTACATCGTGGGGCGCCTGCGATGACCCGTCTCGACGCGGGCGACCTGCGGTTCAACGTGGAGCGGCTCGGCGAGGGCGGCCGGGAGACCGTGGTCCTGGTGCACGGCATCGCCACGGACAACCTGACGAGCTACTACTTCACCGTGGCCCCCGAGTTCGCCGCCGCGGGCTACGACGTCGTGATGTACGACCAGCGCGGCCACGGCCGCAGCGCACGGCCGCCGCACGGTTACGGCATCGAGGACTTCTCCGGCGATCTCGCCCTGCTGCTCGACGAGTTGGGCGTCACCGGACCCGTCCACCTCGTCGGCAACTCCTTCGGCGGGACGGTCGCCCTCGACTACGCCCTGCACCACCCGGGCCGCGTCGCGAGCGTCCTGATGGTGGAGTCCGAGCCGCCCACCGACGCCTGGGCGCGGAAGATGAGCGGACTGCTCGCCGGATCCGCGTACCAGCTGCACGACGAGCGCACCCTGCCGTGGATCGAGGAGACCTACGGCCGGCACGAGGCGCGTCTGGTGCGCTGGTCGATGCGGCTGCTTCACGGCACCTCGATCGCCGAGGACATCGCCGCCAGCCGTATCCCCGACGAACAGTCCTGGCGCGGCCTCGACGTGCCGGTCCTCGCGGTGTACGGGGCGAACTCGGACCTCGCCGACATGGCCGACTGGCTGCGCGGACTGCTCCCGCGCTGCCGCACCCACACCGTGCACGGCCACGGGCACTCGGTCCTGGTCGGCACCCCCGAGACGATCGGCCCGCTGCTGCTCGACTGGGTACGCGAGGGACACAAGGAGCTGCTGGAAGCAGGGGTGCCCGCGCCATGAGCCGTTTCCTCTTCGTGGTGCCGCCGCTCGTCGGCCACATCAACCCCACCGTCAGCGTCGCCGCCGAACTCGCCGGGCGCGGGCACCGGGTGGCGTGGGCCGGACTCCCGCGGTTCGTCGAGGAGCTCGCGGGTCCGGAGGCCGAGGTGTACCCGTGTGAGATCCCCGGGCTCCTCGAGCGGCCGACCGAGCTGCGGGGTGCGGCCGCTTTGCAGTTCCTGTGGCAGGAGTTCTTCGTGCCGCTCGCCGACGCCATGGCACCCGGAGTGGAGCAGGCGGTACGGGAGTTCGGCCCCGACGTGATCGTGTCCGACCAGCAGACCCTGGCGGGCGCGCTGGTCGCCGAACGGCTCGGCATCCCGTACGTCACCTCGTCCACCACCTCCGCCGAGTTCAGCGACGCCCTCGACGGGATGCCGAAGATCGGCGAGTGGGTCGCCTCGCTCGTAGCGGAGCTGCGCGACCGTATCGGCGATCCGGCCCGTACGCACGACCCGCGCTTCTCGCCGGACCTCGTCCTCGCCTTCACCACACCGGAACTCGCGGGGGACGGCGCGTACGGCGACGAGGTGCGCTTCGTCGGGCCCGCGCTCACCCGCCGGCCCGCCGGGGACTTCCCCTGGCAGTGGCTCGACGAAGACCGGGCCACCGTGCTGGTCTCGCTCGGCACGGCCAATACGGATGTCGGCGCGCGCTTCCTCGCCGAGTGCGCCGCGGCCGTACGGGAGCGGGGCCGGCGGGTCCAGGCGGTGATCGCCGACCCGGGCGGCGTCCTGACGGCGGAGTCCGACACTGATGTGCTCGTCCTGCCGCACATCCCCCAACTCGCCCTCCTGGAACGGGCGTCGGCCGTCATCAGCCACGCCGGGCACAACACCGTCGCCGAGTCCCTGTGGCACGGCGTCCCGCTGGTCGTCGCCCCCATCCGCGACGACCAGCCCCTGGTCGCCGCACAGGTCACCGCGGCCGGCGCGGGGGTGCGGGTGCGGTTCGGGCGCAGCGGGCGCCGGCAGATCGGGGCGGCTCTCGACGCCGTACTGGAAGAGACGCAGTACCGGGAGGCGGCCCGCGCGATCGGGGCCTCCTTCCGCGCGGCGGGCGGAGCGGCAGCCGCGGCCACCCAGCTGGAGAAGTTCGCCGTGGACCGGCGCTGACCGTAACCGCTTGAGTTCGCAAGGGAGACAGAGCATGGCAACCACCTCCGAGACCGAGACCGTCGAGCAGCACCGGGCCGAGCGGGACGCGCGTGTCGCGGCACTGCGGCCCGCCTACCAGGCCGAGCTGGCCCTGGGCATGGACCGGCTCTTCGAGGACCGGCGCGAGACCTGCCCGTGGTGCGAGTCCAAGCGCCTCAAGGTGCGCCTGAAGACCGCGGACTACCTGCAGGCCAAGCCCGGCACCTTCGTCCTCGACCAGTGCGCGGACTGCCGCCACATCTTCCAGAACCCGCAGCTGAGCAAGGCCGGTCTGGACTTCTACTACCGGGATTTCTACGAGGGCCTCTTCGAGAAGGAGCTCGGCGCCGCGTTCGACAGCGCCGGCGGCGACACCGGCCAGCGGCACATCGACCGCGCGAAGGCGATGCTCACGCATCTGCGCCCCGGGCGCTGGCTCGACGTCGGCACGGCGGCCGGCGAGTTCTGCGCGGGCGCCAAGAAGGTGCTGCCCGACACGGTCTTCGACGGACTCGACGTCGGCGCCAACGTCCTCAAGGCCAAGGAGAACGGCCGGATCGAGACCGCGTACCAGGGCTTTCTGCCCGAGCACGCCGAGACGCTGGCCGGCCGGTACGACGCGGTGAGCATGTTCCACGTCCTGGAGCACACCGTCGACCAGCGGGCCGAACTCGAAGCGGCACGCAAGGTGCTGCGCTCCGGCGGACACCTCATGATCGAGGTGCCGGACCCCGAGTCGCACTTCGCCAAGCTGCTCGGCAAGTACTGGGTGCCGTGGTTCCAGCCCCAGCACCTGCACTTCGTGAGCATCGGCAACCTCAACCGTGCGCTGCGCGACATGGGCTTCACCGTGGTCGCCGTCGACCGCCGCGAGCCGCATATCCCCTTCGACCTGCTCGGCGGGTTCGGCCTGATGCTCCTGCGCTTCCTGCCGTTCCGCAACGAGCCGTGGCTCAGCAAGAAGCCGGGCCGCAACGGGACCCGGCTGTGCAAGCTGTTCTTCACCCTGGGCGTGCCGTTCTTCCCGGTGCTGCACTTCCTCGACCGGGCGCTGGCCCCCCTCCTGCGCCGCACCGGCTTCTCCAACGCCTACCGGGTCGTGGCCCGCAAGAACTGAACGCCCTGAGGCGTACGGCTACTTGAACCGCACCAGCGTCACCGCCGGTGCGAACGAGCGGTACACCGGGATGCGGTACTGGTGCTGGACCAGCTTGCCCAGCGCCCCGCGTCCCGGTGGCAGCTGCACCGCGCGCACCTCGGCGATCGACGGATGGGCCGAGTGCAACTTGGGGCGCTCGTCCGGGGCCATCGACCAGTGCATCGGCGGGATCGTCAGCTTGCCGACCTTCAGCTTCCCCTCACGGGTCAGCTTGGTCACCCAGCGAGGCATCGAGTCCAGGACCATCACCCCGCCCGGCAGCCGCTCGGCGCACGCGGCGAGGATCTCCCGTACCTCCGCGGGCTTGAGATACATCAGCAGGCCCTGCGCCGTCACGATCACGCCGCGCGAGGGATCCTCGATCGCGTCCAGCCAGCTCAGGTCCGTCACGGACTTCGGGACGATCCGGTGCCGGGGGTGCTCGGGAAGCAGCCGGCCGCGCAGCTCGGCGCCTTCCGGGAGCTCCACGCTCAGCCAGTTCAGGCGCCCGTTGTCCACGCGCCAGAAGCTGGTCTCCAGACCCTCGCCGAGCGCGACGACACTCGCGTCGGGCCGGCGCGCCGTGTAGTTGGCGACCGACCGGTCGAAGCAGAGCGAGCGCAGCCCCTGGGTCTGCGCGAACAGCGGATGCGGCGGTCCGAGCTTCTCCTCGAAGGGGTAGTCGAGGGTGTCGACGAGACGGATGGCGAGCGGATCGTGCAGGACGGCATCGGGACGGCGGGCCTCGCAGGCCCGGTTCCACAGCGTCCACAGCAGGGTCTCCGGTACGCCGTCGAGTGCGGGGCGTACCCGGGCGGTCTGCGGTGCGAGGGTCTCGGTCATGCCCGACAGCCCACGCCACCGGCGCGCGGGCGGCAAGGCGACACTCACGGGCGGCGCGGCGGCGTACCCGCCCGGATGAGCCGCGCGGGCATTGCCACGTCGCCCGGGCTCAGCCCCCCAGCACCGCCACGTCGCCTGCGGCTCAGCCTTGCGGCACCGCCACGTCGCCCGGCTCAGCCCCGCAGCACCGTCACGCCGCCCGTGCTCAGCCCCGCAGCACCATCGCCTGCCCCGCGACCACGAGGAGCACGTGCTCGCATTCGCCCGCGAACGCCGCGTTGAGACGGCCGAGTTCATCGCGGAACCGCCGGCCCGAAGCGGTCGCGGGCACGACCCCGGAGCCCACCTCGTTCGACACGGCGACGACGGTACGTGTCGACTGCCGGACCGCACCCACGAGTTGGGCCACCTGCTCGCGCAGCGCACGGTCGCCGCCCGCGGCCCACTTCGCGTCGTCCCAGGCCTCGACCTTGTCCATCGCGTCGGTCAGCCACAGGGAGAGGCAGTCGATGAGCAGCGGCGGCCCGTCGGCCTCGAGCAGCGGGACGAGATCGCAGGTCTCCGTGGTCCGCCAGGATCCCGGCCTGCGCTCGCGGTGCAGCCTTATCCGGTCGGCCCAGTCCGAGTCCCCGTCGCGTACGCCGCCGGTCGCCACGTACACGACCTCGGGGAAGGACTCGAGCCGCCGCTCGGCCTCCACGGACTTGCCCGAACGCGCCCCGCCGAGCACCAGCGTGCGGCGCGGCAGATCGGGTACGGCGTGGTATTCGCCGACCACGAGCGTCGTACCGTCCGGCACCGCGCGGGCCCCCGCCGCGGCGAGGCGGCGGTGCAACTCGGGCCCGGGCGGGGCGTCATGGTCGAGATGGACGGCGAGCACATCCGTCGTCGCCGCCACCGCACCGCCCGCCCGCAGCTTCGCCAGCGCGTCCGGGCGGCCCACGACATCGGCCAGGACCATGTCGTACGGCTCCGGGCGCTCGACCTCACCGGCGGGCGAGGCGCCGGGCGGCAGGTAGAGGAGCGATCCGCCGTCGGGGCTCGTCACCTCGTACCCCGTGCCCGGGTGGTCGAGGGCGACCGCGCGCACCCGGTGCCCGTCGAGAAGCGCCAGCTCGCGGCCGTCCGGCACCCGGCCCGCACGCGGCAGTCCGGCCGGGTGCTCGACGGCCGGGCCGTCGTGGGGGTGCGAGAGCAGCACCTGCTGCACCGCGGACAGGGAATGACCGGAGCGTGCCGCGGCGAAGGCGGCGCCCGGGGTGAGGTCGAGCAGCAGTACGCCGTCCACGAGCAGGGCGGTCGCCGAGCGTGCGTACGCGCCGAGCGCACTGGCGCAGGCCGCGCAGGGGCAGTCGGGGCGGGGCAGTCCGGCCGGGGCGCCGGTGCCGAGCAGAGTCAGTTCCACAAGGCGATCCTCCCGCGTCGGTATGGGTCGTGCGCGCCCGGATAGGCTGCACTTCAGCTGGGTGGCACCTTGCCATCTGCGGTCGGATCCTGAACCGGTTCTTTGGAGGCTGACATGAGCGCTTGGTTGTGGCGGTTCGAGAAGTCCGACGGCACCGAGGTCGAACCGGCCGTGGCGCCGGACGAGTTCACCACCCAGGGCGACGCGGAGTCCTGGATCGGTGAGTACTGGAAGGACCTGCTCGCCGGCGGGGCCGACCAGGTCCATCTCTTCGAGGACACGACGAAGATCTACGGGCCGATGAGCCTGCACGCGGAGACGGCCGCGGACTCCGAGGCCGACTCCGGCGCCGGCACGGAGAAGACCGGTACGGAGAAGACCGGCGCGGAGACGGCGGAGGCCTGAGACCGGGGCGGTGCGGGGGCCCTCGCCCCCGCACCCGCAGCCCTCACATCTCGCCCAGCGTGACCTCGGCCGTCTCGCGCGAGCCGTCATGGTCGTACGTCACCGAGACCTTGTCGCCCGGCTTCTTCGCCGCCAGGGCCTCCGACAGGGAGGTGATCGTGGAGATGTCCTCGTCGGCGAAGCGCGTGATCACATCGCCCGCCTCGAGCCCCGCGTCGGCCGCGGCGCCGCCCGACTCGACCTCGACCACCGCGACACCCGCCGGCTTGTAGTCGTCGCCGAGGACCGTACGGCCCGAGATGCCGAGCGCGGCCCGGCCGGAGTCGGTGACCTCGCCGTCCTTGACGATCTGTCCCGCGATCGTCTGCACCATCGAGGACGGGATCGCGAACCCGATGCCGGGAGCCGCGCTGTCGCCCATCTCCGGGTCGGTCGCCGCGAGTGTCGGGATGCCGACGACCTCGCCGTCGAGGTTGACCAGGGCGCCGCCGCTGTTGCCGGGGTTGATGGCCGCCGAGGTCTGCACCATGTTGGCGATCGTGGCGCCCGGGCTGCCGCCGGTGCGCGGTTCGCTGACGGTGCGGCCGGTCGCCGAGACGATGCCCTGCGTCACGCTGGAGGACAGACCGAGCGGCGAGCCCATCGCCAGGACGATCTGGCCGACCTCGACCTTCGAGGAGTCCCCGAGCTTCGCGGCCTTCAGATTGCTCGGAGGGTTCTCCAGCTGGATCACGGCGAGGTCCTGCTCGGGATAGCTGGAGACCAGCTTCGCCGCGAGCTCCTTGCCGCCGGTCGCCGCGGTGACCTTGAAGGCCTTGGTGTCGCCGACGACATGCGCGTTGGTGACGATATGGCCCTTGTCGTCGTACACGACGCCGGATCCGAGACTGTCCCCCGCGGTGATCTGCACGACGGACGGCAGCACGTCCTTGATCACCTCGATGTAGTCCTCCTGCAGGGCGGCCCCGTCCTTACGGGCGACGGCAGCGGCCTGCGTGGTCGAGTCGGCCTCGGCCGACGAGGACCCCGAGCCCGAGCAGCCGGCAAGGAGGGCTGCGGCGCCGAGCGCGGCGGTGAGGGGGACGGCTATCCGGGGGAGCGAACGAGGGGTACGAGTTCGGTTCATATCCGGATTGTCGGCATCGTGCCACCCGTTCGGCCTTCTGTACGGGTCCGATCAGGTGGCCCCCGACGCCGTGGAAGCGAGGAACTGCGTCGCGGCCAGCTCCCCGTACAGCGGATCGGACGCCACCAGCTCCCGATGCGTCCCCACCGCCCGTACCCGCCCCGCGTCCATCACCACGATCCGGTCGGCGAGCGTCACCGTGGACAGCCGGTGCGCCACGACCAGGACGGTCACTTCGCGCGAGACCTCGGCGACCACATCGCGCAGCGCCAGCTCGTTGACCGCGTCGAGCTGCGAGGTGGCCTCGTCGAGCAGCAGCAGCCGGGGCTTGCGCAGGAGCGCCCGTGCGATGGCCACCCGCTGCCGCTCACCGCCCGAGAGCTGCGAGCCGCGATGCCCGACGAGCGAGTCCAGGCCCTCGGGCAGCCGCTCCACGAGGGCGTCGAGGCGGGCCCGTACGAGAACGTCCCGGATCTCCTCGTCGGGGACCTGCGGCGCCGCGAACAGCAGGTTCTCGCGCAGGGTGCCCGCGAGGACCGGGGCGTCCTGCTCCACGTAACCGATCTGGGCGCGCAGATCGGCCAGCGGCCAGGAGCGCACGTCCGTGCCGTCCACGAGAACCCGCCCGCCGGACGCCTCGTAGAACCGCTCGATCAGACCGAACACGGTGGTCTTGCCCGCCCCGGACGGCCCGACGAAGGCGGTCATCCCGGGGCCGGGCACCTCGAAGCTCACGCCGTGATGGACATACGGGAGCCCGTCCCGGTAGCGGAAACGCACGTCGTCGAAGACGACGGAGGCGGGCGTGGTGTCCCGGGGCGCGGACGGCTCACCGGTCTCCTCGGTCTCCATCCGCTCGGCCTGCACGATCCGGGCGACCGCGGCGGCGCCCACCTGGTACTGGGTGGCGGCCTCGACCAGGCTCGAGACGGGCGCGATCAAGTAGAAGAGGAAGAGCAGGAAGGCCACGAGCGTCGATACGGAGATCGCCCCCGACGCCACCCGCGCGCCGCCGATCCCGAGGACCGCGAGGAAGGACACCTGGACGGCCAGGCCGACCGAACTCGACGCCACGGCCTGCCACTTGGCGGAGCGCACACCGTGCCGCCATGCCTCCCGCGCGGCCGTTTCGACGGCTGCGGACTCGCGCTGTTCGGCGCCTGAGGCCTTCACCGTACGGAAGGCTCCGAAGGCCCGTTCAAGGGCGGTGGATATCGCGCCGACCGCCTCCTGCGCCTTCGCGGTGGCCTTCGAGATCTTCGGCATCACCAGGGCCACGACCCCGCCGATCAGCACGATCACGCCGACCGTCACCCCGAGCAGAACCGCGTCCATCAAGCCCATCAGGACGATGGTGGCGATGAACGTGAGCCCACCGGACACGGCGGAGACCACGGACTGGGTGGTGACGGCGCGAAGGAGCGTGGTGTCGGAGGTGACCCGGGACATCAGATCGCCGGGCTGGGTCCGCTCGACCTCCGTGATCCTCAGCCTGAGCAGCCGTCCGACGAGGGAGCGGCGGGCGGCGAGCACCACGGACTCCGCGGTCCGCTCCAGGACGTACGCACCGACGGCCTCGACCGCCGTTCCCGCCACCACCAGCGCGGTGAGCAGCAGCAGGACGCCGGCGATCGACTCGTCCCCGCCCAGCCGGTCCACCAGCGCCTTCGCGGCGAGCGGCTGGGCGAGCCCGGTCACCGCGCCGACCAGCGTGAGCAGCGCGCCGAGCGCCACGATCCAACGGTGCGGACGGAAATGCCGGTAGAGGGCACGCCAGGTCTCGCGGGCGGGCAGTTTCTCCGGCTGCTGTGGGTCGCTCACGTACGAGGGGACGCGGCGGACACCCCCGGTGCCTGAGTGGCGGCGTCAGCCCCGTACACCGCACAGGTGCATCAGGGCCGCGACCTGCCGGTACGGATCCGTCCGCCCCGCCCGCTCCTCCGCGAGCAGCAGCCGCTCGAACTCCTCGCCCGACGGGGGCTCGGCGCCGTCCGCGGCCTGGTCCGTGAACACCCGTACCCCGTACCAGGCGTGCAGCGGCGCACCGATACCGGCGAGCGACGCGGTGAGCGTGGCGAGACGGTCCGCTCGTACGGTCAGACCGAGCCTGTTCTCGTACACGGGGGAGTCGAAGGCCGCGAGCGCGGTGTCCCACCGGCCGGCGAGGCCGGGCCGCATCGCGAGCGCGTCCGCGTTCCGTACGAGCAGCGAGAGCAGTCCGCCGGGCGCCAGCATTCGCGCGAGACCGGCGAGCAGCGCGTCCGGCTCCTCGACGTACATCAGCACGCCATGGCAGAGCACCACGTCGAACGCGCCGGGCAGGAAGTGCACCCCGGTGTCGCGGCCGTCGCCCTGGAGCAGCCGGACCCGCTCGCGGATCCCGGCCGGCTCCTCGTCGAGCGCCGTACGCGCGGCGACCAGCATCGCCGGATCGGACTCCAGACCGGTCACCTGGTGACCGGCCCGGGCCAGGCGCAGGGCCTGCGTGCCCTGGCCCATGCCGACGTCGAGGATCCGAAGCCGCCGGCCGACGGCGAAGTGCTGGGCTATCTGTTCGTCGAGCTGCCGGGCCACGAGCTCCTGGCGGACCGCGTCACGCAGTCCGCCCATGAGCTCGAGCCATTTCTCGGCGCCCCCCGTGAACGACTCCGCGCTCAGGGCCGCTCTCCGCGCTTGACCTGCGGCTTGGGCAGGCGCAGGCGACGCATCTGGAGGGTACGCATCAGGGCGTAGGCGACGGCGCCGCGCTTCGGCTCGTCCGGGAAGCGCTCACGGAGCTGCTTCTTCAGACGGATGCCGATACCGATCGAGTCGATGATGATCAGCAGGATCACACCGAGCCAGAGCAGCAGCGCGATGTTCTGCAGCTGCGCGTTCCGCAGCATGCTGAGCACCAGGATGATCACGGCGAGCGGCAGGAAGTACTCGGCGATACAGAAGCGCGAGTCCACGAAGTCACGGGCGAACTTGCGCACAGGACCCTTGTCACGGGCCGGCAAGTACCGCTCGTCACCGCTGGCGAGGGCCGCGCGCTGCTTGGCCATGTCCGCACGGCGCGCTTCGCGCGTGCGCTTGGCCGCGTCCTTGCGGTTCGTCGGCGTATGGGCCACGCTGCGGCGCTGCGACTGAGCCTGGCTGCGCTTGGGAGTGGGGCGACCCTTGGGAGCCTGCGGGTCGCGGGGCGTCTGGGAGTCGACCGGCGCCTGAGCGGCGGGGGTCTTCTCATTCTTGGAGCGGCTACCGAACACGAAACCCAAGGGTACGGGGTCTTGCGCATGGACCACAGCCCGCGGGGGAACGATCCGACAACGCCGGACGTCAATACAGGGGCGCAACGGGAAGTACAGGGTCGTACCGCACAGGGCGGCCCGGGGGTGGTGCGAGCGGTTCCGGGAAACGTCCCTTGCGTTCCCCTGAGAGCCACCTACTCCCTACGCCGGAGCGGGCGGGGCCGTACTTCGTCCTTGGGGAGGAGCGCATCCGCACACGAACAGTGCGGTAATGGAGGCAGGGCCCGTAGGCTGGGTTCTGTCGCAGTGCTGGAGCTGGACAACGGCTGGATCAGTCAAGAAGGGGGCGCGCGAAGCCCATGAGCGGTGTCATGAAGCGTATGGGGATGATCTTCCGCGCGAAGGCGAACAAGGCCTTGGACCGGGCCGAGGACCCGCGCGAGACCCTCGATTACTCGTACCAGAAGCAGCTGGAGCTGCTGCAGAAGGTGCGCCGCGGCGTCGCCGATGTGGCGACCAGCCGCAAGCGCCTCGAACTGCAGCTGAACCAGCTGCAGTCGCAGTCCTCCAAGCTGGAGGACCAGGGGCGCAAGGCGCTCGCGCTCGGCCGTGAGGACCTGGCGCGCGAAGCGCTCTCCCGCCGGTCCGCGCTGCAGCAGCAGGTCACGGACCTGGAGACGCAGCACCAGACGCTGCAGGGCGAGGAGGAGAAGCTCACGCTCGCCGCCCAGCGCCTGCAGGCCAAGGTCGATGCCTTCCGTACGAAGAAGGAGACCATCAAGGCCACCTACACCGCGGCCCAGGCGCAGACCCGGATCGCGGAGTCCTTCTCGGGCATCTCCGAGGAGATGAGCGATGTCGGCACCGCCATCCAGCGCGCCGAGGACAAGACGGCGCAGCTGCAGGCCCGCGCCGGCGCCATCGACGAGCTGCTCGCCTCGGGCGCCCTGGACGACGCCTCGGGCCTGGCCCGCGACGACATCCAGTCCGAGCTCGACCGGCTCTCCGGCGGTACGGACGTGGAGCTGGAGCTCGCCCGCATGAAGGCCGAGCTGGCCGGCGGCAGCACGCCGAATCAGCAGGCCATCGAGGGTGGCAACGGGGGCCAGGCGCAGCAGCCGCAGGACACCCCCCGTCCCCGCTTCGACAAGCAGTAAAGCGCCCCACCACCAGGCCTCGGGACCTCTTCGAAGGACTTACTTCATAAGGAGAGCGACATGATCGTACGGATCATGGGGGAGGGGCAGGTGAAGCTGGCCGACAGCCACTTCACCGAGCTGAACAAGCTGGACGACGAACTGCTCGAGGAGATGGAGAACGGCGACGGCCCCGGCTTCCGCCGTACCCTCCACGCTCTGCTCGACAAGGTGCGCGAACTGGGCGAACCGCTCCCGGACGACGCACTCGAACCCTCGGAGCTGATCCTGCCTCCGCCGGACGCGAGCCTCGAAGAGGTCCGCGAAATGCTCAGCGACGACGGTCTGATCCCCGGCTGACGCCGCCGGGGGTGTGGGGCAGCAGCTCCACAATGGGCGTCGCCCACTCCAGCACCACCGCAAGCGCTCCGCGCCCCCCCGCCGTCCGGCGAGGTGCGGGGCGCTTTCGCGTGGGGGCGGGGACTCGTCATCCGCCGGAAGCGGAGGAGTGCCCTCGGATTCCGTCCAGGACGTACATGGTGCGGCGGTCGTAGTCGTCCCGGGAAGGCCGCTCGCCGTGCTTGAGGGCGAGGGCGTTGTCGAGGACGAGGGCGTGGAGGTCGCCCGCGGTGAACTCTGGCCGCAGCACACCAAAGGCCCGCGCCGCCGCGACGAGTTCCTCGTTGGCCTCGCTTCCGGCCCGGCAGATTTCCATGAGCTGCCGCGAGTGCGGATATGTCTGCAACAGGACGTCGTTGAAGGCGGGCTGGCGGTACTGGAGGTCGCGGAGCGCGGTGAGGTAGTACGTGATCCTCTCGCCGACGTCGTCGATGGTCCGGGTGCGGTCGATGACGGTGAACAGCTCGCTCGCCACGACCTCTTCGATGACGGCTTCGATGAGGCCGATCCGCCCGCCGAACCGGTTGAAGATCGTGGCCTTGCTCACCCCTGCCGCCTTGGCGACCTCCTCCAGCGGCACGGTCAGGCCCTGTCCCTGGAAGGCGCCGATCGCGGCCGAGCGGATCTGTGCGGAATTGCGCCGGGCGTCGGCACGCAGCCGGGGTTCCGAAGCCGCACCGGCCATGGCTCTCTCACCGTCTCTTCCTGTCACCCACGTCGTAATTTGACTCGCCGAGTCAGTTTACCTACGGTCGCAGACGGAAGAGAAACTGACCCGCTTGGTCAACTTACGATCCCGCGCACCGCCGGGACGGGCACCGTGGGCGCTCAGGAAGGTCAAGAACATGATCGTTGTCACCGGCGCGACCGGCGGCCTTGGCGGGGCCACCGTCGAGCACCTCCTTGCCCGCGTACCTGCCGACCGGATCGCTGTCAGCGTCCGGGACACCGCCAAGGCGCAGCACTTCGCCGACCGTGGCGTGCGGGTGCGGCAGGGCTCCTACGAGGACGCGGCCGCGCTGCGTGACGCGTTCGAGGGTGCCGAGCAGGTCCTTCTGGTGTCCGGCAACGACCCGGCCGCCGACATGGTCGGCCTGCACCGCAATGCCGTCGAAGCCGCGGTCGCCGCCGGCGCCGGGCGGATCCTCTACACGAGCCAGCAGGGCGCCGTCCCCGGCAATCCGTACCGGCCGTCGGACATCCACATCGCCACCGAGGCGATCCTCGCCGACTCCGGGGTCGCATGGACCGCACTGCGCAACGGCGCGTACGGCCCGCTCGATCAGGTTCTCGGCCCGTGGCAGCGCACCGGCGCGATCGCCCAGCCGGAAGACGGCCCCGTCCCGTATACCGACCGTGCCGACATAGCCGAGGCCACAGCGGTCGTCCTCGCCGGTGACCGCACCTTCGACGGACCCGTCACCCTCACCGCGCCGACCGCCCTCACCTTCGACGATCTCGCCAAGATCGCCTCCGGCCTCACCGGCAGCACGGTCAAGCGGATCGTCCTGGACGACGAACAGTGGGTGGCCGACCAGATCACGGCCGGCGTACCGGAGCAGCTGGCCCGGCTCATGCTCACCTGGTACCAGGCAGCCCGGGCGGGCTACTTCGCCGATGCCGCCCCTTGGCTGGCCGAACTCCTCGGCCGCGAGCCCCGCACCGCCGCTCACCGGCTCGCGGCCGACTGGCGCGCAGTGGGCGACAGGCCCTAACTCCGCTCCCGTACGACTGCCGCGATCACCGTCGACACCACGCCGGCCACCTCCTCCTCGGACGGCGGCCCGCTGTGCCGGTCGGCGAAGAGCAGGTGGCCGGCGCCGACGAGGGTGGGCGCGAGGACCCGTACGTCGGCCTCGGCGGCGATGCGTCCGTACTCCTGCTCGGCGGTGAGGTACCCGGCGATCATCGCCGTCGCCTCGGTGAGCAGCGGCACCCCGCTCGGCGTGCCCTCGCGCAGCCGGGCGCGCAGGACGTCGCGCGAGGTGATCAGGCCGACGAGTGCGACGGCCACGGTCTGGAACACCTCGGTGAGCGCACCGGCCAGCCGCGCGGTGACCCTGCCGGTCCCCGCGGACTCCCACAGCTCGTGCGACTGGAGCTGCACGCGCACGATCCGATTCCGTACGAGCTCGGCGAGGAAGTCGTCGAAATCGGTGAAGTGCCGGTGCAGCACGCCCTTGGCGCACCCGGCCTCCGTGGTGACGGCCCGGCTGGTCAGGGCGCTGGGCCCGTCCCGGAGCAGTACCCGCTCGGCGGCGGCGAAGAGCTGCTCGCGAACATCCCTGATGGCGACGCCAGTTGGCACGGTGCCGGGGTCCTCTCCTGTCGAGCGCTCGTCACGCCGCTTGTCGAGTGGTCAAGTGCCCACTTAAGGTGGGCGCATGCCCACTATCCCTGCCGGCGAGCCCCACCGCCAACGACAGATGGCCGAATCCTTCGGCACGGACGCGGCACGCTACGACCGCGCACGCCCGCGCTACCCGGCCGAGATGATCGACCGCATCGTCGCGCAGAGCCCCGGCCGCGCGCTCCTCGACGTCGGCTGCGGTACGGGGATCGCGGCCCGGCAGTTCCAGGCGGCGGGCTGTACGGTCCTCGGCGTCGAACCGGACGCCCGCATGGCCGAGTTCGCACGCTCGCGGGGGCTCGATGCCGAGGTGTCGGCCTTCGAGGCGTGGGATCCGGCGGGCCGGACCTTCGACACCGTCGTCTCCGGCCAGGCCTGGCACTGGATCGACCCCGTGGCGGGCGCGGCCAAGGCGGCTTCCGTCCTGCGCCCGGGCGGGCGGCTCGCCCTCTTCTGGAACGCCTTCCGCCTCCCGCCGCCGGTCGCCGACGCGCTCATCACGGCCTGCCGCGCCGCGCTGCCGGACGCACCCTTCGACCTGAACGCCCTGGGCGGTCAACCCGTCGGCGCGTACAGCCCCGTCCTGGCGAAGGCCTCCGAGGGCATCACGGCAGCGGGCGGCTTCAGCACCCCCACCGAGTGGACCTGCACCTGGTCCCGCGACTACACCCGCACCGAATACCTCGACCAGTTCCCCACCTCGGGCGTGGCGGCCCGCCTCGCACCCGAGGCCCTGGCCTCGATCCTCGAGAGGGTGGGCACGGCGATCGACGGTCTGGGCGGCTCGTTCACGATGGAGTACACGACAGCGGTGCTGACTTCCAGCCCCTGCGGCGATTGAGCAGATCCGAACGAAGTTCGGATGCGGGGTCCAGGCGCAGCCCCGGTTTCGGGAAGGCCGCCCCACCTGCACCCGAAGTCCACCGCACCCCGC
>NZ_JAAKZW010000186.1 GCF_011044995.1 Streptomyces mesophilus | reverse complement strand
AACAAGCTCAAGCACAACAAAGCCCTGGCCACCCGCTACGACAAACGCGCCCGCCACTACCAAGCCATGATCACCATCGCCTGCCTACAACTCTGGCTCCCCTGACTTTGCGGACACGACCTAGGCGTCGCTCCACCCGGATGTGGGGGAATACGAGGCCAGCAGGTCCACCACGAAGACGAGAGTCGAGCCCGCCGGGATCAACGGTGAGGGCGACTGATTGCCGTAGCCGAGACGTGGCGGAACGATGATCTCGCGCCGGCCGCCGACCTTCATCCCCTTCACCCCCCGATCCCAGCCCTTGATGACCTTGCCGCCGCCCAGGGCGAACTTGAACGGCTCGCCCCGGTCCCAGGAAGCGTCGAACTCCTTCCCGGACTTGAAGGCCACCCCGACATAGTGGACACGGACCACCATGCCCGACTTCACCTCGGGCCCGTCCCCGACGACCAGGTCCCGGATGGTCAGCTCGGTGGGAGCGTCACCCTCCGGAACGTCGACCGTGGGCTTGGTCAGTTCACTCATCGCATCTCATTCCTGTCGGTGACCAGGGGCCACGCGCCGATGTCCCGATAGCGCCGCGGGCCTGAGTGGCCCCTTACTGTGCTGCCGACCAGGTGTAGGCGTTCGGCCTGCCAAGGCCGCCCCGCGAAGCCGTCGAGGCAGGCAGCCGCCGCCGGAACGGACGCACTGTCGTAGCGCCGGGCGCGGGCCAGCGTGAGGTGGGGACGCAGCGGACGTGTGACGAAGGTGATGCCGCAGTCCCTGACCCGCGCCCGTACCGCTTCGGCCAGCTCGTGCAGTCGGTCGAGATCCCCCTCGATGCCGCTCCACAGCACCCGCTCGTCGAAGTGCCCGCCACCCACCAGCGCCAGTTCGAGTGAGGGCCGCGCAGCCGCCAGGTCGGCGAGGGGTGAACGAAGGCGCTGGACGGCGCCCACGGGCAGCTCGCCCAGGAAGGCCAGGGTGATGTGCCAGTCCTCGATGCGGTTCCAGCGCAGGTCGGGATAGGCGGCGTAGGCCGGGTTCAGCGCATGCGCCAGCTCCTTCTTCGCGTCGTCGGGCGGCGCGAGGGCGATGAACGCGTGCTGGGCGGCGGTCGGGGACGGATCGATCACGGATGTCTTCTTACCCCATGCGCTCGCGGGGCCGATGGCACAGGCGGGCCCCGGCGGCATCTGGAGTCGCGTCGCGGAGCAGCAGGTGCCGAGGTCAGACCTGCGGCAGAGCGAAGGGGACGTACCCGACGGCGCGGCCGGTGGTGTCGAGGAGCCGGCCCATGCGCTTGCGGGAGTGGAGGAAGACGGTGCGGTCGCTGACCTTCAGGTGCGGGAAGCGTTCCGCGAGGTGCGCTTCGAAGGGGTCGATGGCGTGCAGGCCGCGCAGCCAGACCATGACGAGGAGGTTGTCGGATCCGCTGACGGACACGGCCAGGCGCACCTCTTCCCTTCGGGCCAGCGCGTTGCCCGTGGCTTCGAGGTGGGTGTGCGGGACAGCGGTGCGGTAGAGCACGACGGTCGACAGCCCGGCGAGGGGGTGCGCCAGGTCGCAGCGGAAGGTGATGTCCCGGTCCCGGATCATCCGCTGGAGCCGGCGTCGGGCGGTGTGTTCGCTCATGCCGGTCGCCGTGCCCAGATCGGTGTAGCCGAGGCGCCCATCGCGGCCGAGGGCTTCCAGGAGAGCCTGGTCCTCGGGCGGCGGCCGGTGGTGCATGTGCGCGCTGTACGGGGTCGGGCGCGAGGTGCGCGGGGCGGAGAGTTCCGCGTCGCCGGACGGTTCCATGGCTCGCATGCGCCAGTCGCCGCCCTCGCTGTACAGGGTGATGCCAAGGCGTGTGCGGGTGGACCGTACGCCTTTCAGGCCGCCGATCAGTCCGTGCACCGCGCGGCCGAGGGAGGGCAGGTCGCCGGCGACGACCGACGCCAGGAGATCGAAGTCGCCGGCCGTCTCGTCGACGCTGAAGACCCAGGGCATGTCGGCCAGTGCGGCGCCGGCGGAATCCACGGCCCGGGGCCGGCACCTGACCTCGACGTAGGCGACGGTCGTCGCCTTCGCGGAGTCGTACGCGCTGACCCAGGCCAGACCGTCCACGCGCAGCCGTTCCCAGCGGCGGGCCGCCGTGGTCGCGTCGACGCCGAGGGCCCTGCTGATCCGGGACCACGGCGCCCGGGGAGCAGCCTGGAGCGCGTCGACGAGGGCCAGGTCCAGCTCGGAGAACGAGGCACCTGCTTCGGCTGCGCGGCGGGAATCGAGGATCTTCGCTCCTCCAGAGATGCTTTCCTGCAATTTTCCATCGGGTTCTGTCACGGACCGGATCGTAAGGGCACTTCCGGTCGATGCGCAGCGTCGGCCACCCGGAGTCGAAGGAGTGCCCCGTGTCTGCTCCGCCCCCACAGCCGGTCCGAAAGACCGTCCGGATCACGGTTGTGCTGTTGTTCACCGCCTGGCTGGTCGACTATGCCGACCGGCTCGTCATCAACCTGGCCCTGCCCTCCATCGGCGATGAGTTCGACGTGGGCCGCGGGGAACAGGGCCTGATCGTCTCGGCGTTCTTCCTCGCCTACGCTTTGTGCCAGATACCCGGCGGGTGGCTCGCCGACCGGCACGGCGCCCAGCGGGTCATGCTCTGGGCCCTGCTCTCCTGGTCCGTGTTCACAGCTCTGACGGGATTCGCCTGGTCGTTCGCCGTCCTGCTGCTCATGCGGTTCGCGTTCGGTGCCGCCGAGGGCATCTTCCCGCCCGCCTCGATGAAGGCCCTCGTCGAACGGACCACACCGGCCGAGCGGATGGGTGCCAACGGCGTGATCATGAGTTCGAACGCCCTTGCCGGTGTGCTCACCCCGCTCCTCGTCGCGCCCCTGATCGCCGTTTTCGGCTGGCGCTCGGCGTTCTTCTCGACGGCGGCCCTCGGCATCTTCGTCCTGGTGGCGATACGGGTGTGGCTCCCCGCGCCGCTCCCGCTGGTGAAGCCCGAGACCCCCGTCGCCCGCCGCAGCACGGGCGGCGTCCTGCGCAGCGGCGTGATCTGGCGCTTCAGCACCATGATGTTCGGCTACAGCCTGATCGTCTGGGGGCTCAGCACCTGGCTCCCGTCCTATGCCATGGAGGAATACGGTGTCTCGCTCGCGGCGACCGGAGCCCTTGCGGCGATCCCCGGCCTCGCCGCGACCGGCGCGATCGTTGTCGGCGGGCGGCTCGCGGACCGCCTGGGCGGCCACCACCGCAGGGTGATCGTGCCCAGCATGACGGTGGCCACCGTCACGCTGCTGTTCATGGTCTTCTCGCCGTCGCTGATCGGTTTCATCGTCTTCGGCACGCTCGCGACGACTGCCGTCTCCCTCTGTTACATGCCGATCCTCGCCGTGCCGCTGGGTGGTCTCGCGGCCGAGGACGTCGGCGTGGGCAGCGGGGCGATCGTCTTCGGTGGCCAGGTGGCGGGCATGGTCGCCCCGCCCGTCATCGGCGCGCTCGCCGACGCCTTCTCGTTCAAGGTGGCCTTCGCGTCCCTGGTGCTCGGCGCGGCCATCGCTCTGGTGATGTCGCTTCTCACCCCGCAGGACGCCGCTTCCTTCCGGGCCGCCACCGGCGCGTCCGAACTCCCCGCGCCCGCAAAGGAGCACTCATGACCGCCGCCTCCGCCGCGCGTCTGCTGTCCGGCTTCCCGGACCGGCTGCCCGGCCTGCTCTCCCTCTATGAGGACCTGCACGCCCATCCCGAGCTGTCCTTCCAGGAGTTCCGTACGGCAGCAGTCGTCGCCGAACGGCTGCGCGAGCAGGGCTGGGAGGTCACCGAGGGCGTCGGTGGCACCGGCGTCGTCGGGGTCCTGGCCAACGGCGAGGGCCCGGTGGTCCTGCTCCGTGCCGACATGGACGGGCTCCCGGTGCAGGAGCAGACGCAACTGCCTTACGCCTCCCAGGAGATGGGCGTCGACAGCGAGGGCAACAAGGTTCCCGTCATGCACGCCTGCGGCCATGACATGCACGTCACCTGCCTGCTCGGCGCGAGCGCCCAACTCGCCGCCGCCCGCGGGGAATGGCATGGCACGGTCGTCGCGGTGTTTCAGCCGGCGGAGGAAGTCGGCGGGGCACCGGCCATGATCGAGGACGGCTTCCTGGACCGCTTCCCACGCGCTGATGTCTGCCTCGGCCAGCATGTGTCCCCGGCCCCCGTCGGTCTCGTCGGCACCCGCCCGGGCACGGTGATGGCCGCCTCCGACAGCCTGCGGGTCCGCCTTCACGGCCGCGGCGGACACGGCTCCACGCCTGAGACGACCGTCGATCCGATCGTCATGGCCGCCGCGGTCGTCATGCGGCTGCAGACGGTCGTCTCCCGGGAGGTCGGGGCGGCGCAGACCGCCGTGGTGACCGTTGGTTCGCTGCACGCGGGCACCAAGGAGAACATCATTCCCGACACGGCGGACCTGCGGATCAACATCCGCTCCACGACGCCCGTCGTACGGAAGCGGGTCCTGGCGGCCGTCGAACGGATCATCCGCGCCGAGGCGGCCGCGTCCGGCGCGCCCAAGGAGCCCGAGATCACCGCTCTCAACGCCTTCCCCGTCACGGTCAACGACACCGCGGCCACCGGCACCGTGCTGGCCGCGATCGCCGAAGTCATGGGCGGGGAGCGGGTGTTCACCCTGCCCGAACCCCTCACCGGCAGCGAGGACTTCGGCACCTTCGGCACGGCGCTCGGTGTGCCCTCGGTCTTCTGGCACTTCGGTGGCGGCGACCCGGCCCTCTTCGAGCACATCGACCCCGACACCTTGCTGACGGACGGCCTGCCCGACACGGTCCCGGCCAACCACTCCCCGTACTTCGCCCCCGTACCCGAACCCACGATCCACACCGGCGTGGCGGCACTGCTCGCGGCAGCCGCGCACTGGTTGTGTGCCGGCGACCGACGGGAGAAGTGACGTGCCTCTGGACCCGGATATCGCAGACTTTCTGCGCAGCCTCCAGCAACTTGCCGCCCCTGAACCCGGAGGGGACGCTGCGGCACAAGCCAGAGCACGGTTGCGGGCGTTGACCGTCGACCACCTCGACCAGGCCACGAAACCCGGGGCTGCGACGGTGTCCACCGTGTTGGCTGGTTCTCTCCCGTCCCGCGTCTACCGGCCGCAGGCCACGGCGCCCGTGCCAACGGTGGTGTACCTGCACGGCGGCGGCTGGGTGGCCGGCGACCTTGACACACATGACGTGCACGCCAGGACCCTGTGCCGCGACCTCGACGCCGTCGTGGTGAGCGTCGACTACCGACTCGCCCCCGAGCATCGTTTCCCCGCCGCGGTCGAGGACGCGTACGCCGCCCTGACCTGGGTCGCACAGCACGTGGACGCCTTCGGCGATGACCCTGCCCGGCTGGCCGTCGCGGGCGACAGCGCCGGAGCGACGCTCTCCGCCGTGTGTGCACAGCAGGCCCACGCCGACGGACTGCCGCTCGCCGCCCAACTCCTGGTCTACCCGAGCACGGACATGGGCGGCGCTTACCCGTCGCGTACCGAGAACGGCGAAGGCTACTTCCTCACCACCACGGAGCTGCACTGGTTCTTCGAGCAGTACCTCGGCGTCGTCCCCTCCTATCATGCCTTCGCCGCGTTCGGCGCCGACCCGCGGGTCGCGCCCTTGCGGGCGAAGGGCCTGTCCGGGCTCGCTCCGGCCGTTGTGGCCACCGCGGAGTACGACCCGCTGCGTGATGAGGGAGACGCGTACGCCGAAGCGCTGCGGCGTGCCGGCGTACGCGTCGAACACCGGCGGTTCGGTGGCCTCGTCCACGGCTTCTACGGCATGGCCCACATCAGTCCTGCCGCAGGGGAGGCGACGGCCTGGATCCACGCCGCGCTCAAGCGGCTGCTCGGCTGACAGCTGATACCCGCCCCGTCCGTGAAGTCCCTTTATCCATAAGGAAGAGCGCATGAACCCGAACGACGCCGGTGCCGATCTCGCCTACCTCAGCGCCACCGAGGCGCGACGGCTCTTCGACGCCCGCGAACTCTCCCCGGTGGAGCTGATGCGCGCGGTCATCGACCGCGCGGAACAGACGGAGCCGGTCATCAATGCCTTCACCGAGCAGCTCTACGACGAGGCACTCGACCAGGCCCGGCGCGCAGAGGACCGCTTCGTCGGCAAGGGCGGCCTGATGCCGCGCCCGCTCGAAGGCATCCCGGTCGCCACCAAGGAGAAGCACGCCATCGCCGGGCGCTCCCTCACCGAGGGCTCCCTCGTCAACGTCGGCAACACCGCGACCGAGAACGCCCCGGTCATCGACCGGATCCTGGACGCGGGTGGCATCATCCACGCCCGCACAGCCACCCCCGAGTTCTCCATCGCCTCCTTCACCCACAGCCGCCTGTGGGGCGTCACCCGCAATCCGTGGAACCCCGACTTCACACCCGGCGGCTCGTCCGGCGGCGCCGGGGCCTCCCTCGCCGCCGGTACCGCGCTGCTCGCCTCCGCGTCCGACATCGGCGGCTCGACCCGTATCCCCGCCGCCTTCACCGGCACCGTCGGCTACAAGGCCCCGTACGGCCGGATCCCGGGCGTGGCACCGCTGTCCGCCGACCACTACCGCGGCGACGGCCCCATGGCACGCACCGTCGACGACTGCGTCACCTTCGCCAACGTCCTGGCAGGACCCGACTCGCGCGATCACGTGTCGCTGCGCCCGAAACTCGTCCTGCCGGCCGAGTACGACGCGGTCGCAGGGATGCGCATCGCCCTGTGCCTGCGCCTGGGCGCCTATGACGTCCACCCGGAGATCGAGGCCAACACCCGAGCTGTCGCCGGCGCGCTCACCGACGCGGGCGCGATCGTCGAGGAGATCGAACTCCCGTGGACCAAGGACGCCCTCCTCATCAGTGCCGCCGCACACTTCTCCACCATTTTCGGCGCCCTTGTCCGCGAGATCGAAGCCGAGCACCGCGACCGGATGTCGCCGTACGCGGCAGCCTTCGCCGACACCATGGCCGTCGCCTGCGAGCAGGTCACCTACCTCGACGGCCTGCGCGTGGAGACCCGATTGCAGCGCGAACTGGGCGAGGCGATGGCCCCCTTCGACGCCCTGATCTGCCCGTCCACGGCCGTCCCCGGGCTGCCCGCAGGGGACGACCTCCTGGGCCGCCTGATGGTGAAGGGCGAGGACCACGGTGAGCCGCTGTGGGCGGCCATGACCCTGCCCTTCAACATCAACAACCGCTGCCCCGTCCTCAACGTGCCCAGCGGCCACTCCAGTTGGGGCCTTCCGACCGGCGTCCAGATCGTCGGCCACACCTACGACGACCCGACCGTCTTCCGCATCGGCAAGGCCGTGGAGCAACTCCGGACCTGGGCATACACCCCGAACCACCGACCGACCGTCCAGCCGACGCCTCTTGTGCAGTCGGCCACTGATTGACTGTCGGTCCGCGACGCGCAGATTCGTGGCGAGTGCGTCCGGAAGGATGCTGAATGGTCACGGATAGTGGCTGCGAAGCTGTGGGTGCCTGGAAGGATAAAGCTCCCTCCAGGCACCCGAAATGAGCCTCTAGAAGAACCCGAGCTTGTCCGGGGAGTAGCTGACAAGGAGATTCTTCGTCTGCTGGTAGTGGTCCAGCATCATCTTGTGGTTCTCGCGCCCGATCCCCGACTGCTTGTAGCCGCCGAAGGCCGCGTGGGCCGGGTACGCGTGGAAGTTGTTCACCCAGACGCGGCCGGCCTGGATCGCACGGCCCGCCCTGTACGCGGTGTTGATGTCGCGGGTCCACACGCCGGCGCCGAGGCCGTACAGGGTGTCGTTGGCGATCTTGATGGCGTCGTCGTAGTCGTTGAAGGACGTGACCGAGACGACCGGGCCGAAGATCTCCTCCTGGAAGATCCGCATGCGGTTGTCGCCCTCGAAGATCGTGGGCTGGACGTAGTAGCCGCCCGCCATGTCGCCGTCGTACTCGATGCGCTGGCCGCCGGCGAGGACCTTCGCGCCCTCGCGCTGGCCGATGTCGAGATAGGAGAGGATCTTCTCCAGCTGATCGTTGGAGGCCTGGGCGCCGATCATCGTGTCCGTGTCGAGCGGGTGTCCGGTCTTGATCCGCTCGGTGCGGGCGACGGCCGCTTCCAGGAACTCGCTGTAGTGGCCGCGCTGGATGAGGGCACGGGAGGGGCAGGTGCAGACCTCGCCCTGGTTGAGCGCGAACATCGTGAAGCCCTCGAGCGCCTTGTCGCGGAACGCGTCGTCCTGCGACCAGACGTCGTCGAAGAAGATGTTGGGCGACTTGCCGCCGAGCTCCAGTGTCACCGGCTTGATGTTCTCGGAGGCGTACTGCATGATCAGCCGCCCCGTGGTGGTCTCACCGGTGAAGGCGACCTTGGCGACGCGCGGGCTGGACGCGAGGGGTTTTCCGGCCTCGGCGCCGAAACCGTTGACGATGTTGACGACGCCCGGCGGCAGCAGGTCCGAGATCAGCGAGAGCCAGTAGTGCACGGAGGCCGGGGTCTGCTCGGCCGGCTTGAGGACGACCGCGTTGCCCGCCGCAAGGGCAGGCGCGAGCTTCCAGACCGCCATCAGGATCGGGAAGTTCCACGGGATGATCTGCGCGACCACACCGAGCGGCTCTTGGAAGTGGTACGCGATGGTGTTGTCGTCGATCTCGCTGAGCGAGCCCTCCTGCGCGCGGATCGCCCCGGCGAAGTAGCGCAGATGGTCGACGGCGAGCGGGATGTCGGCGGCGAGCGTCTCGCGTACCGCCTTGCCGTTCTCCCAGGACTCGGCGACGGCGAGCTTCTCGAGGTGCTCCTCCGTACGGTCGGCGATCTGGTTGAGGAGGTTGGCGCGTTCGGTGGGGGAGGTGCGTCCCCACGCGGGCGCGGCGGCGTGTGCGGCGTCGAGGGCACGCTCGACGTCCTCGGCGGTGCCCCGCGCGATCTCGGTGAAGGGCTGTCCGTTGACCGGGCTGGGGTTCTCGAAGTACTGGCCGCGGGCGGGCTTCACGTACTCGCCGCCGATGAAGTGGTCATAGCGCGACTGGTAGTCGACGATCGCACCGTCGCTGCCGGGTGCGGCGTAACGGGTCATCTCGGTGGCCTCCCGGTTCCTGCCGCCCGCCGTTGGGCAGCACTGCCGGGAACGCTAGGGACGGGGAGGTTGCAACCACGTTGCGGCCGACTGCTCCCGGTCCAGGGCCCGCACTTCCGCCTGTACGTGGGCCCGCGCCCCGCGCGGCGAAGCGCCCGCAAGGGCCTGCCAGATGTCCAGGTCGTCGCCGCCCCAGGGGCTTCGCACCCAGTCCGTGAGCAACTGCGGATCGGCCCGGTCCACGAGCGCGGCCCGCAGCCCCATGTCCAGGCGTTCGCGCAGCCGCACGATCTCCGGGGCGCAGGAGTACGGCAGCAGCGGACCGTCGTACGCGCCCATCGCACCGGACACCGCGCCGGCGGCGAGCCGCCGCTCCACCAGGAGGAAGTCCGCCTCGACCGGGGTGGTCAGACGGTACGGCCGCGACGCGAGCAGCTCCGGGCCCAAGAGGCCGCGCAGCCGCGAGAGTTCGGCGCGCAATGTGACGGGTGACATGGACTCGTCCTCGTACAGCGCGACGAGAAGCTGGTCCCCGGTGAGGCCCTCCGGGTGGCGGGCGAGCAGCGCAACGAGTTCGCTGTGCCGGCGGCTCAGGCGCAGCTTGCGGCCCTGGGCCACGAGCAGCGCCTCGTCCCGTCCGAGCGCGTGCAGCGTGACGGTTTCGGCGCGCTGCGGCGGCTGTTCCAAGGCCAGTTGGGCCTCGGCGGCACGGGCCACGGCCTGCACGAAAGCGAGGCTGTGCGGATGGGCGAGCCCGTTGCCTCCGGTGATGTCGACGGCGCCGAGCAGCCGTCCCGTGTGCGGGTTGTGGATCGGTGCGGCCGCGCAGGTCCAGGGCTGCACGGGCCGGCTGAAGTGCTCGGCGGCGAACACCTGCACCGGGCGGTCCACCGCGACCGCCGTCCCCGGCGCATTGGTGCCCATCGCGGATTCGGCCCAGCGGGCGCCCGGTACGAAGTTCATCCGCCCGGCGTGCCGGCGCGTCACCGAGTGCCCCTCGACCCAAAGCAGCCGCCCCTGCGCGTCGCACACCGCGAGGAGATGCTCGCCGTCCTTCGCGTACGTGGAGACCAGCTCCCGTACCAGCGGCATCACGCGCGCCAGCGGATGGTCCGCGCGATAGGCGCCCAAGTCACCGTCCACGAGCTCCACTTGAGCCGTGCCGTCCGGACTGACCCGCGCCCGAGCCGACCTCCGCCATGAAGCGGCGACCTCCGGCCGCACCGGGCGCTCCACCGTGCCCGCCGTGGTGAACACAGCATGCGCATGCCGCAGCGCACGCGTGCGCTCGGCCGGGTCGGTGCCCGGCTCGAGGGCCACCCAGGAATCGCTCAACTCGGCCTCCGCGGCGTACCGGTGCGCTTGCGGCCATCGTCACCCCGGGCACGGCAACGGGCAACAGGTCGCACCGAGTGAACCCGCAATGGGTCACGCCGCGTCGACTCGCGACAGGCCGTCGCTAGTAGAAGTTGACCATCCGTATGTAGCGCGTCCAGTCCCACAGCGGACCGGGGTCGGTGTGGGTGGCGCCGGGGACCTCGTTATGGCCGATGATGTGCGCGCGGTCGCGCGGGATGTTGTACGTCGCGCACAGATGCGCGGTCAGCGCCGCCGACGACTCGTACATCGCGTGGGTGAACCACGCCGGCTGATCGACAAAACCCTCGTGCTCGATGCCGATGCTCTGGGTGTTGTACGTCCAATTGCCCGCGTGCCAGGCGATGTTGCGGTCACGGACGCACTGCGCGACATTGCCGTCCGCCGAGCGCACCACATAGTGCGCGGACACCTGCTTCGCCGGGTTCTGGAAGATCCCGAGCGTATCGGCGTACGTCTCCTGGGTGACATGGATGACGATGTGCGTCAGCGGATACGAGGTCGGCCGGTTCGAAGCCGTCTGGTTGGAGCTGCTCGCGGGCACCCAGTCCGCGTCGGGGTAGTCGGCGACGGCGGTCGGGCGCGCCGTGGTCGTGCCGCCGGCGAGCAGCGCGGTGGGGACGGCGAGTGCGGCGCCCTGAAGCAGGCGCCGTCTGCTGGGCAGAGCGCGGGCCGGTTCCATGGTGCTCCCTCCACGGTCGATGCGGTCGATGCGGTCGATGCGGTCCATGCGATCGGTACGGCCGCGGGCGGTACGTCGGCCCACGTCTGGTGACGACGTTACGGGCAGGGGTAGTTGGGCTGGAAGGGGGTGGGTCGCGCCGTTGACGGAACGCGGGCCGTACCGGACTCTCATCAGGGGATCAGTGCACGTAGGGGGATCGGGGGATCATCGTGCGACGCATGCGTACTGCTGTGCCTACGGGGGCTCTGGTGCTGGCGGGCGTGCTGCTCGCGGCCGGCTGCGGTTCCGGCGGGGATGGGGACGGGGACGGGGACTGGCTGCGTGACCTGCAGTCCTCAGGAGCGGCGGACGAGCAGGAGCCGCCACCGTCACCGAGCACCTCGCCGCCGATGAGCGACACCGCGTACGACGCGCTGCTCGCCGAGGCGATCGATCCGCTCAACACGGCGCTGGCCGGCATCGGAGAGGCGAAGTCGGACACGGCGGCCGACGAGGCGTTCACCGCGGCCGTCACGGCGGCGGGCGAAGCGGACACGCTGCTGCGGGAGGTCGACACCCCCGACCGGGCCGACCTGGCGCACCAGGACCTGCTCACCGCCCTCGCCGGTCTCTCCGGTCAGCTGGAGAGCACCCGACAGGGCCGCACCGACGGCACGTTGTGCACCGGCAGGGCGGCGGTCGCGCGCTTCGGCTCGGACAAGGCCCTGGGCACGCTCGACGACGCGGCGGAGGCGGTCGGCGCGCTCGGCTACACCCTCGACATCGCCGTCCCGAAACTTCCCAAGGAGACCAGCAAGCGGCTCCCCAACGGCCGGATGGTCAAGGACGGTTCACGGGGCGGCCGGGGCGTGCTGAAGATCACCGGCGGCAGTCAGGACGCCGTGGTGACCTTCGCGCGCGGCGGCAAGGCCGCCTTCTCCGTCTACGTGCGCAAGAACGCCAAGGCGCAGGTGCAGCGGATCTCCGACGGCACGTACACGATCTACTTCACCTCCGGCGAGGACTGGAACGGCTCGGCGCGCGCCTTCAACCGCGGCTGCGCGCACGAGAAGTTCGAGGAGGAGGCGCCCTTCAGGACGACCTCGACCTCGACGAGGATCACGTACACCATCTTCACGATCGGCCTGAAGACCACGATCGGCGGAAACTCGCCGGTCAGTCCCGTCGCACCCGGCACGATCCCGAAGTAGCCGTGCGGGCCGTTCGCCCGATGCCCTCGCGTGATCAGGCCTCCGGTCCGCCACCTCGCCTTCCAGGCGGACGCCGTGGAGGGCACCGGGAAGAGCCGGCAGCAGCGGGCTCTCAGCGCTGGGCTCCCGCCACCGAAGCCGGATCGTCCAGGACCGCCCGTACCACCGAATGGGCCGCACCGAGCAGCGGGCCTTCGGAACCGAGCCGCGAGACCGTCACCGTGCCGCCCTTGGGGCGTGCGGGATCCGCTGTACGGCGGGCCAGTTCGCGCTCCAGTGACGGCAGCAGCCAGGGGGCCAGGCGCGACAGGGCGCCGCCGAGCACCACCGTCTGCGGATCGAGCAGATTCACCGCACCGGACAGCGCGATCCCCAGCGCCGACCCGGCCGCGCGCAGCGCCCGGCGCACCTGGGCGTCACCGTTCTCGGCGCGGGCGGCGAGCAGGCCGATGCCCCCTTCGCCGTACGGGAGTCCGGCGGCGCGCAGCACCGCCTCCTCGCCCGCGTACTGCTCGAGGCAGCCACGCCCGCCGCACGGGCAGGCGGGGCCTTCGGGCCGTACCGGCATATGGCCCAGCTCGCCCGCGAACCCGTGCGTGCCGCGCAGCAGCCGTCCGCCCACGACCACGGCCGCACCGATACCGATCTCCGCGGAGACATGGACGAAGTCCTGGGGCGCGGGATCGCCGCCGATCCACAGCTCGGCGAGCGCACCGAGGTTGGCCTCGTTGTCCACGCTCAGCGGCAGGCCGTCGAGCAGATACGGGCCGAGGTCGAGCTCGCTCCAGCCCAGATTGGGGGCGCGCACCACCGTGTGCGAGTCGCGGGCGACCAGGCCGGGCACCGCGACCGCGAGCCCCGCGGGGCGCAGGCCCGCGCTGCGGCTCGCGGTGGTCACCTCCCGTACGAGCCGGGCGAGTTCCTTCAGGACGGGCTCCGGCGGGCGGCCCCGGTTGTCGCTCTCCAGGGAGGCGCGGGCCCGCACCTTGCCGTGCAGATCGACCGCGCACACCGCGAGATGGTCGACGCCGATCTCCGCGCCGATACCGACGGGCCCGCGCTCGCCCACGGTCAGGGCGCTGCCGGGGCGGCCCACGGTGCCGGGGCGTTCGGGTCCGAGCTCGATGAGCAGGTCGGCGCGGATCAGTTCGTCGACCAGGGTCGAGACGGCCGCGCGGGTCAGTCCGATACGGGAGGCGACGGCGGCGCGCGAGAGCGGGCCGTGGGCGGTGATGGCCTGGAGGACCAGGGAGAGATTGCGGCGGCGGATGCCCTGCTGGGTGTTGGGCAGGAACGCCGGGTCGCCGAAGCCGCCGTTGCCGGGGAGCTCAGTGGTCATGAGGGGGCTCCTCAGAGGGTGGAGGTACGGTCGGCCGTCAGGAGCGGTGTTGCGTCGCCGAGCACTGCGGCGATCCGGGCAAGGCTTGCGTCGTCCCTGGCCGTCGGCTCCAGGACGGGCCCTTCGGCCGTGCCCCAGCGCCGCGCCACCGCCGCCGGGTCCTCGCCGGTCAGCAGGCCCGCGGCCTGGGCGGCCGCGCCGAGGGCGACCAACTCGGCGGCCCGCGGGACCTGGACGGCGCGGCCGCTGAGCCTGCGTACGGTGTCCTGCCAGGCCTGGCCGCGCGCGCCGCCGCCGATGAGCAGCAGCGGCTCGTCGGTGGGCTCGCCGTCCACGGCCAGGACCAGTTCGAGGGCCTGGAGCAGCGCGAACACCGCACCGTCGTAGGCGGCTTGGAGCAGCTGGCCGGGGGTGGTGTCGTGCCGCAGCCCGTGCAGCAGACCCGAGGCCCCCGGCAGGTTGGGGGTGCGCTCGCCGTCGAGGAACGGCAGCAGGGTCGCCGAGCCGCCCGCCTCCACTGCCTCCCGGCCGAGACCGAGCAGTGCGGCGATACGGTCCACGGCGAGCGTGCAGTTGAGGGTGCAGGCGAGCGGCAGCCAGTCGCCGCGGGCGTCCGCGAACCCCGCGACCGTGCCGCTCGGATCCGCCGGCCGCTGCCGCGCGACCGTGTACACCGTGCCGGAGGTGCCGAGGCTCAGGACGGGCGCACCGGGGCGCAGTCCGAGGCCGAGCGCGGCGGCCGCGTTGTCGCCGGTGCCCGGGGCGACCAACACGCCTTGTGTGAAGGGGAGTTCCGGCAGTGCGCGCACCGTCCCGGCCACTTCGCCGGGCCCGATGAGGCGGGGGAGGAGCGCGGGGTCGAGGCCGACCAGGTCCAGGACCTCTTCGTCGTACGAGCCGGTCGGCGCCGCCCACCACCCGGTGCCCGAGGCGTCGCCCCGGTCGGTGGTGCCCTCACCGGTGAGCCGGCCCGTGAGGTAGTCGTGCGGCAGGCGCACCGCGGCCGTCGCCGCGACGGCATCCGGTTCGTGCTCGGCGAGCCAGGCCCACTTGGTCACGGTGAACGCGGCCGCCGGCACGACACCGATCCGCTCGGCCCAGACCTTCGGGCCACCGAACGCCTCGACGAGACGCTGTGCCTGCGGCGCCGAGCGCACGTCGTTCCACAGCAACGCCGGGCGCACCGGGCGGCCTTGGGCGTCCAGGGTGACCAGGCCGTGCTGCTGGCCGCCGATCGAGACCGCGGCCGCCTCGCGCGCCGCGGGACCGCAGGCGCTGACGGCGGCGCACAGCGCCTGCCACCACTGCTCGGGGTCGCTCTCGCGTCCCGCCCCTGTGGTCACGGTGTGCGGCGCCTGGCCGCTCGCCACCACACGGCCGGTCGAGGCGTCGACGACGACGGCCTTGGTGGACTGCGTGGAGCTGTCCACGCCGACGACCAGCGGTCCTTCGGCTGCTGTCATGACGGTCTCCGTTCGGCTCCGTGCGGGCAGCGGGATGGCGGTCCATAGTCCGCCCAACGCCCGGGGGGTTTCCAGGCGCGTCCCCGGATACTAATTTGTCAATCGGCATGACGAAATAGCTGGGACGGCGGAAGACTCAGGCGTGACGCACCCGAGACCTAGGTGCGCTCACCGCGCGACGAAGGAGCAGGGGCGATGACGTATCAGCCGGTACCCGAGGACAAGTTCAGCTTCGGTCTGTGGACCGTGGGCTGGCAGGGCAAGGACCCGTTCGGCGACCCGACCCGGGCCGCACTCGACCCGGTGGAGGCGGTGCAGCGCCTCGCCGAACTGGGCGCGTACGGCATCACTTTCCACGACGACGACCTGATCCCGTTCGGCTCCTCGGACAGCGAGCGCGAGTCGCACATCAAGCGCTTCCGGCAGGCCCTGGACGCCACCGGCATGAAGGTGCCGGCGGCCACCACGAACCTGTTCACGCACCCGGTCTTCAAGGACGGGGCGTTCACCGCCAACGACCGCGACGTGCGCCGCTATGCGATCCGCAAGGTGATCCGCAACGTCGACCTCGCCGTCGAACTCGGAGCGCAGACCTATGTCGCCTGGGGCGGCCGCGAGGGCGCCGAGTCGGGGGCCGCGAAGGACGTGCGCGATGCCCTTGACCGGATGAAGGAGGCCTTCGACCTGCTCGGCGAGTACATCACCGAGCAGGGCTACGACCTGCGCTTCGCCATCGAGCCCAAGCCCAACGAGCCGCGCGGCGACATCATCCTGCCCACCGTCGGCCACGTCCTGGCGTTCATCGAGCGCCTGGAGCGCCCGGAACTCTTCGGCGTCAACCCCGAGGTGGGCCACGAGCAGATGGCGGGCCTGAACTTCCCGCACGGCATCGCCCAGGCCCTGTGGGCCGACAAGCTCTACCACATCGACCTCAACGGCCAGAACGGCATCAAGTACGACCAGGACCTGCGCTTCGGAGTCGGCGACGTGCGGGCCGCGTTCTGGCTCGTGGACCTGCTCGAGACGGCCGGGTACAGCGGGCCGAAGGTCTTCGACTTCAAGCCGCCGCGCACCGAGGACTTCGACGGGGTCTGGGAGTCCGCCGCGGGCTGTATGCGCAACTACCTGATCCTGCGCGACCGTGCGGCCGCCTTCCGCGCCGATCCGGATGTGCAGCAGGCGCTGCTCGACGCCCGGCTCGACGAACTCGCCCGGCCCACCGCCGAGGACGGCCTCGCGGGACTGCTCGCGGACAAGGGCGCGTACGAGGACTTCGACGTGGACGGCGCCGCCGCGCGCGGGATGGCCTTCGAGCGGCTCGACCAGCTGGCCATGGACCATTTGCTGGGGGTGCGGGGTTGATGCCGCGGGCGGTTGAGGTGGTGCGTGGCCGCCTCGTGCGTGGCTGATCACGCCCACGAGGCGGGCCAAGCGGACGCAGTGTGCCAACTTTCGTACAGGGGTCGCTTCTTGAGCAATTCGGGGTAACTCTTGACGGTATGGCCATGCCTCCGGTGCCGCCACAGCCGCCGACCCAGCCGCCGTCGGGCGGGGGCTTCGGGCCTCCGTCGGGCGGCGGCTACGGATCTCCGTCGGGTGGCGGGTACGGGCCTCCGTCGGGAGGTGGGGGGTACGGGCCGCCGGGTGGTGGCGGAGGGTTCGGCCCCCCGCCCGACGGCGGCCCGTACCC
>NZ_JAAKZW010000185.1 GCF_011044995.1 Streptomyces mesophilus | reverse complement strand
GGGGTGGCCGCGGCCTCGGCACCCGCCGCGGGGGCCGTCGTGGCATCGGGCAGGTCGGCGCCCTCGGGCGCCCTCCGCTCGCTCTCGCTCATTTCAGGCCCCTGTTCCCGGTTTGACTGTTCCCGGTATGCCCCGGTTTGGGGCGGCATTTCCCAGCCTCGCACTCCGTCGCCATGGCTGCGCCCGGAGCCCCCTGCCCGGTAGGCTTTCCGTGTGATCTTCAAGCGCATCGGAAACGGCCGGCCGTACCCCGACCACGGCCGGGAAAGCACCCGGCAGTGGGCGGATGTCGCGCCGCGCCCGGTCCGCCTCGATCAGCTGGTGACCACCAAGGGCCAGCTGGACCTGGAGACCCTCCTCGCGGAGGACTCCACCTTCTACGGCGACCTCTTCGCGCATGTCGTGAAGTGGCAGGGCGACCTCTACCTCGAGGACGGCCTGCACCGCGCCGTCCGTGCGGCCCTGCAGCAGCGCCAGGTCCTGCACGCGCGCGTGCTCGAACTGGGCTAGCGCCCCGGGCACACCGCCGCGGTGGCGACCTCAAGTCGGCATTGACCCTTTCGGGTTGGGTTCGGCCGCCACCCATTGATCATTTAGTAGGCAGACCCCACCCCCGGCATTACGCTGCGCCCATGAGCATGCTCACACCCCCCGGCATGGGCGGCGAATACCGCATCACGGGGGACAAGTACCCGCGGATGCGCCGCAACCGGCGGCGCCGCCGGATCGTGCTCGCGGTCTTCGCCTGCGCCGCCGCTCTCGGGCTGCTTGCCTACGGGACCATCGAGTTGATCGCCGTCTTCTCGGGCGACAAGAGCGACAGAACCGTCGCCGCCAACAAGCCCGACTGCAAGCCGGCCGCCGCCTCCTCGGCCCCGCCGAAGAAGCCCCCGATGGTGCTGCCGAAGCCGGCGGAGGTGCAGGTCAACGTCTTCAACGCCACGCCGCGCGGCGGCCTCGCCAAGGAGACGGCGGACGAGCTCAAGAAGCGCGGCTTCGTCATCGGCAAGGTGGGCAACGCGTCGAAGGAGTTCGACAAGAAGGTCAAGGGCGAAGCGATACTGCTGGGCCCCAAGTCCGCTCTGACCAAGGGAATCGTCGTCCTCGGCACCCAGGTCGCGGGCGCGGAACCGCAGACGGACGCCCGTAAGACGGCGGACATCGACCTCATCCTCGGCGCGGACTTCAAGTCCCTGGCCAAGAAGGAGGACGCGGTGAAGGCCCTGGACGCCCTGACGAAGCCGGCGGCGGCACCGCCGAAGCCGAAGGGCTGCTGACGGTCTCCCCCGCTCGCCGGGACAGTCCCCTCCCGCCCGGGGGCCGAAGCCCTTTCCAGGCTATCGGCACCCACTGACAACGCCCGCTCCACGCACGCCACGCACGACGCACGCCACGCACGACGCACGCCACGCACCGAGGGGCCGCCGGACATCCGGCGGCCCCTCGGTCATGTTCTGCGGTCGAGTACAGGCGCTACTCGGCCGACCCGTACATCCGGTCCCCCGCGTCCCCGAGGCCCGGCACGATGTAGCCGACCTCGTTGAGCCGCTCGTCGACCGCCGCGGTCAGCACGGTGACCGGTGTACCGGCCAGCTCGCGCTCCATCACCTCGACGCCCTCGGGCGCCGCGAGCAGCACGACGGCGGTGACGTCGTCGGCGCCGCGCTTGATGAGCTCCTTGATGGCCGCGACCAGGGTGCCGCCGGTGGCGAGCATCGGGTCGACGACGTAGACCTGGCGTCCGGACAGGTCCTCAGGCATCCGCGTCGCATACGTGGACGCCTCGAGCGTCTCCTCGTTGCGGACCATCCCGAGGAAGCCCACCTCGGCGGTCGGAAGCAGCCGGACCATGCCGTCGAGCATGCCGAGCCCGGCGCGCAGGATCGGCACGACCAGCGGGCGCGGGTAGGAGAGCTTGACCCCGGTGGTCGGGCCCACGGGCGTCTCGATGTCGACCTGCTCGGTGCGCACGTCCCGCGTCGCCTCGTACGCGAGCAGCGTCACGAGCTCGTCGGCGAGACGGCGGAAGGTCGGGGAATCGGTGCGCTTGTCGCGCAGCGTGGTGAGTTTGTGCGCGACCAGGGGGTGGTCGACGACGTGCAGGCGCACAAGAGCCTCCAAGCTCCAGGTCACGGGTCCGAACTGCGGGCTCGACCCGCCGCCACCAGGTTACCGGCGCAAACAGGCCCCGGCTCGCGCTCACGTTCGGCACCGCACCCGTGAGCGGTCGCATCAAACCGGCCGTACGAGGGAAACTGCAGGGGCAAGACCGGAGGGTGGTGTGGCCCGTGCGAGACGAACAGCCGCAGGAGCAGCCCGAAACCGATGCCGAGCGCCGCAGGCGCCGCGCCCAGTTCCTGCGCGAGCGCCATGAGGCCAAGGAGCTGCGCGACCGTGTGAAGCCCCGGCGCGCGCGGGCGGCACGCATGCGCCAGGCCATGCGGATGCGTACGTTCCGCTGGTGACGGGGCGGCGCGGGCCCTCCTGACCGGTGTCCTGAGGATCACATCCACGGCGCGCCGCAGACACAGCGCACCGAAGACCTCTCGCGAAGCCTTCGTTTCTGCCACGATTCCGAGTGGGCGGGGCCGAAGTGCACTTCCTCGTCCAGACTCCGCCGGGGGGACCCCCGACCGGCACGCCTCAGACCAGTGGGAGAGTCACGGTGTACTTCGCCGCACTGCTCGCGCGCACCGAAGACGGGTGGGAAGCGAGCGACACGGAGCTCGACGATGTGGAGACCCTGTCGGACCTGACAGAACTGGCCCGGGAACACGCGGCCGGTGTCACGGGCGGCTCCGATGAGGAAACAGCGCTCGTCTTCATCGAGCAAGAAGATGTGTGGTTCGGCGTCGTCCGCGTGGACGGCGAAGAGGACCCCCGGATCTACGTCTCGGACGCGGCCGCGGCCTCCCGCAGCAGCTACGGCGAGATCCTCCTCACCGACGAGCTCCTTGGCCGTGAGCCCGGCACGGCCGACGAGGACGACCTGGAGGACCTGACCGACCTCGATGGCACCGAGGACGGCGAGCCCGACCCGGAGGAGGACGACGACTCCGCGGTCATCGAGGGCTCGTCCGAGGCCGTGCCCCCGGGCCCGCTCGGCGACACCCGGATCCTCGACGACCTGGGCCTGTCCGAGAAGGAACTCCTGTCCCTGCACACCGACGCCCTGAACGAGATCGCCGAGGCCCTGGGCGCCTCGGAGGTCCTGGAGACGGTGCGCTGACCCGCATACGTACAGCACCTTGAACATCTCCGATCCTGTACGCGACCGCTGGCGGGCGCCGATGGAGCACGCCCTGGAGCAGGCCGAACTGGCCCTCCGGGGCGGCGATGTCCCCGTCGGCGCCCTCGTCCTCGGCCCGGACGGCGAGCTGCTCGCCGCGGGGCACAACGAGCGCGAGGCCACCGGCGACCCCACCGCTCACGCCGAGGTCCTCGCCCTGCGCCGGGCCGCGGCGAAGCTCGGGGAGTGGCGGCTGACCGGCTGCACCCTCGTCGTCACGCTCGAACCGTGCGTGATGTGCGCGGGCGCGCTCGTGCAGTCCCGTATCGCCCGGGTCGTCTACGGGGCACGGGACGAGAAGGCCGGCGCCGCGGGCTCCCTGTGGGATCTCGTCCGCGACCGGCGGCTCAACCACCGCCCCGAGGTGGTCGCGGGCGTCCTGGAGGCGGAGTGCTCGGCCCGCCTCACCCGCTTCTTCCGGGACCGCTGAGGGCCCGTCCGGACCCGCCGGAACCGGTGTGCGGCACCTCACGACGGGCTTCGCGGATACGGATTTCTGACCAGGGGCTCCTTTGGGCTAAGCTCTCTCTCGGTAGCGTGTCCGAGCGGCCGAAGGAGCTCGCCTCGAAAGCGAGTGTTGCGCAAGTAACCGAGGGTTCAAATCCCTCCGCTACCGCTTGTGAAGGGCCCCGGCATCGCCGGGGCCCTTCGTGCTTTCCCCGGCGCCCTTATGAACTCGAGCGTTCGGCAGGCTCCTTGAGCCCCCTCTCCTCACCCGGTGTTTAAGGACCTAAGGCCCGCCAAGGCGGGCCCTTTGCCGCACTGCGCCGGTCCCGTACAGGAGCAGGATGGGTGGTGAGCCCGGCGGATCTGGCAGGAATCCGCAGGCTCTCGGGACCCGGCTCTACTGCGGGGTCCACGCCGCAAGCTTCCCCCCCTGACTGCGGCGTGGACTGAAGAGCCAGGTCCTCGTCGGGGGAAGCGGCTTGTCCCCCCGATGCCGCTTCCCCCGCCCACTCGGAGCGAAGCCCCGGCACCTTCACGGAGCCGGGGCTTTCGCCGTGGAGCCGGAGAAGCTGTGCAGGCCGTAGAGCCAATGGAGGCACCTTCACCCGGGCCCGTGAGCCGTGGATAGACTCACCCGACTGCACGCAGGAAGACAGGGCGGGGAGGCCGAACGTGGTGCAAGCGAAGAAGGTCGCGCTCTACATGGTCGTCGTCTTCGTGCTGTACACGATCATCACGTCCCCGGAACGTGCTGCCGACCTGGTCCAGGTGGGCTTCGAGGGCATTTCCGACGCGGCTCAGGGCGTCGGCGACTTCATGTCGGAGCTCGTGAACTAGACCCCCGCACGCCGCCTCCGCAGTCAGCTCGGGCATCCCGCCCTCCACTCGAACGTGGGGGGCATTTTTAGGTTTACGCCCCAACTTGCCTTCAACACGGCCTTATACGGTGCTTGCACACAGTGCACATGTCTTGTGATGCTATGACCGCTTTTGCGAAATGTTGATCGGTTGCATCGATAAGGGGTGGCGTTGACTGTGCCGGCCAGTACTGCTCCCCAAGTGCCGTCCCAGGAACCCGCGGCCGGATCCGCGGACGGCGGCGACCGTGTGCTCTCCCCGGCCAAGCAGCGGACCGCGGACACCCGGGCCCTGACCCAGGTGCTCTTCGGCCAGCTCAAGCAGCTGACCGTCGGCACCCCCGAGCACAGCCGCGTACGGGCCGCGCTGATCGAGGCGAACCTGCCGCTCGTGCGGTACGCCGCCGCGCGCTTCCGCAGCCGCAACGAGCCGATGGAGGACGTGGTCCAGGTCGGCACCATCGGCCTGATCAACGCGATCGACCGCTTCGACCCGGACCGCGGGGTGCAGTTCCCGACCTTCGCGATGCCCACGGTGGTCGGCGAGATCAAGCGGTACTTCCGCGACAACGTGCGCACCGTCCACGTACCGCGCAGGCTGCACGAGCTGTGGGTGCAGGTGACCAGCGCGACCGAGGATCTGACGACCGCGTTCGGGCGCTCGCCCACCACCGCCGAGATCGCCGAGCGGCTGCGGATCACCGAGGACGAGGTGCTTGCCTGCATCGAGGCCGGGCGTTCGTACCACGCGACCTCACTGGAGGCGGCCCAGGAGGGCGACGGGCTGCCCGGGCTGCTCGACCGGCTCGGCTATGAGGACCCCGCGCTCGACGGCGTGGAGCACCGCGATCTCGTACGGCATCTCCTGGTGCAACTGCCCGAGAGGGAGCAGCGGATTCTGCTCCTGCGCTACTACAGCAATCTCACGCAGTCGCAGATCAGCGCCGAACTCGGCGTCTCGCAGATGCATGTGTCAAGGCTCCTCGCCCGGAGCTTCGCACGACTTCGATCCGCAAACAGGATCGAAGCGTAGCTGGATCGAGTAGCGCTCTTTTGGGCCTACTTGAGCGCTCGAAAAGCCGCAGAACCCCCTTTACCTGCGCAGATTCCGCCCTTTCTTGTCGACATGTCACTACAGCGTGTTGCCGACATGTGACATTCTGCTGGAACCGCGTTTGCCGCAGCCCCACGACCGGTATTCAGGTGGAGGCTGCGTTCCTTGAAGACGGGAGCGCCGGCCGCGACCGTCCGCGACCCAAGAGGGGGTGGCATGTCCGCAGATCAGGGCAGCTCGAAGGTGCTCACGCGCAGTGCGGCGAACGCAGCCGATGTGCTGGACCGCGCAGAGATCCCGGTTGATTCCCGCCCGGCCGTCATCGACACCCGCACCCTGTCCCGCTCGCTCTTCCTGCGGCTTGCGACGCTCGACGAGGACAGCCCGGAGCGTACGTATGTACGCGACACACTCATCGAGTTGAACCTCCCGCTCGTGCGCTACGCCGCGGCACGGTTCCGCAGCCGCAACGAGCCGATGGAGGACATCGTCCAGGTCGGCACCATCGGCCTGATCAAGGCGATCGACCGCTTCGACTGTGAACGCGGCGTCGAGTTCCCGACGTTCGCGATGCCGACCGTCGTCGGCGAGATCAAGCGCTTCTTCCGCGACACCTCCTGGTCGGTGCGCGTGCCGCGCAGACTCCAGGAGCTGCGCCTGGCGCTGACCAAGGCCAGCGACGAACTCGCGCAGAAGCTCGACCGCTCCCCGACCGTGCCCGAACTCGCCGCTGTGCTCGGCGTATCGGAGGAGGACGTCGTCGACGGCCTCGCGGTCGGCAACGCGTACACCGCCTCCTCGCTCGACTCCCCGGCCGTCGAGGACGACGGCGGCGAGGGCTCGCTCGCGGACCGGCTCGGTTACGAGGACGCGGCGCTCGAAGGCGTCGAGTACCGCGAGTCCCTGAAGCCGCTGCTGGCCAAACTGCCGCCGCGCGAGCGCCAGATCATCATGCTGCGGTTCTTCGCGAACATGACGCAGTCGCAGATCGGCGAAGAGGTCGGCATCTCGCAGATGCATGTCTCGCGGCTGCTCACGCGGACCCTCGCACAGCTCAGGGAAGGGCTGATCGCGGACTGAGGACCGAGGCCGGTCCGGCTGAAATCCGGTTCCGGCCACGGGAGTTGTTGACAGGGCTTCTGATTGCAGGAATTCCAGGGTTCCTAATTGACGCCCCGTCAGCCACACTGGCGCGATGAGCGCCAGGAGTCTCTTCCTTCGCCGGCGCCGCGGCATGGCCGTCGCGGCCTCCGCCGCCGTGGTCTGCCTCGGCACCCTGCTCGCCGCCTGTGGCAGCGGCACGTCCGACGACGGTTACGTGGCCGTGGGTGCGGCGGGTGCCGGGCCCAGCGATCGGGTCGAACCGGTGGAGCCCACGGAGGACGTGGAGTTCGTACCGCTGGACGAGGACGGGAAAGAGAAGCCGCCGTCCGGATCCGCTTCGGAGAAGGACGGCGCGGACTCCGGCGGGGCCACGTCCGGTACGGGCGGCTCCGGCGGGAACGGTGGCGCGGACAGCGCAGGCTCCGGCTCGGGATCGGGCGGCTCGGAGGGGGAGTCGTCCGGCGGGAGCGGGAGTACGGGCGCGTCCGGTGCGTCCGGCTCCTCCGGTGGTACGGGAGGAGCCGGCGGGTCCGGCGGCGGTGACTCCGGTGGTACGTCGGGGAGTTCGGGCTCCTCGCCAAGTGCAGAGACCCCTGCCGGGCCCGCGGTGCTCAAGGTCGTGGGCGAGCCCGTGCGCAAGGCGACCGACAAGCGCTGGTGCGAGAAGGTCACCCTGACCCTGCACAACACCGGTGGTACGGCGGTGCGTTCGGGCGAGGTGACCTTCGGGACGCACATCATCGGCGGCCTCGGGGTCGACTGGGCGACCATCAAGTCCACGCACAAGGTGGCTGCTCCGATCGCCGCGGGGGCGAAGAAGGAGCAGACGTGGACGGTGTGCGTCGAGTCGTGGCGCGTACCCCTGGGGATGCATATCGAGACGCGGGACGTCTCGGTGAAGTGGCAGTAGGCCGGCACGGGGGCCGGGGCGCCGTGTGAAGCGTCCTGGAAAAGATTCGGGCAGCTGTCGATCCGGCCGGATCCCGTTCGACGTCATGATGTGCGGCACCTCGCCGCACACCGACGCGACAGGACCTGGCGAGGAAACCCATGGATCAACTGCTGAGAGTCATGAACTTCAACGTCTCGAGCGACGGCATCGCTGCCGGTGAGCAGCAGAGCCTGGAGCAGCCGTTCGGCCTCGAGCGTCCCGAGCGGCTGTTCTCCTGGGCCGGTGCCACGGCGAGCTGGCCGATGCGGACGGATCCCGGTGGGAGCCGGGGCCTCGACGACTACTTCACCCGTGACTTCGCGCGCAATATCGGTGCCGAGATCATGGGCCGCAACAAGTTCGGGCCCCAGCGCGGGCCCTGGCAGGGCGAGGAGTGGCACGGGTGGTGGGGGGACGAGCCCCCGTTCCGTACTCCGGTGTTCGTGATGACCCACCACACGCGGCCGTCGTTCACGCTCTCCGACACCACGTTCCACTTCGTGGACGACGACCCGGCCACGGTGCTCGAACGGGCGCGGGAAGCGGCGCAGGGCAAGGATGTCCGGCTCGGTGGCGGGGTCACCACCATCCGGCAGTTCCTCGATGCCGGCCTGGTCGACACCCTGCACGTGGCGGTCTCGCCGGTGAAGCTCGGGTCCGGACTGCAGCTGTGGGAGTCCCCCGAGGAACTGCTCGACCGCTTCCACCTGGAGGTCGTGCCCAGCGCGAGCGGTGTGACGCACCACCTGTTCTGGCGGAAGTGAGCCCGACGCCTGGCGGAGGTGAGCTGAAGCCTGGTGGAGGTGAGCCCGAAGCCTGGCGGGAGCGACGCGAGAGCCCGGTGCCGGACGTCGGCGCCGGGCTTCCCCGTCAGCCCACTAGCCGAGCGCGAGCCAGGCCACCGCGGCGACGATGACGACGGCCGCGAGGACGCCGACGATCAAGCCGATCCGCGGTCCCGCGGGAGCAGGGGCGGCCTGCGCACGGCGCGGGGCGCCCTCGTCGACGAAGGCGCGGAACATCTGGGTGCTGCCCGCGGGGTCGTGACTCTCGGGACCCTGGGGCGCCTGGGGGTTGTGTGCCATGGAGCAGGACCCTAGCGAAGTCGGGGGCCCGGCCCAACCCCAGGCCTGGTGACACATGGCCCCCGTACGCGGCCCTCACGATCCCCGTACAACCCACCAGCCCCTTTGCCCGACCATTACCAGGACTTTAAGTGCTTTGGTCCCTTTTAATTTGCCTGCGGCAACCATCCGCTTCTATGGTTGCCCTAAGCAACAAACCAGATGTCCCGGGGGATGCCCAATGGCCGCGCAGGAGCAATACGGGGAGCTCGCCCGGCAGTTGAGCGGTGTCAGTGCGGTCAAGCGGGATCTTGCCCGCGTACTGCCGGCCGACTGCCCGCCCGGCTCCGCCGCCGTGCTCACCGTGCTCGACAAGCACGGCGAGATGCGGATGAGCCGGCTCGCCGAGCTGCTCGCCATCGACATGTCGGTCACCAGCCGGCACGTCGCCCATGTCGCCGACCGCGGCTGGATCGACCGGGACCCCGACCCCGGTGACCGCCGCTCGCGCATCCTCAGACTCACACCCGCCGGAAAGCAGCGGCTCGACGAGCTCGGCGAGCGCTATACGCAGGCGCTCGCGCACTGCCTCAGCGGCTGGTCCGACGACGAGGTCGGCCAGCTGAACGCACTGCTCGCCAAGCTGCACGCCAGCTTCGGCGAGTGCCGGGGGAGCACACCCCGGCTGCAGCACCTGGCCGAGCCGCCGCCGTTGCCGGCCTGAGCCCCCACCCGAGCTCTGCCCGTACGGCTCTATCCGTACGGCCGAATCCCCCCGCAAACCGCAACAAAGCACGAAGAGAAGGACTTTCATGGCAACGACCACACCCACCGGTGTGCGGGGCAGCCATGCCAAGCACGGAGGCCCGTCGGCGAACGACGGTGCCCCGATGACGCACAAGCAGATCATGGAGGCGCTCTCCGGTCTGCTGCTCGGCATGTTCGTGGCGATCCTGTCGTCCACGATCGTCTCCAACGCCCTGCCGGAGATCATCTCCGACCTCGGCGGCGGCCAGTCCGCGTACACCTGGGTCGTCACCGCCGCCCTGCTCTCCATGACGGCCGCGACGCCGCTGTGGGGCAAGCTCGCCGACCTGTTCAGCAAGAAGCTGCTCGTCCAGATATCGCTCGTCATCTATGTGGCGGGTTCCGTCGTCGCCGGTCTTTCGACCAGCGCCGGGATGCTGATCGCCTGCCGTGTCGTCCAGGGCATCGGCGTCGGCGGTCTGTCCGCGCTCGCCCAGATCGTGATGGCCGCGATGATCGCGCCGCGCGAACGCGGCCGCTACAGCGGCTACTTGGGCGCCACCTTCGCCGTCGCGACCGTCGGCGGTCCGCTGCTCGGCGGTGTGATCACCGATCACTGGGGCTGGCGCTGGTGCTTCTACGTCGGTGTGCCGTTCGCGATCATCGCGCTCGTCGTGCTGCAGAAGACGCTCAAGCTGCCGGTCACCAAGCGCAAGGTGAAGGTCGACTGGACCGGCGCCTTCCTGATCTCGGCGGCCGTCTCGCTGCTCCTGGTCTGGGTGACCTTCGCCGGCGACAAGTACGACTGGATGTCCTGGCAGACCGGGGCGATGGTCGGCGGTTCGCTCGCACTGATCGCGCTGTTCCTGTTCACCGAGACCAAGGCCAGCGAGCCGATCATCCCGCTGCGCCTGTTCCGCAACCGCACCATCACGCTCGCCTCGCTCGCGTCGCTGTTCGTGGGTGTCGCGATGTTCAGCGGCACGGTGTTCTTCAGCCAGTACTTCCAGCTCGCGCGGGACAAGTCCCCGACGATGTCCGGGATCATGACGATCCCGATGATCGGCGGACTCTTCGTCTCCTCGACGCTCTCGGGCCAGATCATCACCAAGACCGGCAAGTGGAAGGGCTGGCTGGTCGCCGGCGGTGCCCTGGTGACGGCCGGTCTCGGTCTGCTCGGCACGATGCGGTACGACACCCCGTACTGGCATCTGGCGATCTACATGGCCCTGATGGGTCTCGGCATCGGCATGATGATGCAGAACCTCGTGCTCTGCACCCAGAACCAGGTCGACCCCAGCGACCTCGGCGCGGCCTCGTCCGTCGTCACCTTCTTCCGCTCCCTCGGTGGTGCGATCGGTGTCTCGGCGCTCGGTGCCGTCATGGCCACCCGGGTGACGGATTACGTCAAGGACGGCCTCACCGAACTCGGCCCCAAGGGCGCCGAGCTCGGGCACGGCGGCACCGGTGGCGGCGGCATTCCCAACCTGGACCAGTTGCCCGCGCCGATACGTACCGTGATGGAGGTCGCGTACGGGCACGGTGTCGCCGATGTCTTCCTGTACGCCGCTCCGGCTGCCGGACTCGCCTTCCTGATCACGCTGTTCATCAAGGAGGTGCCGCTGCGGACCGCCCACGCGGCGCCGGTGCCCGCGGTGTCCGAGGAGCCGGTGGAGTCCGCGCCCGTCGAGGCGGCCGCCGCGGCCGAGGTGACCACGGTCGCCGAGCCGGCTGCCCTCTCCGACGGCACCCCGGTCCGCGGCATCGTCCGCACCGCCGACCAGGCCCCCGTGCCCCGCGCCGCCGTCACGCTGATCTCGCTCGCGGGACGGCAGCTCGGCCGGACGATCGCGCAGGCCGACGGCGCGTACAGCGTGGACGCTCCGGGCCCCGGCTCGTACGTCCTGATCGCGTCCGCCGACGGCTTCCAGCCGCAGGCCGCCACGGTCGTCGTGGGCGAAGGCCCTCTCGCGTACGACCTGCTGCTCAGCGGTACGAGCGGGCTCACCGGAGTCGTGCTCGCCGCCGAGGGCGGTGAGCCGGTCGTCGGCGCGATGGTCGTCGTGACCGATGTGCGCGGCGATGTGCTGGCCACCGGACTCAGCGGCGAGCAGGGCGAGTTCGGCTTCGCGGAGCTGGTGCCGGGTGCGGTGACCGTCGCGGTGAACGCTCCGGGGCACCGTCCCGTCGCGCTCCCCGTCGAGGTGGCCGGACAGGGCGTCACGCAGATCGAAGTGGCGCTGCACTCCGGGGCCCGGGTCGGCGGGCGTGTGCTCGCCGGCGGCGGTCCGCTGAAGGACGCGCGGGTCACGCTGGTGGACGGCGCCGGCAATGTGGTCGCGACCGCGACGACCGGCGAGGACGGTGCGTACGCCTTCGCCGATCTGGACGGCGGCGAGTACACGCTGATGGCCACCGGCTATCCGCCGGCCGCGATGGCCCTGACGGTCGCGGGCCGCGGGGTCGACGGGCAGGACATCGAGCTCACCCACCCCGACGCGTAACGCGCTTACGGGAGCGGGTAGTTCAGGACCCACGTTCCCCGGTCCCTGCTCCTAGCGGAGGCAGGGGCCGGTGAACGGACAGGGAAAGGGGGCCCGGCGGGCAGGGGACGGCCCGCCGGGCCCCGATTTTGCTTCTGGTGCCTTGACCGGCATCCATTGCCTGATCAGGCATCCATGCAAGGGGAGTTGGCTGTGGGAGTGACGGCGCGGATCCGGACCGGCGACGGCTGGGCGGTCGAGCACGCGGTGGTGACGCTGACGGACATGCGCGGCGAGCAGGTGCTCAGAGCGGGTGCGGACGCGGAGGGTGCCGTACGGACGACGGAGGTCCTCGTCGCCGGCCCGTACACCGCGATCGTCACGGCCGTCGGCTACGCGCCGCACGCCGCGACCGCCCTGGTCACGGCGAGCGGCCGGGCCGAGCTCGGCACGATCGCGCTCACCCGGCAGGGCGGGGCCGAACTCCCGCCGCCCGGACGCTGGTCCATCGACCCGGCGCACTCCACGGTGGCCGCGGTCGCGCAGCATCTGGGGATCTCCAGCGTGCACGGACGGTTCACCGAGTTCGGCGGGACCATCGAGATCGCGCCCGACGTCCGTTCCTCGACGGTCGAGGCCACGCTGGTCGCCGACTCCATCGACACCGGCAACGCGCTGCGCGACAAGCATCTGCGCTCCCCCGACTTCCTCGACGTCGAGCAGCACCCGTCGCTCGTCTACCGCGGTACGTCGGTACGCGAGACCGCACCCGGCAAGTGGACGGTGGACGGCACGCTCACGCTGCGCGGCGTCACCCGTGAAGTCCCCCTGGAACTCACGTACTCGGGCACGAGCACCGACCCCTGGGGCGGGCTGCGCGCCGGTTTCCGCGCGAGCGCGACCCTGCACCGCGAGGACTTCGCGATGCACTACAACCAGATCGTGCAGGCCGGGGTCGCGGCGATCGGGGCGACGCTGCGGGTGGAGCTGGACATTCAGCTCGTACGGGAAGAGCTTCGGGAAGGCCTTCGGGAAGACGCGGCCGCCGACTCGTAAGGTGAGCCGTATGGCCAGAAGCATCGCTACCAACACCCGTGTCGACCTCGACCAGTTGCTGGATTTCGTACGCCCACGTCACCGGGCGGTCCTGCTCACGCGCCGCGCGGACGGGAGCCCGCAGGCGTCCCCGCTGACCTGCGGTGTCGACGATTCGGGCCGGATCGTGATGTCCACGTATCCGGAGCGCGCGAAGACCCGTAACGCCAAGCGGGACGAGCGCGTGAGCGTGCTCGTCCTGAGCGACGAGTGGAACGGGCCGTGGGTGCAGATCGACGGGACCGCCGAGGTGATCGACTCCCCCGCGTCGGTGGAGCCGCTCGTGGAGTACTTCCGCACCATCTCCGGTGAGCATCCGGACTGGGACGAATACCGCGAGGCGATGGTCGAGCAGGGCAAGTCGATCATCCGGGTCACACCCGAGCGGTGGGGGCCCGTGGCGACGGGCGGGTTTCCGGCGCGGCTCGCGTAGGGACTGTCAGGCCGAGGACTCCTCGGCGCGCGCCACCATCGCCTCGATCCCCGTGATCAGCACATCGAGCCCGAACGCGAAGTCACGCGTCCACATCTCCGCGACCGTGGAGCCGCCCCGGGCCTCGATGATCGGCTTGGAGCGCTCCATGGTGTCCATGAGTTCCGGATCCTTCTGGAAGGCGGCCATGGCCTGCGCGTAGTACTCGTCCTGGGTGACCCCGGACTCGTCGCACCTGCGCTGGAAGTTCCCCATCGTCGTGCTGAAGCCGTACACGAACTGGAAGACCGCGGTGATCGCACCCGCCTGCCCCGCGGGCGGCAGTCCCGTCGCGATCGCGATGTCCTGGATGGCACGTGCGACCTGGAGCGCGTTCGGTCCGATGTTGAGATACGTGTTGAGGATCGCGGCGGCCCAGGTGTGCCGCACCAGCATGGACCGGTACGACTCGGCGAGCGCCCGCAGATCGTCCCGCCAGCTCACGGCCCGGTCCGGATCGGGCAGCTCCACCTCGCGGAAGGCGGCGTCCAGGGCGAGTTCGAGAATGTCGTCCTTGGTGTCCACGTACCAGTAGACGGACATCGCGGTGACGTTCAGCTCCGCGGCCAGCTTGCGCATCGAGAACTTGGCCAGTCCCTCCGCGTCCAGCATCCGGATCGACGTCTCCACGATCTTGTCGCGGTCGAGCCCGTCCGGCTGGTCCGGCTTACGGCGCCGTCCGGCCTTCTCACTGTCCAGCCAGATGCTGGAGGTCGCAGGGTGCTTGGCCCGCTCGGCTGCCCTGACCATGACGCACCTTCTTGTCCGTTACGAGGGTGGGTGCGGCGGACCGTACCGGAACAGCCCGGTCCGATCCGCCGCACTCGATGCTACTTAGCCTGCCTGAGCCGCACCGTCGTCGGCCTTGGCTGCGTCGGCCCTGTCCGCGGCCTTGTTCACGTCGGCCTTGTCGAGGGGACCGGCCTGAGGCGGCACCGCGGGGCCGCCGCCCGCCAGCTCGGCCCGGCGCAGGAGCGCCGCCGCGAGCAGACCGCCGAGGAAGACCGCGATGGCGCCGACCAGCTGGCTGGTCTGCAGACCGGTGGCGAAGGCGTCCTGGATCTCGGCCCGCTCTCCGGCGCTCTTGGCCGCCGCGACCGCGGCCGGCAGCGAGCTGGCGGTGACGGTGACGAGCGCCGCGAAGCGGGCGTTGAGGACCGCGCCGAGCACGGCCACACCGAGACCGTTGCCGAACTCCGCGAGGGTGCCGTTGATGCCCGCGCCCACGCCCGCCTTCTCGGCCGGGATGGCGCTCATGATCGCGTTGGCCATGGCGGGCTGGGCGACCGCGAGACCGAGGCCGAACAGGAACAGGCCGAGCAGCATGCCCCAGTAGCTGCCGTCGGTGCCGCCGCCGAGGATCGCGATGGAGGCGAGACCGAGGGCGACGACCGTCATGCCGAGCAGCACGGTCTTCGGCACGCCCAGCTTCATCAGGAACTTCGGGCCGATGCCGGTGACGTTCAGGGCCACCACGGTCAGCGCGAGGGGCGCCATCCGCAGACCGGCCTCCAACGGCTCGTATCCGAGGACGAATTGGAGGTGCTGCGTCAGCAGGAAGAGTGAACCGCCCATGCCGAAGACGACGAGCAGCGAACCGGAGACCGCGCCGATGAACTTCGGGTTCTGGAAGAAGTGCATGTCCAGCATCGGATACGGGATGCGCAGCTCGTAGAGCGCGAAGGCACCGAGGAACACCGCACCCACCAGGGCGGAGACCCCGACCTGTGCGGAGAACCAGCCGTGCTCGGGCCCGGAGATGATCGCGAAGACCACCGAGGACATACCGATGGTGGAGAGCAGCGCGCCCATCAGGTCGGGCTTGTCCCCCTGCGGGTTCTTGGACTCGGGCACCAGCTTGATCACGGCCACGAGGCCGATGAGCGCGACGGGGATGTTGATCAGGAAGATCGCGCCCCACCAGTAGTGCTCCAGGATGAACCCGCCGACGAGCGGGCCGCAGACGAAGCCGAGCGAGCCGACCGTGGCCCACAGGGCGATGGCCTTGACGCGCTCGCTCTCGTCGAAGATCTGCATGACGACCGCGAGCGTGGTGGTCATGAGCAGCGCGCCGCCGATGCCCATACCGGCGCGTGCGGCGATCAACTGGCCGCTGGAGTCCGCGAGTCCGGCCCACAGCGAGCCGATGCCGAACAGCGCGAGTCCGAGGGCGAGCAGCTTCTTGCGGCCGTAGCGGTCGGCCATGTTGCCGGCCGTGAGCAGCAGGCCGGACTGGACGAGCGAGTACGCGTTGATCATCCACTGGATGTCGGCGGTGGACGCGTCGAGCTCCGTGGTGAGCGAGGGGATCGCCACGCTCAGGACGGTGTTGTCGAGCAGCACGGTGAGCTGGGCCAGGCAGATGACGCCGAGGATCAGCCAGCGCTGCGGGTGGCCTCCGGTGAGGGCTCCGGCTCCGGAGGGTTGGTCGGCGGTCGGGGCCGTCATGGGGCAGGACTCCTTGTACGGTGTACGGGAAGTGGTCCCGTACACCGTACAAGGGCTTCTTCTACGGTGTACAGCGAGTTTGCGTCAGTCCGCGGGGCTCATCGCGCGCCGGCTCCCACGGGGACCCCGGCCGCGGTCTCGGCGGGCTTGACGGCCGTCTCGGCGGGCTTGATCAGATAGCCGGCGCCGCGCCGCGTGTGAATCATCGGCGGCCGTCCGGCGTCGAGCTTCTTCCTCAGATACGAGATGTAGAGCTCCACGACGTTCGCCTTGCCGCCGAAGTCGTAACTCCACACGCGGTCGAGGATCTGCGCCTTGCTGAGCACCCGGCGCGGATTGCGCATCAGATACCGGAGCAGCTCGAACTCGGTCGCGGTGAGCTGGATCTGCTCGCCGCCGCGCGTCACCTCGTGGCTGTCCTCGTCGAGGGTCAAGTCCCCCACGGCGAGCAGGGATTCACTCCGCTTGGCCGCCGCGCCGGACCTGCGGATCAGACCGCGCAGCCGGGCCACGACCTCCTCCAGGCCGAACGGCTTGGTGACGTGGTCGTCGCCGCCCGCGGTGAGCCCGGCGATCCGGTCCTCCACCGCGTCCTTGGCGGTCAGGAAGAGCACCGGGACGTCGGGGGCGTCGGCGCGTACGCGGCCCAGGACGGTGAGCCCGTGCATGTCGGGCAGCATCACGTCGAGGATCACGGCATCGGGCCGGAACGACCGTGCGGCCTGGATGGCGCTCGCGCCGTCGTGCGCGGTGCGCACCTCCCAGCCCTCGTAGCGCAGCGCCATGGCGAGCAGCTCGGTGATCGAGGCCTCGTCGTCCACGACCAGCACCCGCACGGGAGAGCCGTCCGGCCGGAACAGTTCGGTACGTGTGTCGCTCTTGATGGGGGCCATGGTGACGACCTTCGCGGGGACCCGTGAGAGCTGTCTGACGCGAATCTGTGAATTCCCTGAGAAACGGTTGAGGGGCGGGGCGGGGT